>JBBKVQ010000087.1:0-5618 GCA_037968515.1 Bradymonadaceae bacterium
GACAGCCTGCAAACACGTCACTTATCAAGATCGTGCCCATCACCAATGGCGCGCTTCCTAACACTCGTCAGAGCGGCAACACCGTGATCTACGGGAGGCTTCAATGAATCTCCGCCTAACGACGCTATTCTTTGGAACGGTTTTGCTTTTTGCTGCGTGCAGCGACGATGGAACCCCATCCAAGAGCCCGACGAACACCAACAACACTACGGATGCCGGCACCGACACTAGCCCTGACGCCCAATTCACGGGCGTGATGCGCTGTGAAGTCGATGCCGATTGCGACGACAGTTTGGCCTGCACCACTGATACGTGTGTCGAAAAACCCGGCGAAGGCAAGGTCTGCGCTTGGGCCGTAGTCGCCGACACGTGCCTGATTGATGGCGTGTGTCGCGCTTCAGGCGACCCTGACCCAAGCGGTTGCGGCGCCTGCGACCCTGCGACTCCCTCGACCTGGAGCGGCGCTGCAGATGGCACAGCCTGCGACGACATGAATATCTGTACCTTCAACACGACCTGTCAGGCCGGTGTCTGTGCCGGCGAAACCGTCGACTGCAGCGATAATAACAGCTGCACGCTCGATAGCTGCGACGCTGCAACTGGCTGCGTGAACGTCGCCCAACCCGACGGCAACACCTGTGACGACGCCAGCGCCTGCACCGAAGCAGAAACCTGCCAAGCAGGCGAATGCGTGGGTGCCGCCGTGTCTTGTGACGACGGCAACGAATGCACGGACGACACCTGCGACCCAGCCCTTGGCTGCGCCAACACGAATAACACCGCGGCGTGCGATGACGGAGACCTGTGCACAGCCGGCGACGTCTGCGCCGACGGCGTATGCGCTGCAACTGGACCAGAGACCTGTGATGACGGCAACGCCTGCACGATCGACATCTGTCACGAAATCGCGGGATGCCAGCACCTTCCCACCAACAACCCGTGCTGCAGCGGTCAGGTCAGCATTTGTGATGATGCCGATCCCTGCACCACCGACGTGTGTGACCCAACGACCGCTGAGTGTTCGTACGCGCTAAACACCGCGTCATGTAACGACAGCAACGCGTGCACCGAAAACGACACCTGCAACGCCGGAACCTGCACCGGGTCGGCGAGGTCTTGCGACGACGGAAACTCGTGCACCACCGACACCTGCAATATCAACCAAGGCTGCTTCAGCACCCCGGTCAACGCCGGAACCTGCGACGACGGGCTCGCGTGCAGCACGGGTGATTCCTGCATGGCTGGCGTTTGCGTGGCCAACACCACCCAATGCCTTTGCACGCCCACGTTCACCGATGCGAGCAAAATCAATTCGCTGTCGTTGGGCAACGGCACCGCGGTCGGCGAGGCCCTAGATATCGACGGAGACGGGGACCGTGACAACGCGCTCTCGCCGCTCGGAACCTTCGTGAACCAGCCTCTGACCGACTCGTTGGTCGATGGCAGTTTGGTCTTGATGTTCGAATATATTGGGTTCCAGCCAGGCCAGTTCACCTTGGCGTTATTAACCGGCGAGGTCGACCCAGCAAATTCGACCTGCAACGTGCAGACGGCCACGTGCAATTATCTGGCGGACCGGTCGTCGTTGGATCCGCTAAGCTGCGCGCCAGTAGTGGCGTTGCCCGCAACGCGAACCGGCAACTTTGTAGCCGGCGGTGGGCCGAACACCAGCGTCCCCATCTCGATTCCGCTGAACGCCACCAACGTCCTGAACGTGACGCTGTACAAGGCCAGGGTGGAACAAACCGTGACCCTGTCGGGAACAAACGTGACCGGGTTTACTGGGATTTTGGCAGGTGCGGTCACCGAAACCGACCTGAACGCCGCGATCAATGCGCTTGACCCCGCCGCCCTGCCCTTGCCCCCTGCACAGCTTATCAGCTTGCTTGGGACGCTTGCGCCCAACGACATCGATAGCGACGGCAATGGGTCGCTCGACGCAAAATCCATCGGCCTGAAAATCGGTGGCATCGACGGAAACCTAACCGGCGTGAAGTGAACGGTCAGCCGGTCACTTCTCTACTTTTACGCCCTTCCAAAATGCGACGTGGTTTTTAATATTCGCGGCGGCAGATTTTGGCTCGGGATAAAACCACGCGGCGTTTTCATTACGCTGGCCGTCGACCACCACGTGATAATAGCTCGCGACACCTTTCCAACCGCACGTGGTGTGGTAATCGCTCGGTTCAAAATACTTTGAATCGATGCTCTCAGTCGGAAAATAGACGTTGCCTTCCACCGACTCAAAGGTCTCGGTTTTGGCGATAATAGTTTTGTTCCAAATGGCTTGCGGCATGAAATCTCCTGATATTCGAATGACCCGGTTTGGATGACCGCGGTTCGAAATCGGTTCAACGTTGCCAGCTTACCCGTCGGTCGGCTCAGGTCCGCAATATCCAAGTCCACCGTCGAACCTGAATGTGCGACACGTTTCGCCTGCGACCGTGCACTCGCTGTTTTCGGTGCACACTGGGCTGCAGACATTATTGGGACTGCAATACCCTTGGGCAAATCCGTCCACGACATTGCACAAGATCTGCAGACCGTTTTGCGGACACGCCTCGCCGAACATCGTGTCTGCGATTACCCGCATGGGGTCCGAGATACACAGGTCTCCGTCACCCACGCCAAAATCGAACACACACGCGCCGGCAGCACATCCGACTCGCCCAGCCCAATCGCAAGTGGCGGTGCAGGCTGTTTCGCGTCTGACCGGGTCGACCGTACAGATTTCAGTTTCCTCACAACCAACGGTTGGCAAAAACTCGACGATGCCGCTGCAGAGTGGGTCGTTTGGCGGGCAGCTCGATTGACCGCCACAATCGGGGTCCCAAGCACCACATTCGCAGTCGCACGAAACACCGTTGCCATAATTATCTGACGGGCATGTCCAGTCCGCCGGCGGGAATGTGCGGTCAATCGCAAAATCACTGACCTCGATGCATGCGCCGTCCTCGATGACGGTTGATTCGCGAGTCTCTGGATCCACCGACACTTCGACCAAACGCAATCCGCTTACTTCGACATCAAGTCGACGCGAATAAGGGTCGGAATTGCTGACCAGCGTCCCGCGGTCGGCAAAATAAGCCCGCGCTGCGGTGTCCGTGAGCACAAACACACAATGGGCGCATGTTCCAAAGTTCGCATCCGCGCCTTCGCTCAGGTCAAACGTCCCTTCGTAAAGAGTGTCGTTATACCGTTCAAAAAGAAGCGAAAGTTCACGCGGCTTTGTCTCAACATTTTGAGTTATTTTTGCAAAATATTCGATGGATACGTCATCAGCAAACGCGTTCGCATCGTCAGAAATATCGACTTTTAGACATTTGGATTCGGGTCCTAAATCAGCAGCGACATCTTCGACGCCCATGTCTGGCGTCGTTATGCCGGTATCGAGCACAGGATCCGGCGTGACGGACGCGTCATCACAACCTGTGGCAATTAGACAAAAACAAATCAAAAAGGCGGCGGGCATTCGAACCATAATAGTCTCCTCGGACCAAAGGAGGCCAACCTAGTCAACACGCTTGCTCTGGTCAAAGGGCGACAAAAAACGGCGTGCTCAGGCCTCGGCCCTGGCGATGCAAAAAATTCGCAGCAGCCCGGCGGGCGAAATAAATGCGCTACCCACATCCCACCAAGACCTCCTAAACCTTTGAAAATAAACGAACATAAGCGTCGGCACGCTCCTTGTACTAGAGGTCGGTGTCATAACCCAAATCGGAGATTCGTATGATTCGCAAAGTTGAAGGTGATATTCTACTCAGCACCGCAGAGGCCGTCGCACACGGCGTCGCGCCAAACGACCATTTCGACCAAGGGCTCGCGCTATCACTGCGTAAGCGCTGGCCGGCAATGTACAAAGACTTCCGTCACTACATCCACGTGAGCAGTCCGAAATCGGGAACGCTTTGGTTCTGGGGCGGGCCTGAAGGCGCGCGCTTTTACAACCTGTTCACTCAATCCGAAGGCCAAGGCGCGCACCCCGGACCGGCTTCGCTTGAAAACGTGAATCATGCGCTTCGCGAACTCAAAAAGGTCATCGAAGCCGAGGGCATCAAATCTATCGCGCTTCCCAAACTCGCCACAGGCGTTGGTAAGCTCGATTGGAACGATGTGCTACCATTGATCGAAAACCACCTGGGTGACCTCGACTGTGATGTCATCATCTACGAGACATTCCAGGCTGGCATCGCAGGAGAAAACTAATGCACGAAAAAATTCGCGAAGAACTCAATACGATGAAGTCCAGACTACGGGACCGAGTCGATAAATTGGACCTGCAACGCTTGGAGGGCAAACGGCCCCCGCTCAATGCCAACGGCGAGGAACAAGCCCAGCAGCTCGAGAACGAAGAAGTCGTCGAGGGACTGGACGAGGCCGCTTTGGAACAGATGGCCCAAATCGACGTCGCGCTGGCGGCCATTAAGGCTGGCACTTACGGTATCTGCGTGGATTGCGAGCTTCCGATCGCTCCTGCTCGCCTGCAGGCCGTGCCCTTTGCTACACGATGCATCGCGTGCGCCAACACCGCACAAAGCTGAGCGTCTTGATTCGGGGGTCCGCCCTTTAAAAGGCGGGCCGCCGTTTTCGACACCCATGTGAAACGAAAGCCCATCTGCGGCATCATAGAGCGTAACATTTTTCTAAAGGTACGCTCATGAATCAACCATCGTTAAAGCTCCGTGATAATACTGAATTCCCCGCCTTCGGACTTGGAACCTGGAAATCAAAACCAGGCGAGGTCTACGATGCCATTCGGGTCGCATTAACTGCGGGCTACCGGCATCTCGACTGTGCCGCGATCTACCAAAACGAAGAGGAAATCGGACGCGCGATTCAAGACGCTATCAAAGCTGGCGACATCAAGCGCGAAGACCTGTGGGTCACCTCGAAGCTTTGGAATGATGCCCACCTGAAAAAAGACGTCCGCCCCGCGCTAGAAAAGACGCTCCGAGACCTTCGGCTCGATTATCTGGACCTCTATTTGATTCACTGGCCAGTGGCTTTCAAACCCGGAGTCGTGTTTCCAAAAACTCGCGCAGAATTCCTTACGCTCGAAGAAGCGCCCGTTGCCGCAACTTGGGAAGCGATGCTCGAAAGCAAAGAAGCCGGACTCGCAAAACAAGTTGGCGTGTCGAACATGGGTGCGCAGCGTATCGAGGCGTTGGCCAAGGTCGGAGAGCTTCCGGCCGTCAATCAAGTCGAAGCACACCCGCATTTGCAACAGACCGACCTTCTGAAGTTTTGTAACGCCAACGGCGTGGTCTTGACCGCCTACTCTCCGCTCGGTTCCGGTGCCAATATTCCTGGCGAACCGTCGCTTTTAGAAGATCCAACGACCGTAAAAATCGCCAAGGAATTGGATGCTCAGCCCGGCCAAGTCCTTATTGCATGGGCCATTCAGCGCGGAACCGTCGTGATTCCTAAGTCCACGAACGCCGGACGAATCCAAGCAAATCTGGACTCGCTACGATTCAAATTGACTGACAAACAGATGACCGAAATCGCGGCGATGGACAAAAACCACCGCTATGTCGACGGCGAGTTTTTTGCGGGCGAGCACTCCCCGTACACCGCAAAAGGCATCTGGGTCTGACGGCCTGCGGCCGGGTTTCGGG
>JBBKVQ010000088.1:0-14877 GCA_037968515.1 Bradymonadaceae bacterium
TGAGTCGAAGGCCGACGGGGTCGGAATTATCCTCGATACAGGAGGTCAGGCCCAACGAGAAAATTGCGATCGTGGCGAGGTGTCGCTGGAACATTAGGCATCCGCGGTAAGATTCTGAGCGCCAAATCGTGGAGCTTAGTGAATCGAGTGTCAAGCAGTGCCGCGATGTGCGTTGATCTCAAGGCAGCAAAGCGCTATATCCGGCACCCTTGCCCAAAGGCTTAGAATGAACGAGGAATCCAGCGATATCACGCGACTTCAGGTCGGCGAAAAGGAAATAATCCTTGTGGGCACAGCCCATATCTCGCAGCGATCCGTCGATATCGTGAAATCGGTTATCGAAGAAAATCAGCCAACTGCAGTTTGTGTGGAGCTTGACGAACAGCGTTTTCTAGCCACGACGAAGGTGTCCAACTGGGACACGCTGGACCTCAAAGAGATCATTCGCACCAAACAAACCACGTTTTTGGTCGCGCGACTTGCCCTGTCGGCGTTTCAGAAGCGCATGAGTTCGTACACGGGCGTGAAGCCCGGGGGTGAGATGCTCGCCGCCATTGAAGCCGCTGGTTTGATCGATGTGCCAGTCGTGCTTATAGACCGTGATATTAGAACGACTTTGCTTCGCGCCTGGCGCATGACGCCTTGGTGGAAACGCAGCAGCATCGCGGTTTTGCTGGTGGCGGGGCTCTTTGAGAAGACCGAAGTCAGCGAAGACGACCTAGAGAAGCTGCGTGAGACGCATAATATCTCGGAAGCACTTGACGAAATGGGAGAGATTCTTCCGTCGGTCAAAGGCGTCTTGGTCGATGAACGCGACCTGTTTATGGCCCACGAAATCACGAAAGCCCCGGGCAACTGCGTTGTCGCCATCGTCGGCGCCGCCCACAAGGCTGGCATCATTCGACACCTGACCGACGGTATCGATGAGGTCGCGCTCGAGCAGACCCGCCACGTGCCGGCAAAGGGCGGACTTTCAAAAATCCTTCCTTGGATTTTGCCACTGATTATCATCGGACTGTTTGTTGGCGGGTTTTTTTTCGGGGACATGGAAGACTTCAAGAACGCAGCCATGGCCTGGGTACTTGTGAACGGCATTTTGGCGTCTTTGGGCGCCCTGATCGCGATGGCACATCCTCTCACGATTTTGGCGTCGTTTGTCAGCGCCCCCATCACCTCACTAAACCCAACAGTGGGAGTCGGCATGGTGGCGGCCCTAGTGCAAACTTACGTAGCGTCACCGACGGTTGCTGAGATGGAGAGCGTCGGGGATGATATCTCACATTGGACGGGTTGGTGGCGTAACCGGCTCTCACGTATCCTCGTGATCTTTGTTTTGACGAACCTCGGTAGCTCCGTGGGAACGATCCTCGCGTTTAAATGGCTTTCAAAACTTATCTGAAAATCCCGGCAGTGGTTCTGAGCGTCTTGCTCACGGCCGTTGGCTGCGCAGATGTCCATCGAGTCCCAACCCAGGTGGACTCTTGCCCCCCCGAATGCCAGGTTTTTGGCGAGGGCCCGCCAGCCGGAATTGAGCGATTCTGTGCGACAGAAACTGGGATGCGCCATGGCGCGTACATGGCCTGGTACTCATCAGGGAAAACCAAAGAAGCTGGATTCTACGACGATGGCTTAAGGGCCGGCCCGTCGAAATTCTATTATCCAGACGGTCAAATCCAATCCAGGGGTTCCTACCTCGCGGGCCTTGAGGTCGGCGTATGGGAGTATTTTTGGTCCACCGGCAACCAGCAATCGAAGGGTGATTACCTCGCAGGGCAAGCCGACGGAAACTGGACGTATTGGTTCCCCGACGGCCAGATATCCAACCAAGGGCAGTTCGAAGCTGGAGCCAAGGCGGGGCGTTGGAAGACATTCTGGGAGAACGGGCAGCCGTCTTCGGACGGCAGCTACATCGCTGGAAAAAAAGAAGGAAGGTGGGAGTTCTGGCATGACACCGGCGAAAAAGACTCGATCGGTAGTTATGTGGCCGATAAAGCCGACGGAATGTGGTCGTTTTGGAACTCAGTGGGGATCCGGGTCGAGGAGGGCGCTTACGTCGCAGATGTTCCTGACGGTCGATGGTCCCACTGGCACGATAACGGGGAACTCCGCGCAACTGGTGAGTACCTAGGGGGAGCCCAGAACGGCAAATGGACCTTCTGGTTCGAAAACGGCAAACGCGAGACAGAAGGGGTTTTTGCCAACGGCTTGGCTACGGGCGAGTGGGTCACGTACGCAACTGACGGTACCAAGATCGAAGAGGGCGTGTTTGAAGCGGGCGCCCGGCAAGGGCTTTGGCGGCGCTACGCGGCTGGCTCACCGATCTGGGAGGGCTCCTACACACTTGACGTGATGGATGGAAATTGGCGGTACTTTCATCCCAACGGCAAGGTTCACAGCGAAGGAACCTACATCGACGGAGTGACGCAAGGCGTCTGGCAGTGGTGGTTTGTTTCCGGCCAGTTGTCTAGCCGAGGCATTTTCGAAAACGGAATGCGTGCTGGCAACTGGCAGTTCTTTTGGCCCAACGGTATATTACAGTCTACTGGAGCCTACGAATCTGGCGTAGTAACAGGCGATTGGAAGTTCTTCCTCGAAGATGGGACCTTGGATCCCAACGGCGTGGCGCCACAAGCGGCTACGCAAACCCCCTGAATGCATCGTTTGAGTGAAGCGGTCATCCTAACCTCATCTATCGGCTCCCCGCACAGGCATAAGATGGAATCGCGATTCGAAGCACTAATGCACTACGTTGATGATCTCCCACTCTTTCCATTGCCGCAGATGGTCTTCTTTCCACACGCTACTTTGCCGCTTCACATTTTTGAACCACGTTACCGGGACATGGTGCGCGATGTTCAAGCAGGTGGCTGGCCGATCGTGATGGGCAATATCAAACCCGGGGGCGGAACCAACGCAAACGGGCAATCGAACGTTTTGCCCATCGCAGGCGTTGGTTTTTTGTCACGTTGTGAAGAACTTCCCGATGGTCGTTTTTTGATAGAACTCGAGGGTGCTTCACGGGTCAGAATTTTGAATGAACATACGTCCAATCGCAGCTATCGCTCCGTCGCGGTCGAGGTACTCGATCCAGCTGAAGGGGACAAAGCGGCCCTCGAACAGGCACGGGACTCAATTCAGGTGATGGTGATGGGCCTGACGCAGCAGAACGCCCGCGTGGGCGAATACCTTCAATACTTGGTTCGGAAGGCACCGGATGCGTCGGCGTTGGCGGACTCAATCGCCGCATCGATCATCACAGACCCCGATGCGCGGCAGGAATTACTCGAAAACCTAGACGTCGTATCGCGTTTGGATGTGGTCATTACTCGAATGGCCGAGCTCATGGCCTTGGCTGCAAGGCCGGATTCAAACACCAAGTTCAACTAAGGTCCCACTCCCCAGAGCCGACGTTCCTCGGCCCGCATCACGGCCTCTTCTTCCGGTTCGCCGTGATCGTGTCCAACCAGATGCAGAAGCCCGTGGATCAGTAGAAAGTCCACTTCATGCATCAGCCCCCACGTTAAGGCTTGCGGGTCAATGCCTAGCGACTCCGCCACTCGGATGCGGTGGGAGTCACCGTCAACCAAACGCTCTGCGTAGTCGATGTTGATCACAACATCGCCCAGAGCGGGAATGGTCGCGGTGATTTCACTGGCCTCGTAGAGCGGAAACGACAAAACATCGGTCGTCTTGTCCTCGTCACGCCACTGCGCATTCAGCGCCTGGATGTGTGGGTCATCTGTGAGCAGTATCGAGAGTTCTGGATCAGCTAGACCCAAGGCGAGGAAGTGACTCGCGGCTCTCTTTTTTATCAGATTTCGAATTTTTCGAAGGCTCGGATGTTTTCGAGCCTTTCCCTCCGACAGGATGTCCACCGGCATGTTTTTCTTCCTCGATCATGTTTCGTTCGGCGGTCATTTCCCAGACGTCGGTGTTGGCGTCTGTGTCTTGCTCGCGGTTGCGCTTAGTTGTCTTTCGACGTGCGTCGCCGCGATGCTCGGCTGGCTCAGAAGACCGGTCCACGTGCTGAATGTCTTTCTTCTTGTCGCTCGGATACTCCGGACGATGGTGATAAATGCCTGCCAGAATTCGATTAAAGGCCAACGCAATCAGGTTCAAGTCCTTCAAAGTGAGTTCACACTCATCGAGCTGTCCATCCGTGAAAGCCTTGTTGATCATCTTCTGAACCAACCCTTTCAGTTTCGCAGGAGTCGGGTCTGGCATCGCACGGCTTGCGGCCTCAATGCCATCTGCAAGCAGACAAATAGCAGTCTCACGCGATTGCGGTTTGGGGCCCGGATATCGGTAGTCTTTCTCGTCAACACCCTGAATCTCAGGGTCCTCAAGGCTTTTGGCCTTATGGTAGAAATAAGCGATCAGACTTGTCCCGTGATGTTGAGCGATGAAATCCTGAATCACCAAAGGCAAACGATACTGACGCGCCATTTCAAGCCCGTCCTTCACATGCGCTTTGATCACCAAGGCGCTCATATTGGGCTTCAATTTATCGTGCGGATTCATCCCAAGCTTCTGGTTTTCCGCAAAATAGTGAGGGTTCTTAGCCTTTCCAATATCGTGATAATACGAGCCAACCCGGGCTAGCAACGGATTGCCCCCCACAGCCTCTGCCGCAGCTTCGCACAGCGATCCAACCATCATGCTGTGGTGATACGATCCGGGAGCTCGGACGATCAGCTCTCGCAGCCCTGGGTGATTCAGATTCGCGAGCTCCAACAGCTTGATATCAGTCGTGTATCCAAACACGGCCTCGACGACCGGCAAGACCGCGGAAACGACGATTCCAGACGCAATACCGCCAACCAAGCCCATGCCCATCCTGCTGATTGACGAGAGTTCGAAAAACTCGCCCGAGATGAGCAGAAACGCCATGATCGACACCATGTTGACGGCGCCAATAACAAGTCCGGACCACAACAGGGCCATACGATTTCTGACCTGACGCGCAGCCATGGCACCAACAAATCCGCCGATTGCGGCATAGGTAGCGAAAAAGAAAGAGTTCCCCGTCATCAGTCCGACCAAAAGCGCAAAAAGCACCGTGAAGACCGCAGCGTGTTCGCTGTTAAGGACCAGCCGAATCAACATGCCAGAAGCCGCGACCGGTATCGCAAAATACCAAGCTTCTGCCGGAATGCTCGTGAACGTCTCGGAGAGCACCTGTCCGAACACCACTCCCACACGGCTTAGGGCAAGAAGCGAGAGCAGAACGGACGACATGAACACGACGTCTCGTGCTTTGAGACGGAAGGTATTTAGGTTTCGGCGACCGAACACAAAAAGTGTCACCATGGCCAAGAGGGTGAATAGGACAACACCCGCGACCACCTGTCCACGACTCAAAAATGTGCTCTCATCCAACATGGCTTCGATGATCCGCCGATGCCTCTCCGTAACGACCTCGCCACGATTTAACAGAATTTGCCCCCGGCGCATTTCTTCACGCACGAACTGGTCTTCGACGCTCGCTACAGCAGCTTCGCGCTTTTGTACGGTGATATCCGGATTGATGAACGTATTGGGTTGAACGATCGAATTTGCGGTTGAAAGAATAGCGGTGCGTAAGTCGCGGTCGCCAATCGCGGACAAACGGCGGGCCCCGGCCTCTTCCACCAACGCCGGAACACGTTCCATGGTCACAAACCTGGCGTCGATATCCGACACCAAGTATTCGATCAGAACCTTTTCCCCACGCATTCGTCGCAGGAATATGCCGCGCTCTTGTTCATCCTCGAGGGTTCGACGCCGAACCACGATGATGTTGGTCATGACCTGACCCACGATGTCTGCCAGCAGCACCTCGGCGTCCGATTGGAATCCGTGACGCGCAAACGCATCGAAATCGGAGTCGCGCACCGACACGCCAATCAAGCGATCAAAAACGTCCTTTCGACGTTCCCGCGCAAACTGCAAACGAGTTGCCATATCTAGCGATTCAAGCAACGCCATCGCGCGGGCATCTGAAGGCATCTCGTCCACAACGTGAAGCCGTTCCGGATTGCTCACGACCAGCCTTTCCCGGGCATGGGTCGCTAAATCCGCACGCATTTCAGAGAATGCCGCGCCCAACCTGTCTCGTAAATCCGCGCCCAGTCCCTCTTGCCAATCGAAAACCGCTGCAACTTCGCTCGCGGCGAGGTCACGCTTCCGTTTGGATTGAACGACATCTTTCTGAATGAACGTGAACTCTCGGCTCACGAAGACTTCGAACGCCGAAGGTTCTCCGATGACGAGCGATCGCAGGGAGTCGTCGCGCTGATGCGTATCCACAGTGACCAAGAAAACTACGGCGCCAATGAATGCGAAAAACAGTAGGAGCTGCGCGCCCACACTATTTACAGCTGCATTCACAACCGACTTCCGAGTCCGGTCGGCCCTCGAGAATACGTTCTTAGTCTTGTTATTACTCTTGGCCATGGACCTTCCAGCCGGGACGAAATCGTCAACCGACGCCGTCGTCAGCTTGCCGCGCCAGCATGTCACATCTTCTGGCGAACAAACAACACGGCTTAGGTGTACTCACCGTCATAGGCGCGTTCGTAGGCGCTTACGATTTTTTGAACTACCGGGTGGCGAACGACGTCGGTGGACTCGAAATAGATCGTCTGAATCCCGGGAATGTCCTGAAGGATCTCGGTGGCCTCGACCAGCCCGCTTCCTTGATGTCGCGGTAAGTCGATCTGAGTGATGTCGCCCGTAATCACTGCTTGAGACCCAAATCCAATACGAGTCAAAAGCATCTTCATTTGCTCGTTCGTCGCGTTTTGAGCTTCATCCAAAATGATGAACGCGTCGTTCAACGTTCGGCCGCGCATGAACGCCAAAGGTGCGACCTCGACCATGCCCTTTTGAAGCATGTTTTGAGCTCGTTCGGCGTCGAGCATGTCATGAATCGCATCCCATAAAGGGCGCAAGTACGGATCAATTTTCTCTTGAAGGTCCCCAGGCAAAAAACCAAGCCGTTCGCCAGCTTCGACAGCGGGGCGTGTCAGAATGATCCGCTTGACCTGTTTGTCCATCAAGGCCTGCAACGCCATGGCCATGGCTAAAAACGTCTTACCTGTTCCAGCTGGGCCAACACCAAAAACAACGTCATTTCGGCGAATCGCCTCGACGTAAAGCTTTTGATTGATGCCCTTGGGAGCGATCGCCTTGTTCTTCGAGGTCACAAAAACCGTGTCCAGAAAGATGTCGGTCAATTTAGCGCTGGGATCTTTACCCATGATTTCAACCGCTCTGACGACGTCCGCAGGCGTCACGGCAAAACCTTTCCGCGCCAAGGCGTAGAGCTGCAAAAGCGCTAGCTCCGTGATTCGTGCAACATTGGATTCACCACGGATCACCAGCGTTCCGTCGCGTGCCCCGATTGACACGTCGAGCGACCGCTCGATCAATTTAAGATGTTCGTCGCGCTGACCCGTAACCACCCGTGCGACATCTGACTCTTCGAAAGCCACCTGAATAGAAATATCGTTCACTGTTGCTCGTCAAAAATGAGCGCGTCCTCGTGAGAAGCGCTTGTATTGGCCGGAGTTCGAGGCCCCTCGAGTTTGAAGCCTTCACCGAAACGTTGGTACCGGTAAACACTCGACGCTGGATAACCAAGATCGGACGGTTCGAGAAGTCCTGCTTCAACAAGAACATCCAAAGTGACAGGAAATTTCTCGTTCAGCGCTTCATAGACTCGAAGTGCTTGATCGATTCGTTGGATTTGGGCGTCTACCAGGTAGGGCTCGAGCGCATTACGCTGGCCGGGTTCTGGTGCTTCGAAGAGTTCGGTGTTCTTGTAGGTGACGTAGCTCCATGCGCCGAGGCCCAGAACCATCAATATCTGCAAAAAAGTCACGACGTGGTGTACGACGACTGCACCAACCCCTTTTGACGACTTCGGGGCGGTGGCGTCCTGAGGGAACAAAAGCTCCGAATTGTCTCGGACGATTGGGAGATCGTCAGGCATCTCGATAGGTACGGATATCGGTGTGGGGTATTTCTTACGACTCATCGTCGACCTCCCTGACCGACCTGAACTGAGTCCACACCTCGAACCACTGCGCCCACGACGATCACGCAAGTGACACTTACCATCAGCCAGCCTAGGCTTGAGGTCCCTCCCCAGTTGTTTGAGAGCAGCTCGGAAGCGGGTCGCACGATTCCGAGAGGGAAAAACGCCAGCAGCAAACCCAGAATGAAAGACACTCCGATCGATAAACCGCTGAGGCTGCGACCTGCCAGATGATGCCCCGTGCCAGGGGCAAAAACCGACAAGATTCTGCGCAGTCCGCTCTGGAATCGAAGCCGCCCCCCCAGAACCCGCTCATTGTATACTCGCGCCTGATAGTCCATGCCGGCACCGGTGACAAAAGTTCGATAACAAGGCAGACACAGGTGATGGGCTCCTGTTGTCTTGTCATCCCGGGGATCCCGAGCCAAGCCGCATCGCGGGCATGGGGTGCTCATCTTGGCCCGCAGACGAACCAGACCGCCTAGCAAAACAAACCCGAACCCGATCGCGCCCAACATCGTCGCTTTCTCGAGCCCTACGTCCGTACCGGCCAAAACTTTCCAATAAGGTAAAATAATACTGCGCTGATCACGTGGGGTGGCCAAATGATAATCCCAAAAGGTCGATAACGGCAGACCTGGTGCCATCAAGAACGAGTTCACATCACGTCTTTCGTAGGTCAAATACTGGGCGACTTGGTCCAGATTTCGATCAGTCGCTTTGGTCAATGCCGCAGATGCGCCATCAAAGTCGTCGCTCATTTGGTGAGCTCTCATCAAATTGAACGCCGGCGCAGCCTCCATTGCCATGCCGGCTTCCGCTTTTTGAAGCCACAAAATCGCTTTTTTCGGTTCGCCCAGCGCCAACTCCGATGCGCCTGCGAGGTTTTCGACATACGACTGAAGGTCGGCAGGCCAATCCCTTGAAGAAACCTCCTCGATCACGCGCTTATGGCCCTTTGCATCGCCTTTTCGAAACTCTGCCAGCAACTCGGTAAACAGGATGTAACGGTCTTCTGGGGCGGCCTGTTGACGAGCGTGAAGATCTTCCACGCATCCCGCGTCGCAGGTGACGTATTGCGCCGCCACCAGTGCCTGGGCGGGACTTCCCGAATAGCTTGCAAGGTCGTCGGCAAGTTTGTCGATAAGCGGCAGGCACCCGATCACTGCAAATAGAGCCAGACTCACCAGTCGCTCATTCCACCGCTGTGCAACCGACACCACTAGCGCCAACGTCAGCAACACCGCCAGAGGCGACTTGAGCAGAACCCCAGGAACCAAAACCACCGCGAGGAGCAGCACAACCGTTTGATTGCTGGAAAATCCGCGTGGAAGCAACCGCGCCAAGTCGTAGGCCACAATTCCGAACTGGCGGACCGTTTGGGCGATCAAAAACGAAAAAGCAGCTCCCAGAATCGCCAAGATGCCAAAAATCAGAAACTTCAACGCCCATGGGAATCGTGTATTGGGCCAACTCCAGGCGACTTGGTAGCCTTTGGATGCCGCAGTAATCCAGCGCGGAAACGCTGCGAGATCACGATCCATGAGGTAACGCGCATGGGCAAAATAAGGGTAGGGCAGGTCGGGCGCGAGACGTTGGGCCGCCAAGAACATTTCGTGCCCGTGTGCGACATCCTTCTGTTGCAACGCCATAGCCATAACGCCTAGGGCTTTCGTGGTCTGATTGACTCGCCCCAAACTTCGGCCATCGTGCTCAAGAGCCTTCAGCTCATCCAACCCTGGTTTTCCTTTCTGAAGGACACTTTTCCAAAGCTGCCAATGAACCTGTAAGTTCACGTCGGCCACAGTGGATTTGGGTACCGGGCTGGTGTCGACCGCCTTGCCTTCCGCGTTGGCATTATCAAGGAGTTTTTCAAGGCTGCTGTCTCGCTGGGCGAGTACGGGCGTCGAGAATACAAAAAGCGCGAGCAGCGTCACCATAAAAGGCAGAACGCTAAAACGGCCGGGGATGTGCAAATACATCTTCAAGGCACAATGTCCGGTTCTATAAGGGGAGTGTCTCCACGAAGAGATTCTAGTTCGCCAAGCCCTACCTGTTCAAGTCGTATTGGAGGAAGAAATGGAAAACCCAGAACATGCGTTGAAAAGAGCACACCGTGTGTCGAAAGACGCCGCATCACTTGGTTTTGATTGGCCAGAAGCCCTTGAAGCGCTCGAGAAAGTGCGCGAAGAGACCGAAGAACTCGCCGAGTCCATCATATCTGGGGCTGGCATTCAGGAGGAGTTGGGCGATTTATTGTTCTCTGTCGTTAACGTCGCCCGGAAATGTGGCCTCGACCCCGGCACAGCACTGGACCAAACCACCTCAAAATTCGAGCGGCGTTTTTCGTTCGTGCTGCAGGAACTCAAGGCGCAAGGCATCGTTCAAGCAGACGCAACCCTCGAAATCATGGACTCACTTTGGAACGAAGCCAAACGTCGTGAACGAGCTGGAGAGGCCTTCAGTTGAAATTCGATGGATGTTTGGGTTATTGCTTGACCGTTAGTTACGCGCGTTTGCGCCCAAATCTGAGTGAGTGATTCATGAAATTTCGTTTATTGGTGGCTTCAGCGCTCATCTTGGCCGCATGTGCGGATGATAAGGTCGAACCCAAATTGAAACTCGCAGGGGAAGATTGCCAAGTGGACTCGGAGTGCCAATCGGGCCTTCTGTGTCGTGACCTCAAGTGTGTGGCGTCGACCACCGTTGATTGTGGTGACATGTGTGTCGATACACCCGACGCCACAAATAACGACACAAATAACAACGTCATCGTCGACGAAGACTACGCCATTTCCTACTTGCTGGCCGACACCATCGACTCGACGGTGAAACTGAAGTTGTACGACACGAAGACGCTCGAAACGATCACGGTCAACCCTCCGGACGTAGAATGCCTACGTGGTTGCTGGCTGAACGAGTCGCTGACCAAATTCTACTCGCTGGCCACGAACGTCGCGACGCCTGGGACTTTTGACCTCCTGGCTTTCGCGGTGGATGCTGACAAAAAAGCAACCGGAACCAGCACTGTGGTGGCGCAAGGCGTTCGCGGTGTCGAACTGATCCATGATGGTTTCTTGTACGTCCGCGCAACCGGCACCGAGAACATCGCGTACTACCTGGACGCGACAGGTACAGAGATCGAAATTGGGACCATCGGTGGTGCTGCAACGACAGAAGGCGACGCCTTCGTAAGCCCAGTTGCCGAAAAAGCAGTGGTTTATAACGCGTCGCTTCAGACGCTCGACGTGTCGGTAGCCACGCTGGGAACTCCTGCAACTGCAGCAGATAAAATCTACACACTGAACTCCGAAAACTACCAAGAGGTCTCGGGTAGCTATTTTGGCGGCAACGTCCCTTCAGCGATCTCACAGGACGGCAAATACCTGGCCATTCTCACGACGAAAGCACCGCTGGACACCAATGCTTGTACGGATGCGTCGCAGTGCACCGGTGTCGGCGAGCGATGTGGACGTTTCGGACGATGCAGCTCGATCCAGCTGGCGGTCCACTTCATCGATCTGGCGAAAGCCGAAAACCTGGGCGACCCGTGCAGTGGTGACGATGCCTGCGGTCCCGTTCATATCTGCGACATCCCATCAGACACCCAACTCGACAAAGCCGTTTGCGCGCCTCGACGAGTTGTTCTGGGACTTCCGGGGCAACAACAGCAAGGTAGCCCGCCCAGAAGCGGTTGCGACCTAACCGCCGGTTTGAATGACCTGTTCTACACGGACGTCCGTAGCCCGCTGTCATTTGCGAAAGATGGGAGCCTCTATTTTGTCGCGTCACGTAATTGCAACGAACTTAACATGCCCGACGCAGACATCCTGCGTTTGACACCAACCTCCAATACTCACGAGGTGGTTTTTGGAAACGACGGTAAGAACTTTGACGACGCCAAATGTTATAACGCGGCAGAGCAGAAGCCCGATGACCAGAACTGTATTTTGTACATCGACGCTGCGGTTCTTTCGCCGGGTGGAAACCAACTCGCCTTCACCGCGACCAACCCCCTGGTCGTAGAGCCAAGCCTCGCCGACTCTGCCTTGGACATCTGGCAGGTGGATCGCGACGGTCAGAACCGGTCGTGGATCGGAGGCAACACCGAACTTCGTTCTGCAAGTGCGTTGCGCGTCCATCCGCGTTAACTCCGCAGGAAAATCCGTGCGGTACCTTGCGACTAAGCGTGAATCCTTGTTATGACCGGGCCTTCTGACTCTTTTAACCTCGATCCACGGGGCCCGTCACATGACCGGTTTAACGCGATACGCTCGGCAGTATGCTGCCATTGTTCTCCTCCTTCTGTTTGTCTCTATTCTTGGAGTCTACACTGGGGGCGACGTTGACAAGATGCAGAGCTCGGTCAACGACGGCCTTGGCGGCGTGGTCGAGTATCTTGCCCATGTCATCTTCTTCTCGATCCCCATACCGGGTCAGGAAATTGGAATTCCACTCGTGGTGCTCGTGCTGGTCTTTGGCGCGGTGTTTTTCACGTTACGCTTCACGTTTATCAACGTCCGCGGCCCATGGCATGCCATTCAGATTGTCCGTGGAATATACGACGACCCCACAGCAGAAGGCGAGGTCAGCCACTTTCAAGCGTTAAGCTCGGCGCTTTCGGCGACGGTGGGTCTTGGTAATATTGCGGGTGTTGCCATCGCAGTTTCAGTCGGCGGGCCAGGAGCAGTCTTCTGGATGATGGTCATGGCTTTCTTCGGAATGACTTCGAAATTCGCCGAATGCACCCTCGGTCAGATGTATCGACAGGTCGATGAAGACGGTCATGTCGTCGGCGGTCCCATGGTTTACCTGCGGGACGGACTTGCTGAAATGGGCTTCAGAAGGCTTGGGGTCGTGCTCTCTACAATGTTTGCCGTCCTCTGCATCCTCGGGTCTTTCGGCGGTGGAAACATGTTCCAAGCGAACCAGAGCTTTTTGGCCGTCGCTAGCGTGATTCCAGCACTCGGAGGCGGACATGCGGAAGGCAGCGTAACCATCACAGCGCCAAAACAAGACACGTTGTCCTACAAGAAACACCTCGTACGTTTCACCGACGAGGCGGGCCACACATACCGCCCCATCAAGCCCCTCGAAGTCTCGCCCACCCAATGGAAAAGCGCCGAGGGCGGCATGTGGTCTTACAAAGTCATGGTGATCGCCAAGGATGTCGGCGCCAAATTGAATGCGGCGGAAGGCAGCATCACCAAAGTCGAATTCGGCTTGGTCACTGGGCGAGAAGTCACCTGGACGGCCTTGGATGGATATCAAGCGATAAATAACGACGGCCTTCATGGTGGATCAGGCCATCTGGGCTGGCTCTATGGCCTGTTCCTAGCCGTGCTTGTCGGCGTGGTCATCGTCGGCGGAATCAAACGCATCGGCGCTGTGGCCGACAAGATCGTTCCCTTCATGTGTGTTCTTTACGTGCTTTGTGGAATGACGATCTTGGCCATGAATATGTCTGAGATCCCTCACGCAGTGACCCTGATCGTTACCGAAGCGTTTACCCCTTCGGCGGCATACGGCGGGGCCCTTGGCGTCTTCATCACTGGCGTCAGACGCGCGGCGTTCAGCAACGAAGCTGGCGTGGGTTCAGCGGCCATTGCGCATGCTGCCGCCCGCACCAAATATCCTGTTCGCGAAGGTCTCGTCGCGCTGCTAGAGCCGTTCATCGACACCATCGTCATCTGTTTCATGACAGGCATTGTAGTCGTGATCACTGGCGTCTATGCCGATCCTGCAACCGCTGGTTTGGAAGGCGTCGAGCTCACCGCAGCGGCGTTCGAACAAACACTGTCGAGTTGGGCGAGTCTGATTCTGTCCGCGTCGGTTATTCTCTTCGCCTTCTCGACGATGATTTCCTGGAGCTATTACGGTGAACGCTGCTGGTCATTCCTTTTCGGAAAGGAACAAACACAAACATATCGTTATCTGTTCTGCTTCTTCGTTTGGTTGGGATGTGTTTCAAGTCTGCAGAACGTTCTGGATTTCTCGGATCTCATGATTCTGTCCATGGCATTCCCCAATATCATTGGCGCGGTGATGCTCAGCGGTAAGATCAAGCGCGC
Source organism: Bradymonadaceae bacterium (assembly GCA_037968515.1). GTDB lineage: Bacteria > Myxococcota_A > Bradymonadia > Bradymonadales > Bradymonadaceae > JBFFMO01. Next base: position 14,092 of record JBBKVQ010000088.1, read on the forward strand.
ACTCGACGAGTACATGAACACACTCAAGACCACTGGTTTCGAGCGCTTCAAATAATCAAAGTCGGAAGATCCACGCGAAGTTGAAACCCACGTTCGAATAAATCGGGTAATTCTGAAGGTCTGAGAACGGAGCGTGGATGTCGGCAAATACGCCGACCGCCATGTTCCGATCGATCCGGTAATCCACCCCGAAGCCAATTCGGGCTCCGGCCCCTACTTGCTGTTCTGAGTTCTCCAGCAGGGGAGAGTTAAGATAGGCGACGCCGGATACCGAAACCCAGGGAACGTAGGTGAAGATATCGATATTATATCGAAGTCCCAGAGCAGCCGAAGTCACTAACTGCGCCGAAATTTGGCGTTCTGTGTCTTCAAAATGATACGAACCGGTGCCATCCACAACCACCGCCCAGAAGTCGGAAAACGCCCACTCAAACCCGACCTGCGCTCCCAGCCCCCAGAGACCCTCGGCTCCTAGGTCGTTCAGATCGGCAAACGTGGGTGCGAGACGCAGCCTGCCTTCTGCGGCGATCGCCGCACGTGGCGTGGCTACGGCCAAAATCGAGATTATGATAAGAAATACTGCTGCGGCACTGCGCTGGTTCATTGGTTGACACCTTTAGGGGCCGTCATTATAGTCCCGCGACTCTCGCGAGCGACGGACCGCATCAAATCTAGCGGACCGCGATGTTAAGGAGCCGATTGATGGCCATCAAGATCAAAAAGAAATCCCCCGACTCTCCGTCCGATATTGAAGACGGCGAAGAGCTCGAATCCCAAGAATACGGC
>JBBKVQ010000089.1:0-4066 GCA_037968515.1 Bradymonadaceae bacterium
AAGCGGATGTGGCTGTGGGCAATAGGTGTGCTTTGTTTGCCGCTCAGCCTCCTGCTCTTTCGCTCGTCTGTGCACCTCTCGCAATCGAGCAAACATTTTGGGATCTCAGCGCAACTTGATGACACAGCTGGAGTTCAGGTGAGCGTTTCGATGGACTCGTTAAAGTCCTTGCTTGCCCACGTAGCGCGGCAAGAGCCGTTGATCCGCGGCTGCCGCTCTTCAATTCGACTCGTTGCAGACGGATGGGAAGTGACGTGTGCCCTGGCGGTGGCGCCAGAGTCATCGATCCCCGAGGTTTCTCGGGGTTTTGAACGCGACGTGTTTGCAAGTTTGGAACACCACACGGGAATGCGAGTCGCGCGCCTGAACCTGCAGTTCGACTTGCCTTCAGCAAGCGCACCCCGCCTTAAGTGAGGAAAACGATGTTTGACGATAGTATTTCACAACAAAACATCCGCGAACCGCTGATTGGCTTGGCCTTGGGCGCGTTTTTGGGTCTCGCAGTCGTCACCGGCTATTTTTGGCAGGCCTTACTGGTCGCGTTCTTTGCTCTTGTTGGACTGGGCGTCGGCATGGCAATCATGTGGATTCGACGTAATCCCGACAATTTAGTCGGAGCATGGAACCTGCTCCGGGGCGACAAAAGATAAGCTGGAACAAAACGAATGGATGCTTCGAGCAGTGATGACACGTTGGTCGGGGTGGCCAAACAACGCGGAAAACCAGGAGACCGGGCGTATTCTTTTTTGGTCGTGCGACACCAACCCTGGGTTACGCGCCTGTTGGTAGCGCTTTTGCCGCGCGGTGAAGCCGACGAGGTCAAACAAGAGACCTTTCTAACTGGCTGGTTGAATTTACGACAACTTTTGATCAACGCCGCGTTCCCCGGCTGGATTCGCGGGATCGCCGTTCGTGGAGCCTATAAACGGTATCGCCGACGAAGCGTCGAAGACAAATACAACGTTTTGGACAGCGTCCCGGTCGAGTTTTCTGATCCTGCCAAAACACTGCAGGATGCTGATGGCGTCAGATTTGTACTTTCGCAAATGGACTATATTTACCGGGAAGTCCTGGTGCTTCGATATGTGGAGGAACTCAATATCGAAGAAATCTGTGAAACGCTGGACTTGGGGAATTCAGCAGTGAAAATGCGCCTCAAACGGGCGAGAGACCAGTTCAAGGTAGTGTATTTGGAGGCAACCCATGGATGACTTAGACGAAGGCTCAGAAGGCTGGTTCCATTCCCTTTTTATGTCGCTTAGAGACGAGGCCCACGAAGTCACTGATGACCTGCTTCCCATCATGACGCGAATCCGGTCTAACTATACCGGGCGATACGCCCATCCAAGTCTTGATGGGTTTGTCGCAAGAATCATGCTGGGAATTTTTGGCGACCGACGGAGAAACGACGATGAATAAGTGGGGAGATCTTTCCAAAACGTACGCCAATATAGTCGACCTACTATTTTCATATGGGGTCAATCTACTCGCGGCGCTGTTCATTTTACTTGTGGGCTTTATTGTTGCCCACCTTTTGGACCGCGCCATCGCTGGTGCCGTGAAACGAAGCGGACTTGAGGGACTGCTTGAACGACTGAATCTTCCCAAATTACTTTATCGAATCGGTGTCCACAGCAGCGTCGCTACAGCCGCCGGACGGACGGTGCGCTGGACGGTTTATGTTATCGCGGCATTTGTCGCTGTGGATACACTTGGCGTCGAGGCGTTTAGCTCACTTCGGGACCAATTCATCAGCTACCTTCCACGGCTGATTTCCAGCGTGGCGATGTTGCTGTGTGGCCTACTGCTCGCCGACCTCGCCCGCACGTTGGTCAAGAGCGCGGTGTCCGAAAATGGGCTCGTGGAAAATCCAGATCTTGTGGGCAAATTGGCTTACGTGGTCGTGGCTCTTGTCACGTTCTCGCTGTCGTTAGAACAAGCCGGACTCGAGATGACATTGGTGCGAAACCTCTTGGTTATCATGCTAGCTGCGGCCGGATTAACGTTCGCGATTTCATTTGGTTTCTCGAGCCAGCAGGTCGCCCGAAACCTCATCGCACGTCCCTACGTCGAACGCATGTTGAAGCCCGAGGACTTGGTCACGCTTGATGGCAAGGGCATCGGGGTCGTCAGGACTTTTGCGGCGCAAAGCGTGGTGATGGTGCATGAAGGGCACGAGACTTTCATCCCGTACACCGACTTTCTGCAATATCAGGTTGGAATCGAGAATCTGAGGGATGACGGCTCCGCGTCCGCTGAAAACCCGTCCAACTATTGAAGTACCCCAAAGCGACTCCGTCCAATACAGTTTTAGCCTTACGATTTCGCCGATTCACTTGGTTTCACAGATCGTAGAATTGACCGCCGAATACCGAGTCTTGGATAAACTTGGCGTGGATTTAATCGGTGAGGGTGGAAAGGTGACGCAAGAGTCGGAGTTCTTGCCGGATGAAACTTTCACCGTTTTCGAAGCAGGGGAGACCCTTCTTCGGCTACAAAATCGCCACGAATATCGGGTTCACCTTGGATGCTCAACTTGGCGCTCAAGCAGAAGCAACAGATGGAACAAACTCGGCGTCTGACAACGACCGCGGATTCCTTCCACTGCTGAATCTAAATGTCGGTTGGTCCTTCTAGTTCTGGGTCTTTTTGAGGCCTTTAGCGAGCGGACACATGTTCGCGTCCACGTCGCCACCCCGCCGATACCCTTCCAGTAATTTCCGCGAAATCCCGGCCAATTCTCCGCGAACTTCGCGACGTTTGCCTTTGACCCGGGCGATTTTCAGATCGTCATAGCCCGTGGTTTGATGCCTCATCCAAGCGATCACGGCGGCTTCCGCGCGCTTTTCAATCGGAATCATTTTGGTTCTAGCCACAGTGCCGCTTCCCACCGGAATCGCGTGTTTGGTGACGGCCTCGGCCAGCTGCGTCGCAATATCCGAATGTTTTTCCGGAAATTTTAAGAATTCCAGAATAGAATCGCGAAACTCAATCTCATACGCGTCTTGCTCACGGTCTCTGCGAGCCGCAGCCTGGACTTGCTTGCGCTGATACTCAGGCGTTTCACGTTCGGCCTCGACCTTGGTTTGTTCGCGCAGAATAGTGGCCTCGGGCGCCCAGACACCTGCCGAGGTGATGCGTTTGCCTTTTTTGTGCATCACCGTCCAAGTCGGCCCCGCGGCTTTGACCCTGCGTGTCAGCCCTGCATCGCCCGGAGGCAGCAACACCCAGCCCTCGGGCACCTCGACCGAGCTTCCGTCTTCAAAACGGACCATGCGTGGTTTGAAATACGGAGCAACTATTCTGGTTTGGTCTGGCATCATTTTCCCGTTCAAAATTCGAGAAATTGTCTACACCGAAACCGCAAGGGCGGCTAGCCCTTGCCGCGCTGCCCCTAGGCTCTGGTTCACCAAACCACAGCTAGGTTACAAGGCTCCACAAAAAAACCCGAGACGACGTCGTCTCGGGTTTTTCTTTGAAAGTAAAAGCCTAAATCAGTTTCCCATGCAAACGCGGGCTTCGCCGTTTCCGGCTAGGAGGTCCTGGTTTTGACAGTCGTAATTATCGCGGCACTGGTCGTTGTCGCTGCATTTAAGCAAGCAAGCTCCCTCACCGTTGACGTCAATGCACTCGGTCTCGTCTGGGCAATCAGCAGTCGACTGGCAGGTCTTCGTGCAAGTTCCTTGCGAAAAATCCTGCCCAGTTAAACATTGAGAGGCCGCGTCGCAGGCGGTGTTGGCATCACAGGCCCCACCAACAACACGCCCTTGGTTTCCTACGATGGAACACGGACTCCCCGCGGGACAAATGCACTGACCCGACTGGCAACTCTCACCGGTCCCGCAAGAGTCACCACAAGCGCCGCAGTTATCAACATCTGCCGAAAGGTCAACACAGCCGTTGCGGCAAGCCACCAAGCTGCCCGTGCACATCAATGGTTCGCAGATGCCCGACACGCAGGTTTCGTTGTTGTTGCAGTCCTGACCACACCCGCCACAATTTCTGGAATCGGTCGCAAGGTCCGCACATTGGTCTCCACATTGGACCGTCCCGGCGCCACATTCAC
>JBBKVQ010000090.1:0-9178 GCA_037968515.1 Bradymonadaceae bacterium
ATAAAGGTGTTGGCGAACATGGAAACCTGTGTCGCTTAGCAAGGCCAACCCGTGTGGGGCCCGGCAGGAGTCGGGCGCGATTTAGCACGCTGATTTTGGGGTGTCAACGACTGAAGGTCGCGGGAAGCGAGCCCACTGGGGGCGTTCAGATGAAAATCTGGCGTCTTTTTTGCTGTTACGCTTAACCCCCCGCGAAGTTCGTGTTAGAAATTCGGCCTCGCCCGCAAAGACGACGGGCATCATATCTTCGGACAACTGAGTTGAGTCATGACGTTGTTATCCGGCGAAAATCTGCCATTCATCGAATCTCTCTACGGCCAGTATCTCATCGACCCGAGTTCAGTCGACCCTTCTTGGGTCCCTCTGTTCGACGAGTACTTCGGGCCAGAACGTAATGGTGGGGCTTCAATCCACCCATCATTTGTTCCAAAGGGTGTTTTCAACGCTTCGATTCAAGGCCTCTCGGGGGCGAGCGAGGCGGAGTACACTCCAGCCATCAGCCGCACTCCAGTTAAGGCACCGGGCCAGTCGACCAAGTTCGCAGCCCGCACGCTCGCCATGATTCAGGCGTATCGACTTCACGGCCACCTCGTGGCTGAGATCGACCCACTGAAACGAGAACGGCGATCTCGGCCGCCAGAGCTCGATCCTGAATACTACGGGTTTTCTCGGGACGACCTGAGTGCCGAAGTGACCTGTCCTGAACTCTTCGGTGACGAATCAAGCACTCTTCAGAAGGTCGTCGACCGGCTGCAGGCCTTGTACTGCGGTTCGACCGCGGTCGAGTTCGTGAACATCCCGGATCCGGAAGCGCGTGAATGGATTCGAGTTCAGATCGAGCATTCCAACTACGCGACGCTCGACGGCGACGCGGAGCTCAAAGAGATTTATCAAGATCTTGTGCGATCCGACGCGTTCGAGACTTTCCTGCATACTAAGTATGTGGGCGCTAAAAGATTCTCGCTCAGCGGTGGAGACGCCCTGATCCCGATGATGACGGCGATGTACGACGAAGCTGGCCGGCTGGGCGTTTGTGAATCGATCCTTGGTATGGCCCATCGTGGCCGATTGAACGTTCTGCATAATATAATGCGTAAGCCGGCGCAGGCGATGCTGTCGGAGTTCGAGAAAACGTCCAACCCGGAAGACTATCTGGGTTCATCGGACGTGAAGTACCATATGGGACACTCGACCGATTATATGACGCGCGACGGCGACAAGATCCATCTGTCGATGACGTTCAACCCTAGTCACCTCGAGTTCGTAAACCCGGTGGTCCTTGGGCGTGCACGCGCGAAACAAGACCGTTACCCGGGTAATCCGAGCGACGTCCTGCCTGTTCTTCTTCATGGGGATGCTGCTTTTAGTGGTCAAGGCATCGTTGCCGAGTCGTTGAATCTGTCGCTGGTTAATGGTTTCTCGGTCGGCGGCTGCATTCATATTGTGACCAATAACCAGATTGGGTTCACCGCACTTCCAGAAGAGTCACGGTCCACGACCTACTCGACCGACATCGCCAAGATTCTTGAGGTGCCCATCTTCCATGTGAACGGCGATGACCCCGAAGCATGTGTTCGGGTTGCTAAACTGGCGATGCGATATCGCCAGAAGTTCAAACAAGACGTGGTCATCGACCTCGTTTGTTACCGCCGCTACGGACACAACGAAGGGGACGAGCCGCGCTTCACTCAGCCACAGATGTACGAAATCATCGATGGTTTGAAGGGAATCCGCGAGATGTTTGGCGCCAAACTTATTGCCGCAAATCAGTCTAACGCCGAGTTTGTTTCAAAAACTTGGGACGACAATATGGGCGTGTACGCGAGCGTGTTCGACGTGATCCATGAAAAACCCAAGCGGGCGCCGATCAGCACTTTGGACGGCATTTGGAACAAGTTTGCCGGTGGCGAGGAAGACTACAAAGACGTCGGCACTTCGGTTTCTCGAGCTGAGCTCGAACGCGTCGGTCTGGCTCTGAGCCGAATCCCCGAAGACGTGAACGCACACAAGACAATTCAGCGCCTCTTTCGCGCCCGAGAAGAAATGGCGCGCGGCGAAAAACCCATCGATTGGGGATTTGGAGAAGCGCTGGCATTTGGAAGTCTTGTGGCTAGCGGAACCTCAATTCGCCTAACCGGGCAGGATGTTGTCCGCGCAACGTTCTCGCAACGGCACGCTGCGATCACCGACATCACGAACGGCGAACAGTTTTGGCCGACACGCAGCCTGAGTAATAACGGCTCTCGGTTTGAAGTCTACAACTCCATACTGTCTGAATCAGGCGTGCTCGGTTACGAGTACGGCTACAGCTTGGACTTTCCTGAGTCGCTCGTACTCTGGGAAGCTCAGTTTGGTGACTTTGCCAATGGCGCTCAGGTCATCATCGACCAATTCATCAGCTCGGGCGAAGACAAGTGGAAACGCTTGTCGGGTCTCGTGATGCTCTTGCCACACGGTTATGAAGGCCAGGGCCCGGAGCACTCCAATGCACGGCCAGAACGGTTCCTTCAGCTTTCAGCCGAAGACAATATGTTCGTGTGTAATCTGACGACACCAGCCCAGTACTTTCATGTGCTGCGCCGACAGATCATGGGCAAAAAACGCAAACCGTTGATTGTGATGACGCCAAAATCGTTGCTCCGTCACCGGCTTGCCGTGTCGGACCTCGAGGATTTCAGCGACCGAGGCTTCCAACACATCATCGGAGAAACCCGAGCTGCGATCGATCCCAAGCGTGTTCAGCGAGTCGTTCTTTGCACCGGCAAGGTCTACTACGACCTTGTGCAGTTTGCCGAGGACCACGGCTTTGACGAAACCGCGATCATTCGCGTCGAGCAGCTCTATCCCCTGGATAGAGACGCACTCAAAGCAGCGCTGGCTCCGTTCAAAGACGTCACCAATATTCGATGGGTTCAAGAGGAACCTAAGAATATGGGCGCCTGGTATTATATGTTCCCCAATCTTGTCGACTTCTTCGAGGGCAAGATTCTGCCGAAGTATGTCGGCCGCGTGGAATCGGCGAGCCCGGCCACAGGCAACCACGACGCGCATGATATCGAGCAGAACAAGCTGCTCGCAGAAGCCTTCGACATGTAGATAAAAAACGCGGGCTAAAGCCCGCGTTTTTTTTTTCGGTTGTCGGTTCTCAGCTCTCGGTTCCAAGGCGCCTCAGGGCAGCCTCCATCAACGCAAAGCGCGGGGCGTCGCGCTCTGCGGTATTTTCGGCGAATACGAAGATAGTGCTCGAGCGAAAGCATCCAAAGGCTCAAGCCGGCGACTGGCTTTTCGACACAAAACTCCTCAATCGCCCCGAAACCCAGCTCGTCTTCTATCTGTCCCAGAATATCGAGCGACCCTGATTGCGTCATCAGCAGCATGTCCAAGCCCTGCCAATGCTTCACGATCGACAGGCAGTTTTGCTGGATGTCCGCGATGGGTGGCATCAAGTTCAGCAAGCGCAGCAACAAGCCGCGTGATGTTTTCAGCTGACCGCTCGTGGATAATATCGATATCAAAGGTCGATATCTGGGCCCCCTGCAACGCAGCAGACATCGCACCAACAACCACAAATTTCACATCATGTTTTGTCAGTGTCTGAAGAATCTTCAGGAAGTTGGTCGTAGCCATAGGCGTAGGACTCCACCGTCTGGAGACGCTCAAGCGGCGTAAGGCTGAGGAACCAATCCACCAGCGTCCAGTCCACGTCTAATTCTTCAGCGTCTTCCATAACCGGATTCTACCATAATTGGCTCAAAACACTCGGTCGTGAAAACGCTGGATGAACGCGCTGCCGCTCAAGAGCCACAGGCTTAGCTGTTGAGCGGAGGTCCGTTGACCGACATCGCGGCCTCTTTGACAACTTCTGCGAGCGTCGGATGCGCGTGCGAGCTGCGTGCGATGTCTTCGGCGCTTGCGCCAAATTCCATGGCAACGGCGAGCTCAGCGATGAGATCACCGGCGCGTGGTCCGATGATCTGGGCGCCAAGGATTCGGTCCGTTTTGGCGTCGGCCAAGATTTTCACAAACCCATCGGTGTGCGCCAAGGCTTTAGCACGGGCGTTCGCGCTGAACGTGAACTTGCCCTTCTTGTATTCAATGCCGGCTTCTTTGAGCTGCTCTTCGTTTTTGCCCACGCTGGCGATTTCGGGCTCGGTATAAACCACATCCGGAATCGCGTCGTAATTGATATGCGCGCCGATGCCGTGCATCCGCTCGATGCAAACCACGCCTTCTTCTTCGGCCTTGTGAGCGAGCATCGGCCCTGGAATCACGTCACCAATGGCGTACACGCCCTTAACGCTGGTCTCGAAATTCTTGTCGATATGAATGAAACCGCGTTTATCGGTTTCGAGGCCGATGTTCTCGAGTCCCAAACCTGCTGTGTAGGGTTTACGTCCCACGCACAAAAGCACACGGTCGGCGTCAAGTGAATGGGATTCGCCGGCCTTATCCTCGTAGGTGACGGTAGCCGTTTCACCTTTCACGCTCGCCCCAGTGACTTTGACGTCCAGTTGAAACTCGATGCCCTGCTTTCCAAAGAGCTTCTTGGCTTCTTTGGCGATCTCAGCGTCCGAGTTGCCCAAAATTTTGGGCATGTATTCCAACACGGTGACTTTGGAACCTAGGCGGCGCCAACCGCTGCCAAGCTCGAGTCCAATCACACCGGCACCAATCACAATCAGGTGTTTGGGAACCTCGGGGAACGTCAGTGCGCCCGTCGAGTCGACAATCCTGTCTTTGTCGATGGTGACACCAGGAATGCTGGAAGGCTTGGAGCCTGTCGCGATCAAGATCTTTTTGGTCTCAAGGATCTGTTCCGAGCCGTCCTCGGCCGTCACTTTGACGTGCGTTTTATCGACGATCGAGCCAAAGCCGGTGAATCCATCGACCTTGTACTTCTTGAACAGGTACTTGATGCCGTCAGTAAGCTGCTTCACGACGCCGTACTTGCGTTCCATCATCTTATTGAGGTCGAGGCTTACATCGGCGACGTTGACACCATGCAGGCTAAGCAGCTCGTGTGTTTGTTCGAATTTATCACTGGATTCCAGCAATGCCTTCGACGGAATACACCCAACGTTGAGGCAGGTGCCGCCGTAAGTTTGATATTTTTCAATACAGGCGACCTTCATCCCGAGCTGTCCTGCACGAACAGCTGCGATGTATCCACCAGGGCCTGAACCAATGACAATAAGATCGAACATGAGGGGTCCTTGAAGCGTGAAACGGCAGCAGAATTACCTCAGAACGCGGCTGCTTGCCAGTTTGATGCACATCAGAAAAGAAGGCTTCCATTAAAGTTTGAAGAAATAGTGCCGATAACCAAGGGGCAACAACCAACACGGAGTCTTCCATGAGCGCAGTTCGTCAGCACCAACAAGGGCCATCAAAGCGTATCCGGTCCACACGAATTCGAATTGCGATGGAAGTTACAGCCGACGAATGGAAGATGCTTCAAAACATCGACTTCGACGTGTTTTTTGAACGAAACGAAGAACGCACCAAGACGTCCTACCTACCGCTGAAAGCCCTCGAGGCGCTTCGTTAAGGAAGCACCGCGGTTGGTGAAGGATAGACCAGAATGGTCTTGGTCATTTGGCCCGCCCCATTGTCCCCCCAACATCCCCACAGCTCGCCAAGTCTGGCGCACACATTATCCTCACCGACGATAACGTCGGTAGCACCGGCCGTGCCCGGTATCCGATGCAGCGATGCACTAGGAATCTCGAGGCTTTGAAGCTGGGTTCCAAAACGATTGGTCCCCATACAAGCGACGCCGCTTCGATCAAGCAAACATAATGTACCGCCATTAGAACTGGCCGCGCGAATAGTCTGAGGCCCGGGCTCGATGACCCAGGCTTGGTCTCGAACGCAACGCAAAACACCAAGATCGTCGACAATGCACAAGAGCTCATCCATCAGGTGGACTGAGACTACATTTGACACGCCGGGGTCCGGATCGATAAGGCCCCGGTTTGTCGCGGCGCACAGGACACCGGAACATACGAGTTCATTCGATTCCGTCAAAATGGCGGTGGTGTGTTCGAGTACCTGCATATCAAGCGTTCTTGAGTAGACCGTAAATATACGAGGTGATTGTTGCGAGGCGGTGACGCTGTCCCAATACTCGTGTCTTCCATCGGAGCGAACCAAGACATGGTGTCTTTTGGGCCCCAGATAGAGATCTCGAATGCCGGTCCCCGGGATCTTTTCGATAAATCCATCACGATATCTAGAGCCTGAGTCGGCACCCCAGCAGTAGAATTCGTTGAGTTCAGAGCGAGCACAAATCGTCCGTCCACGCGCATAAAGCTGGGTGTACGTTCCAGGCGGAAGATCTGGGTGGGCTTCGAGACTCGGCGCGACATCGTCGATCCCAAGTTGCCAGTTTATCGAATCGCCACGGCAAACAACGGTGCCCGAATCCAACCAACAAACCGCTCCGCTAGCAAACACCACCTGCCCGGCTTCAATGTCGACGAGTTGGGTTATGAATTCCAAGATTGGCCTCAGAACCCTGGCCCCAACCGCTCCAGCGAAATTGGCGCCCCAACAGAACAACTCCCCTTGGGTATCTAAAGCACACCCATGCAGATTCGAACCATCAAATTGCCACCAATGACCCGGAACCCGCGACCAACCGTAGCGCGGCAGCGTATCGCCGGTCCCGAGGACTCCCAAGTCTGGGCTACCGCCGCGACAATCGAGCGCGTTTGCGGTCAATCCACAGGTATTCAATCCATTCACGACGAGGCGATCATTGGAACGACCTAGGCTCTGTGGACCGAAGGAACTGGGCGGATCTCCGTTTAGAAAAGACTCACCCCAGCAAGAACTCGTGCCGTCGAGCGCACGTCCACACGTGTGGAAACGCCCAGGATGCAAGGACACAAACTGGTGAGGCTGTGAGACCACCTCAGGGACATCATAAAAAGCTCGATCGGTGTCCAGAATCTGGCGTCGAATATTGGCGCCCCAACACTCCGCGACACCGTCACCTCTGATTCCACACGCGTGGAAATGCCCGGCGGCGATTTGCTTGTAATGTGTCGCGGTCTCAAGAGGGGTGTAGACCGCCGGTTCGCGACTACCGAGCACTTGAAGATACTCCGAAATCCCCCAACACCAGGATTTATTGGGCGATGAGGCACACACAAAGCCGAGACCGGCCGAGATCTCACGAACTTGGTTGCCAAGAATAACGGGCAGGGGTTCCGCAGACCACCGAACGTCTTCGCCCACACCGAGGCGCCCATTGGCGTTGTCGCCCCAACAATAGACGTCGCCTGATGAGATGCCGCACGCAAATGAGGCTCCGGCTGATATGGCTTGAAACTTAAGGCCGCCAGGCACTGGGATCAATTTCGATGACTTGGTGTTACCAAGATGGCCCATGCAATAGGCTTCGTCATCCGAGTTAAGGACGCAGGTGGTCATTTGCCCTGCCGATAATGCCTTCCAACGCGGGGTGATGACCTCAAACGTCGCGCGCAGTCGTGAGCCATCGACGACCGTTTCGATCTCGACCGGTCCGGGGCCTTCACCGAGGAGTTGATTGGGAGCAACCTCGACCACACCGCCGGAGATCTGCCAGTCAACGTCCGCATCAAAATCATCGTCGTCTTTGAGGACTGAAACGACTTGAATGGCTCCGACCGCGAGCCTTTCGGTCTGGATAACCAGCGAATAAACTGGAGGGACATCACCTGACACGTCGTCTGTGCCCATGTCGGTGACATCGAGACTCGGACCATTGGAATCAGCCGGAGCGCAAGCTCCTAACAAGAGTAGTAAGAAGAATCGGCTCATTTTTTCCCCCCAGACTTCGCATGGCGTCAATGAAAAGAAAAAGGGCTGGAAGCGAGAATCTTCCAGCCCTTTTGCTAATCTTGATTTAGACCTCGAGCAGGATGCGCTCGGGGTTTTCGATGAGTTCCTTGAGACGAACTAGGAAGGTGACTGCTTCCTTGCCGTCGATGATTCTGTGGTCGTACGACAACGCCAGATACATCATGGGCCGAATCTCGATCTTACCGTCGATGACCATCGGTCGCTCGGTGATGTTGTGCATCCCAAGAATACCCACCTGAGGTGGATTCAAGATCGGCGTCGACATCATGGAACCGTAAATGCCACCGTTTGAGATGGTGAAGGTTCCACCGGTCAGATTGTCCATGCTGAGCTTATTGGTCGTAGCAAGCTTGGCTAGACGCGTGAGCTCCTGCTCTGTCTCGGCAAAACCGAGGCGGTCGGCATGACGAATCACGGGAACCACAAGGCCTTTGCCTCCACCAACGGCCACGCCGATATGATAGAAGTTCTTGTAGATGATCTCGTCGCCGTCGATCTCGGAATTGACGGCTGGGAAAGCCTTCAACGACTCAACCGCAGCCTTGATGAAGAACGACATGAAGCCCAGCTTGATGCCGTACTTCTTGACGAACTGCTCTTGGTATTGCTTGCGCAACGCAATCACGGCGCTCATGTCGACTTCATTAAAAGTCGTAAGCATCGCGGCTGTTTGCTGCGCTTCGACGAGGCGACGCGCCACTGTTTGTCGAAGGCGCGTCATCTTCACACGCTCCACAGGCTCGTCCCCTTCGGCTGCAGCAGGAGCCGCTGGAGCGGGCGCCGACTTAGCGTCGAGGTGCTCGAGGACGTCCCCTTTGAGGATTCGGCCATTTGGACCGGTTCCACCAATCTTGGCAGGATCAAGCTTGTTTTCTTCCACGAGTCGAGCCACGGCAGGGCTTAAAGCCTTGTCATCACCCGACGTCGAAGCGGTCGACTTTGAGGCCTGAGCCGCTGGCGCAGAAGCGGTAGCAGTAGCGGTAGCGGGCGCATCTGCAGACTGGGATGCCGATGCAGGTGCGGAAGCTGGCGCTGATGCGGCAGGTTTTTCGCCAGGTTCGATCTCGGCAATGACGTCACCGACATTGACGGTGTCTTCAGCCACAGCCTTTAACGACTTGATGAAGCCGGCAATGGGCGACGGGACACTGACCGTAATCTTGTCTGTTTCAAGCTCAACGAGGATTTCGTCTTGTTCGACAAAATCACCTTCTTTCTTGAGCCATTCGGAGACGATGGCCTCTGTGACAGATTCGCCGAGGGTCGGAACCGAAACCGTGACACTCATGGGGAGCACCTATACGCGGATAATTAAAAATACACTGAG
>JBBKVQ010000091.1:0-4555 GCA_037968515.1 Bradymonadaceae bacterium
GCGCGAAGCAGCGCCCGAACGACGTCCTTGTCCATTTCTTGACGCTCAAGCATCTCGAAAAGTTCATTAAAGTCGCGTGAACCGGGGGTCCAGGACGGGCGCAGGATTTTGGTATGTATGTCAGTCACGAAAGTCTTCAATGGCGCACGATTCCGCGCCGCTCTGAGGTGATGTCCGATTACACCGGAGCGAGCGTGGGCGCAATGCCTGTGATGGTCCGTCAGGCTCCTGCCTGGCAGCTGTAATCCCTCCCCCCAAATCGTCGGGGGAACGTACACCAACGCGCCAAATGTATCGGTTAAGGCCGCTGCGTCGCCCTTGAATTCGCGGAGCGGTTGCGAAGCATCCGTCGGCCCTGGGTGTGTTCTGGTTTTGTCGGTATGCGGCGGGAGAAGTCCGAAACGTAGCGCGGAAGGAGCAAGTAATCGCGGAGCCCGGAAATCGTCCGTGTCCTTTGCGCGACGCAGTTGATCGGCGATGGCCAGAGCGTCTTGCCCCGCTGAGCTTAGTGTTGGTCAGTTATTTTTTGTGTGTTTTTGATTTTTTTTCGAGGGCGGTGAGATCGGCCTCGTCTTGTTCATCTCGTCGAAGTGGTCCGGCCGGCCGTCGGGGTTTTTGAGCCGCTCGTCGTCGATGACGAAACCCTTGAGTAGGTATTCCTTGAGAACGGTGGATGCCCAGTGCTGGAACTGCACGCCACGGGCTGAACGCACACGGCAGCCCACGGCGATGATGGCATCGAGATTATAGAGTCTGACAGGCCGTCGGACCTCGCGAACGCCCTCGGTTTGAACCACCGAGGAATCCTCGGTAGTTGCCACTTGGGTCAACTCGCCATCCTCGTAAATGTGCTTGAGATGCAGGCCGATATTGTCGGTGCTGGCGTCGAAAAGCTCGGCCATTTCCCTTTGAGTGAGCCAAACGGTTTGGTCCTTCGCACGAAGCTGGATGCGGCTCCTGCCGTCCTCGGTGGTTTAGATAAAAAGTTCGTTCATGGTTGCCGGACGGATGCGAGTTCTTGGGTCTCTTCGAGCAGTCGGGGAAATCCACCCGTAACTAGAGCCCGATTCTCGGGTTCGGACTGCTGTGTCGCGCCGTCGCGGTGTTCGTATTTAAGTCCGCGGCGGTTTTCGATGAGGTGTTCTTCATCTACGATGCGGAAGTTCGTCGTCGCTGCAAAATTGGGTGGTAACTGTCAAGGCATCAATGTTCATAACAATATCTCGATCGTTCACCCACCTGTTTAAGTTTTTCGTTCATCTTGTCTGGTCAATCCGCACATTTCTTCACCTACAGTATGGTTGAATTCTGGGATCTGTACTTTGCTCCGATATGGATGGTAGTGACCCTGCACCATTCTTGGCTCGCTTGAGTTTCTGTGGCTGTGACGCGGGATCTGTGGTTGTGACGCGGGACTCGGCTCACTTGAAATTCTGCACGAACCAGCCACCGCCTTCACCGCAGGCAACCATCGTGTAGCGATTACTGGACATGTTGATGTAGTGCCCGTGTGCAGAAAACGGCTCGCCTGGGCCTTCGTCCCACATTTGTTGCAGGCATCCAGAAACTACCCGATCCCATGAATTCCAGCTTGGGCACTCGTTCTGCGCGTTTCCTCGCGGCGAACAGATTCCGGATGAAAAGCCGTTATGGGGTGAATTGGTCTGGGCGTCGTGCGCCGCTTGCTGGTCAGCACATGCTTCGCCAGCCGTCCATCTTTGCAGCGGCGGCAAGCATTGGCATTCCCATCGGAATTGATTCACGCGACGAACACAGTCTTCGCGGTCGTCGCCAGTAGATGGAAGCGGGGCTGGTTGGCAATTTGCGATGGGCAAAGCCAACGGGCCTGAGTCGCATGCGTTCAAAAAGACGGGGTCGGCGATATCGGGGCCCGTGTCTTGATTGGCGCCTGCGTCGTCTGAATTGGTGGTCGTGCCCATGTCATTCGACACGACATTATTGGAGTTGGCCGTCGTTGAATTATTAGACGTCTGATTGGTCGACCCGTTTGTAAGCACGGGCCCTTCGAAGTTGCTGTCGCCGATTCCGGTGCACGCCACCGAGAACAGAAATACGAGTAGGATTTTCATGCTTCAAGGATAGCCAAACAAGGCCCAGCCGTCCAACTTGGGCCACCAAATGGTTCCTCAGCGATTCGTTAGCTCAGAATGTCGAATCGTCCAGGTCGCGCGCTCTCGTCCACCATCATCTAGGATCCTGGCGGTCAACGTGGGGTCGTCGAGCGAGGAGTCGATATCGAGCGTCACGAAGCTGTCTGTGGCGTTGTAGCACTCGCGGTCGAGCGATGCGGTAGTGCTACAGGTCCCCCGTGAGTGCGCAAGTGGCGAGCTGACCAGCTCAGGAATCGCATAAGCTGGGGCGGGGAGCGACGAAAACACCGACCGATGGATGTCGCCACTTAGGCTTACGACGCCATCGATATTATTTGTATCGATGGCCGAAAAGAGGCGCGCCTGCGCTTCTGGGAACGACTTCCACGAGTCGAGTGAGCCTTCGGGGGTCATGCGACTTCCGCAAACCATGAACTTGAAGGTGGCATCCGACGCCTTGAGTTTTTCGATGAGCCACGCCTCTTGAACCGGTCCCAGCGGCCCATCTGCGCGCGGAAGGTTCGGTGGATTGGGGTCAGGTTCGCAACGCTTTACGGGATCGTTAACGTCGGGTCGATACATTCGGCAGTCGAGCACAAAGAATTCCGCCGCACCCCAGCGGTGGTTGAAGAACGTTGCCGGTGCCTCGGGAAGTCCATAGGACGGGTTGGCCCAGTATTCTTTGAAGGCAGCAAGTGCTTCGTACCGGTTGAGGCACGTGCCGTCGGAGTTGTTTGCCAGAAAGTCGTGATCGTCCCATGTGGCAAGGCTTGGCACGTTCGCCACTAAATTCGCGCGTTCCGGCACATTTCGAAACTGGCGGTAATTCCAGCGAAGCGCGTCGCGGTGCTGGGTATTGGCGTAGTTATTATCGCCCACGAACAGAAATAAATCAGGGTTCGTCGCGCTGATCGCGCTGAAGATCGGTTGGTCGATTTCTTTGGAGCACGAACCATAAGCGATGCGCATCCGCGTTTTAGAATCCGGGGCAGGGGCGGTAACCACGGCTCGAACCGGTTGATCGATGTTTTCGTCTACTTCGACGCGATAAAAATACTTGGTTCCGGGTTCCAGCCCTTCCACAACGAGGTCTGCCGTGAAGTCGTCCTGGGGCAGTGGCCAAGCCCAAGCGGCAACCACGCCATCGGAAAGGTCCGGGTTCGTGCCAAGCCGCAGTCCTGTTAGTCGCGTGGCATCGGTCCTCACGGTCATACGGATGGAGGTCGAGGAAGACGGTCCCAGCAGGGGGCCATGAGTCAGTCCTGACGGCCAGCATGTCTGGCACTTTTCGGCCAGCCCCGCGGGATCTCGCCACGACGAAACTTCGTTGCGGGACGTTCCCGTGCCGATGTGCGCAGGAATTTGATCGTTGCAGTAGATAGGTTCGCCATCCACTCGGATATCCACGCACGCCGGGGTCCAGCGGTCATTATCTTCGGTCTGCGGAGAGTTGGTTTCCAAGGTCATTCGATCAATTGCGGCGCGATCGAGGTCCACATCACGAGCGTGATAGACGTCCACTTGGCCATTTTCGAGGTCGTTAATATCCTCGATATTGAGGCGGTAGCAGTTTGTTCCATTCACACAGATTTGTGCTGGAGAGTCGGTCTCGGCGGTCCCTATCGTCGAGGTTCGCACAGTAAATGTCAGGTGATTTGCACGGTCCGGAAGGGCGGGTCGAGGCGGGATCTCAGCCGCGAGTATCCGCCCGCTTACAGACATGTCTGGTGACGTTTCGGTATCCAAGCCGGCGTCCTGCCGCGTGCCATCCGGCAGATCAAGCGTGGTCATGTCGAGGACGTCCGTGTCCGGGTTTTGAACCTGAACCACGGAGTCACTACACGCCCCCATCATCAGCATACTCAGCCAGAGCAACCTCATTGCATCTCCTTAAACCAGCTTCCTTCATGGCCTCCGATGATACATCGCATTGAGAATGTGGCCATTCCTCAGTTTTTTGCTTTGACGTCGCTTAAGAGCCAGGAATGGCATGGTTGCCGCAACTATTGCGTCCGAGGGCTGCCGCTGTTAGGTTCCCCGCCGGTCTTTGGGCCGCTAAATAACTGGGTTCGTCCCCCTTGCGTACCGCCGCCCAACAGCGCCGACGGAGTATCGCCATGTCATCTCGTGCCTCTATGCCAATAGCCCCAGCGCTGTTCGGTTATCCTAAGTTTCGTACCGGCCAAAAAGCCGCCCCCTTCTTGCCCATGAGCCGCGCCGAAATGGACGACTTGGGTTGGGACCAATGCGATATCGTGTTGGTAACCGGCGATGCGTATATCGATCACCCAAGCTTCGGGATGGCGGTTGTCGGACGCGTTCTGGAATCTCAGGGGTTTCGAGTTGGCATTATTTCGCAACCTGACTGGAAGTCGGCCGAGGCGTTCAAAATACTGGGCAAACCTGCTGTGTATTATGGTGTAACCGCAGGAAACATGGACTCG
>JBBKVQ010000092.1:0-15227 GCA_037968515.1 Bradymonadaceae bacterium
GCACATCGTGTTTGCTGGCTTTGCTGGTCGAAAAAGCCCACATTCAGTATACTGCAAGCGTCCTAAGACCGAACGCGCAAAAGTGGTGTGATGTTGAAGAGCACGCTCATCGAGCTTCCTCCCGAGCTCCTCAGTCTAGAAGAGGAATCAATCGAAGTGATTGAAGCCTCGTCACTAGAGGAACTTGCGCAAAAATCCAAAATTCAGGATGAACGCGTCATCAAGCGGCTGCTGCTGCCTGGGAACAGCTTTGGCCCTTACCGAATTCTGGGTTTTATTGCCGCTGGCGGAATGGGCGAAGTGTACAGCGCCGAACGAATTATGCCGGACGGCAAACGCCTGGGACCGGTCGCTCTCAAGGTCATCGCACCCGAGTATTTGGACGACTGGGCGATCACCGAACGTTTCAAACGCGAAGCTCAAATCAGCCGCTCCATTCGCTCCACCCACGTCACACGCGTGTACGAATTCGGAGAAACGGTCGATAAACATGCGTTTTTGGCGATGGAGATGCTCAACGGCGAAGAACTGTTCGACCGCATGTATACCCGTCGTTTTGAGCCTCGTGAGGTGGCCGAAATCATCTTACAGGTACTCGCAGGGCTACGTGCGGTTCACGAAAGCGGGTTTGTTCACCGCGATGTGAAACCCGAAAACATCTACTTTCATCGCAAAGAAACAGGCGAAGAGGTCGTAAAAATCCTTGATTTTGGCATCGCTAAGTCCAGCGAGCAACAGTCTGACCCGTACCTCAGCGTCGTTGGGAAGATCTACGGCACGCCCGAATATATTGCGCCAGAACAAGGACTTAACCCCGACGTGGACGCCCGTGCAGACCTGTACTCCACTGGCGTCATCATGTACGAGTTGCTCGCCGGAAAATTGCCGTTCCAAGGCGAAAGTGCCTACGCCATTATCCTCGCTCATCAAAATCAGAAGCCCCAACCTTTGCCGGACGAGATCGACCGTATCTTGAAGCGAATCGTTGGGAAATCACTGGCAAAACGGGCCGACGATCGCTACCAGAGCGCCGCAGCGTTTGCGAGCGATATCAGGCGTTGGTTGAACCGCGACGCGATCGACACCGAAGACCTGGTCGCCGAGAAAACTCGGCATAACACCCCTGCCTCTCGTGCGCTGCATACCCCTCCGATGGGCCAGCCCAAAGTCGATCACCTGGAAGAAGCCAGCGATGCTCCCCCAGTTCAGATTTTTTCCAAGAACAAGAAACTGGCGACCGAAGATGAACCCGCCCTCAACTTTGCTCAAAACGAACCCGTGACCGCAATTGCCGACCCGCGCGATGAGACTGCACATGGTTCGAAAGCTGCCGTTATTTTCACGGGGCTGGTCGTCGTCGCTATCCTGGCAGCGACTCTTTGGGTCTTTCTGAAATAATCGACTCTCTGCGCACCGTCGGAAGATGCCACCATGGCGCCCACGGATGCTCGTGATGCTCGTGGTGGTATCCAAAATGGTAGCAGGTCAAAAAGGACACCCAAGTGCTGTAAGCATTTGAGCGAGCGTTATGCCGGTTAGTATGGACGCCTCGATGCGGCAAATATGTTCCAAAATAGAACAGCTGAATCGTCGAAAGCAACGCCGGTATCACCCAAAATAACAGTACGTTCCACACTGCAACGCCCAAAAGATGTTCGAAGACGTTGAACATCACTGCCATTCCGAGGAGCTGCCAAACGGTGATGTAGCCGACCAAAAAGTGGCCGTACCATCGCCAAAACCCGGGGTGTGATCCGTCATGAAAGTCCGGATCTTGGCCAGCTTCGCCAGGGTGTGCGTGATGCGCGGTATGGGATGATAACAGTTTCCGAAAAGAAAAAAGCGCATACAACCCCACTGAAAGGGAACCAAGAGACGCATTAAGTCGCGGCCACCCGGGCGCAACCGTCCGGTGCATCGCGTCGTGGGCGGTGATGAACAGCCCGGTGTAAAAAAACGTCTGAATTGGAATCCCGACGACCAACAAGAGCCACGAAATGGGACTCGTCAGGAGGAAACCCAAACTGACCGCCCAGGTCGCAATGATCACCGATGCGACCGCAATCCCCTTGGCATCCCACCACGCAATGTCTGGTTTCTGACTCACAGGACTTAGATTCGCATGGCTGGCAAAAAGAGCAATTCGCAACTTTTTTTGTCACTGACCGATAAAGACGACTGAAGATGAACATGAAAGACTGTTCAGTACTTGTTCAGTAGACGAATGTTCAGTATATAGCACTGAACATAGATGCGGGAAAAATAGCATGTTGTCACATCTGGTCATTCGTAACTTCGCCATTATTGGCAAACTCGAAATTCCTTTTCATCGTGGTCTCACGGTGCTTAGCGGGGAAACCGGGGCAGGAAAATCAATCGTCATCGACGCTTTGAATCTGCTGCTTGCCGGGCGCGCAACCACCGACGTGATTCGCACCGACGAAGACCACGCCGTCGTGGAAGGAATTTTTGAACTCGGCGACGACGGCGGACGGGTCGCCGGCTTGCTTGACGAGCTGGGCATCGAATCCGGCGAAAGTCAGTTGTTGATTCGCCGGATCGTAAGTCGCAGCGGGCGCAACAAGGTATTCGTGAACGGCTGCTTGACGACGTTGACCACATTGGCAGCAGTAACCCGCGGATTGGTCGATATCAGCGGCCAACACGAACATATCAGCCTGATGAACACCGATCGTCACCTCGAGGTGCTCGATGAATACGCCGCTTTGAGTGATCTACGCGTGGTCATGCGCGAGCGTTTCGACAAAGTTCGGACGCTACGTACTGAACTTGCGACGCTGCGAGACAACGTTCGTGAACGCCTCAACCGAATCGACTTCCTGCGATACCAACTTCAGGAGATCGACTCCGCAAAACTCAAAGTTGGGGAAGATGACGAGCTCGAGCGTGAGCTTCATGTTCTGAAGTACGCAGAAAAAATCGTCGATAATACCCTCAAGGCGGAGACGTTCCTTTACAGCAGCGAATCGTCGGCAAGCTCAAGACTGGGTGAAACCGTCGCGGCATTGACCAAGGTCATCGAATATGACGAATCACTTCAACCCTATATCGACCAACTAAACGAAGTGATCTGCGTCGTCGACGACGTTGCACACTCGCTCACCATCTATAACGAAAGCGTCGACTCGAACCCAAGGCGTCTCGATAATATTCAAACCCGTCTCGAGGTTATGAAAGTTCTGCGTCGGAAATTTGGGGTGGATGTCGCCGCGATTCTGCTAGAAGCCGACGCCATGAGGGCCGAACTGCATCGACTCGAAAACGCTGAAGAACGTGGCAGTGAGATTGAGGCAGAATTGAACAAAGCTGAAGAAGCCGCCTTTGATACGGCGAAAAAGCTCTCTGCTGAACGTCGTCAAGCAGCACTCCTGCTCTCACGATCGGTGCAAAAAGAACTCGCCGAACTGAACATGGCCAATGCCCGGCTCAATGTTGCTTTCGAGCCCGTCGAGATACCAGCAACAGTCGACTCAGCGGTCCTCAGTGAACGCGGTTTAGACGCGATTGAACTCATGTTGGCCGCGAATGCCGGAGAAGCGCCAAAGCCTATCCAGCGGGTCGCAAGTGGCGGCGAACTGTCCCGGATTATGTTGGCTATCAAAAGTGTGCTGGCCGAACGCGACTCAATCTCCACCTATGTATTCGATGAAGTGGATACAGGAATTGGAGGATCGACAGCCGATATGGTTGGCGCGAAAATCGCGGAAACAGCTTCCGATCACCAGGTGATTTGCATCACCCACTTGGCCCAAATTGCCAGCCGTGGCCAGCACCACTATTTGGTCGAAAAGGTCGAAAAAGGCGGAAAAACAGAGGCGGTGATTCGGCCGCTTAGCGCCGAAGAGCGCATCGAAGAAATCGCAAGAATGCTTGGTGGAGCTCGGGTTACCTCGAAAACGCGAGATGCTGCAGAAGAATTGCTCCAGAACTAGGTTATTCGCCGGGACTCCAGTTCAGGTTTGCCAGGACTGCAGCACCGTCGAATTCCCGCCACATCTTTTCCAGAATGCCTGGTTTTAGTGCTCGTAGATCGATGATCTGCTCTCGACCGTGGTCATAAGAACCGTATAAAAAGCTCCCCTCAGAGAAGACCCGCACATCTGCCGGACCCGTCTTTCCGAGGGATGAGAATAGTTCGAATGGATTGATTAGTTTCATTACGCCTCCGCACCATGTCATCGACACGCTGTTCGAATTATTAACTACTTAATTACAAAGCAACGCGCGTGCCAGCTCCCTACAATGTCGCACATGCGCATACCCATTGGGTTTCCTCCCAAGAAATAAAAATGGCCTCAGAAATTTGAGACCATTAATCGGGCAGACCCTCAGAGAACTTACTTCTTAACCTCAGCCTTTTTGGCCACCACTGCGTCACCAAAGCGCTCGGCATTCACGAGCCACGACGCAGCGTTCTTGACGTAGCGTCCTGTCCCGGCCGTGTCCCATTTGTTGTAAAGCCGAGTGAAACCGCCATCAAAAATCGCCCGCTTACCGCCATTATCGTAAAAAGCCGTGACAAGGTTTCCTGCGGACCCGTAGATCAGCGGTTGAAGTGCATCATTGGGCTGAATCGTAGCAATCGTGATGCCTTCGTAGATCTGCTCGATGCCCGTGGACAACAACAAGTTGGGCACAATTCCAGTCGTCTGCTCGGTCTTCTCTTTCATGCCGACGACCTGGTCGCCGAAAGTGTCGCCAAGCATCGTCGCATCCAGCAATGCAGTCCCCAAGCGATTTGCATCCGCGTAATAAGGCTGATTATCGCCCCAAATATAGACCCCATGCCCTTCATCAAAGAAGCGTTTGATGATCTTGATATGCTCGTCAGTCAGACGTGACGTGGAATCTGAGATCAACCAAAGCTGACAGGACTTCTTGAGCGCTTCCCTCAATTCGTCAGGGGTTGGGACGTTGCCATTCCAACGATAGACGCCGAATCCCTTCTGCTTAAGAGCGTCACGAGCCTGATCAAAAGGGAACGAGTACAACTGAATCACCGCGACGGTCTGCCCCTCGAAAGCACCATCGACGGCTAAGTCGTACTGCGTGCCGTTGGCATTACCGTAGTCATCGCGCTGCGGAGCCTTCTCGACCGTGCGAACTTGTTTGACCCCACTATCGTCCAGGTACGACTCCTGGACAGAGGCTCTCGGGGCACTTTGGCCAGCCGAACGATTGTATTGAGCGGAGGCTGTGGTTGTCAGCATCACAAAGATGAGTGTTAACAATAAGGTAAGACGTTTCATTCGAGGCTCCAAAGAGTGTGGATACCTGACTTCAACGCACGAAAACTGAAGTGGATCTGAAGAAACAAAAAAAACGGACGTCTAAACGTCCGTTTTTCGAGAAGCACTCTGCATCGGTTGGGGAACCTTGGGCTTCCACCTATTCTATTAAGCAGCGTCCGTGCCAATAAAAAACCAACTCGACAACGTATTGTTTTAAAAGGATTTTATTTAGATGTCACACAGAGTCCTCGTGAAATCGGAGGAAGTCTCGGACATCGATGTCGTACCGAGTCTCAGGTCTTCACGATCTTTGGACCTGTTTCACCCACCGTGCGCTCGTAAACCCCATCCGCCGTCTTTTCATAGATTGCGAACCCTTGTTTCGAAATATTGGAGTCACCGAGCAACTCACGTTCTGACGAAATCGAATTCACGGCTGAGATCACACGATGAACATTTGAACGACATTTCGGACATCGCTCCAGCACCACCTCGGGTTTCCTGGGCATGAACTCAAAACCGTTCTCGCAGAACTCACACGAAGTTTCCTGCTCGTCGGCCTGATAAACATAGATCGGCATGATTCAGTCCTGTTGACCCGACGACCACACCTCGGGTCGAAAGTAGGGACGTGCCATGGCCACGGCGCGTTCGGCGTCAAGCGCAATGCCACCATGAGTGTGTTTAACCAAAGCCAGAATCAAGTAAGTCCCGTAGTAGAGCCAGGAAGCCGTCTGGCTGTCGAGTCGGCCCGCAAGGAAATCTCGTTCGGCCCAGTATTCAAGCGTCGAACCGATCGTTTCAAGCGCTCGCTCTTGATGGGGCAAATACGCAGCGCGTACGTCGTCTTGATCAAGCTCGGACAGCACCAAAAAGATCATTTTTGCGAGGTCCTGATGTTTATCCAAATAGTACGCGTAGAACTGAAAACACTCACGAAGCGCGGCATGAGGCTCGTCTCGATTCGAGGCCAGGGTCTCTTCAAGCCCCTTCACCAAACGACCGGAAGTCATCGAAATCGCTTCAGTGAACAGCTTCCGCTTGCTCCCGAAATATCGGTAGATTAATGCTTCGGTGATTCCGGCTTCTTCGGAAATCCGTTTGGTGGTCGCACCGTGATAGGTCGACTCCGCAAAGACACGAATCGCACTTCGAAGAATTTGCTTCCGACGTTCTTCGGCAGAGAGGCGTTTTGTCGACACAGGAACCCCGTAACAAGACTAAGTAAGCGGTTACTAACTTTCTCGGAGTCCTGTCAAGCAAGACCCCGTGGAGTCATGCTTCGCCAGCCTTGCCCATCAGCATAAAAACCGTCTCGCTGATGCCCAACCGCTCCAGCGCCTCACTCCAGACATTTTCCAAATTTGTGGAAAAAACCAGTTCGGCATCAAAATCGAGCAGCAGCCAGGACCCTTCGGCGATTTCGCCTTCGAGTTGACCCGGGCCCCATCCCGCAAAACCCATATAGGGTCGGAACGTGCCTTTCTCGGCCTCGAGCGCCATATGTTTGATCGTCTCGGCCGAGGTCACCACCTTCCAGCCAGGCAAAAACTCGATATCGTCGTCGGATGAAGGTGTGAGTTGGCTCTGCTGATCTTCGATCACCCAGAGCTGCTCCACCCGAACCGGGCCGCCAAAAAACACCGGTTCTTCGTAGCAAGCCTTCGAAATCTGATCCTGGTCCACATCGACCATCTCCAACAACGTCCCAAGATCGACCTCAATCGGACGATTTACGATAAACCCCATGGCCCCTTCAGGGTCATGTTGAACCATCACAATGACGGTGCGCTCGAAGACACTTCCATCCAGACGCGGAGATGCAATGAGGAAGCCGGGGGATAAGGTGTCATTGGGGATCATGGGCTTGTCGCTGTGGGGTGCCTCAGTGTAGCGAATGATTGGTAAGACGAAAACGGAGACCGACCAGATGACCCCAGATTTGAGCGAAGAACTCGCGATCTACAGTCGAGCGATACCGAAACAAGTCTACGTCGATGTCCACCGATGGGACGAAACACCATGGCTGACGCGCTGGAAAGAGCCCATGACCAAGGACGTCGCGCACTTCTGGTTCATTGCGGCCACCATGCCTGAACGCCTCGTCGACCTCAGCCGACTCAAACACACGCCCAAATTACTAAAGCACACCGCACGACCGGGAGACCTCACCCGTGAAGTGGCAATCAGCCGCCTGAAAGCCTGGCAACGCGAATTTGTGAAACACTACAAAAGTGATCGATTCTTCACTCAGATCCCTATTGTCGGACTGTTGAGACACTTCTTCGACCTTTCGACAAGCTTCGTGATCGTCCGGGAGTCCTTCGACTCGAAGTGGTGGCCAGCGACGGTTCAGTTTCTGGGTCAGCCGGCGTCCGAGAGTGACCGGGAGACCTTACGACAGTGGTTGATTTTGAAAAATTTTGGCAGGGCGGAACGCCTGCTGCGCGCCAACCTTGTTTCAGTTGTGGGGACTTCGGCTGACGCACTTGAAATCTTGCTCGAAGATTTCGAAGCAAAAAGGACTCCCGGTGCTACGTCTATCGCCCTTGCTGAGGCGCTGAACGGTTCGGATTGGATAAAGTGGGCGAAGGCAATCATACCAGAGCTCGACCAGGCCTTGGTGGGTCAGGTCTTCCGGAAGCTCGAAGGCGACGCGGCCCCCTACCTGACTTCCCGAATCCTTTCCGCGAACCGACGAATTGATTTCTTGCCGTTGATCGACGGTTTAAAAGAACTGGAAGACCCTCGCGCGGTTCAGCCCTTATTAGCGCTCTATGGGCGACCCGAGACATCCCGTGCGGCTGAGGGCGTGCTGAAACTCAACGCGGCGTGGGTCGTTCAAGGGCTTGAAGGCGCGAAAGAGATTCGGGGTAAAATCGGCAAAGCCGCCGCAGCTTTGGCCCCTCAACCCAAGAACCGGCAGACCTCTGCTGCGAACCTCTCGCCACTTGAGGCCACCGATTATCCTGTTTGGCTAAAAACCTTTGCGAGCAGCGAAAAGCCAACAGGGTTGCCGCAATATGCGAGCCTGAAAAGACTCCCGGTCCTTCATACCTCTGGCCATGCGGCGACGGTGGGTAAAGACATCGTCTATGGGCTGCTGCAAAAACTCCAAAAGGTGACGCCGGATAGCTCTCCCGACTGGGCGCAACGTGCACAGGACTTTTTTGAGTTTGAGAGTCTGCGTGAATTCCTATGGACCTTGTTTCATGAGTTTTCGAGACATGGTGTCAAAACCGAGCACCTTTGGATTATCGATGCGATCGGGGTCTTTGGTGACGACGAACTCGTGTTTCGGGTGATGCCCTATGCCGAAGATTGGGCCATTGCGGGACACTACACTGCTGCCGAACGGCTAGTCGGCGCCATTGCGCGGCTGAATACCGAGACCTCCCTAACCACGCTCAGTCGGTACGCGACGTCATCACGCGTGAAATTCATTCGGACGACCGCAGGAAGGTTCCTTGCGAGTGAAGCGGCAAAACGAGGTCTAAGTCCGGAAGACCTCGAGGACCGCTCCATCGACGACGCCGGCCTGTTTGACGGACAGACCTTCGACTACGGCGAACGATCGTTCACTCTGGGTCTTGGGCCAAACTTCAAAGTTGTGGCGATCGACGCCACTGGTCAAAAGACTCCCGGTCTTCCCCGCGCGCGCAAATCCGACGACCCAGAAATGGTGCAACGCGCCAAACAAGAATTCTCTTTGACCCGGCAGAGGGTCAATCAAGTGGTGGTGACCCAGAAGGCCCGTTTGGAACAGGCGATGGTCAATGGCAGAAGGTGGCATCTTGATCGTTGGCGCAGCACATTCATCACACACCCAATCATGCGATTTCTGGCCGTACGAGTCGTCTGGGCAGCTTTCGATCACGACGGAAAAGTTCGCTTCACCTTTCGTGTTACAGACGAGTTAACCCTGTCCTCGATCCATGACACAGATGTCGTAGCGGCCGACATCCTTCACATCGGTGTGGTTCACCCTCTAGAAATCCCGCCTGAGAGTCGCTTGAATTGGCAGGAAAGGCTGGCCGAATACGAAATCGTCACGCCATTCGAGCAGATGACACGCCCGATTTTTGCCCGACCGGAAGACCTCACGTTGAGCTTCGCAAGCCACGCGATCGAGAGCGGCTGGCTGCGCGGGCACTTCGCCTCGCGAGGATGGCAGGTTCAGGTGCGAGATGGCCTCATCAACGAATACTGGAAATCGTTCGTTAATACGGGCGTTCAAGCCTCGATTCGCATTTTTCCCGGCATTCAGTTTTCCGGGGGCCCAAAACACAAACAACTGATCAGGCATCTGCGCTTTGTTGTCGAAGACCTCGGCTCCGCCGATATCGTGAGTGTGAGCGAGGTCCTTTACGACGTATATTCCCTCGTTGATCGCAACCTGACGAAGTGATTTTACTGCATCGTGGTTGTCGAAACGTCGTTGTTGTCGATACCTTGCCTGACGCCTTGACCTTGGGAAGACCGATGAACCGTTCGCGCTTACTGATATTGGCTCTTACCCTCACAGGATGCGTCAGCACCCCACCCCGTTACGAATCGACGTCCGCTTGGGTCGATCCCGATCGAGGGCTCGTCTTGATCGAGGTGGCTCACCCCGAGGTATTTGTGGGCTGTGACACCATGTCCGGCAGTCGTGATTGTCGCGAACGGCGCGGTTATTCGGACTACCGGACGATCGTGGTCGATGTCGAGGAAGGGCGAATTTCTGGCGAAGCCTCGACGACCGGCCCCACCGCTCCCGTTCTCCTAAATTACCCCGCTCTCGCCCCGCGCGAATTCACTGGACGAGTCAATGTAGTCGAAGTCATCGCCGATCAAACCGTGAGTTATATCCCCTACACGCCGCTCGCCGGCGGGGGTTGGGTCTACTATGAACCTGGGCGCAAACGAATCGCCACAGTCACCAACACCGTTCGTTTTGCGGCGGCCGATTTCGACCAACTGGTCGCGCTGGGCGGTGATCAAACATCCGTTCGCATCGTCGACATCTCGAACGGCGCGATTCGTGTGGCTAAACAACCAAGAGGTCTACCGGACTCGATTTTTGCGTTCAAAACTTTGAAGCTGGCGACGCCCGCCGAAAATCTTGAGCAGCTGAGCACGACTCCATCCGGTGAATTCATTGCGTACGCGAGTGAAAACTCGTCCAAGATCATCATTGTGGACGACTCGGGCAGTCTGAAGAACGAGCTCAGTTTTCCGTATCCGGTGGATTTCGCATTCATCGACGAAGACCTCCTCATCACCGTAGAGCGCGGCGTAGACGAGCCCATCGTCGATTTGGTCACCGTCGCAGGAGAACACTCCACGTTGATATCGAGCAAGATCGACCTTGGGAAACGCGTGTTGATGGTCGGCACACGGATCGTCGCTTTTGAGCAAGCCGATGGAATCGTGTTCGTCAGTCGTACCGGCGGCATCGCCGAATTCCCAAAACCAGTTGGACCCGTGAGTATCGACGGCTCTTTAATCTACCTGATCTACGACGACACGGTCGCCGGCGAGAGGGTTTTGATCGAATTTGACATGGAAACGGGAGAAGAGGTCGAAGTCGGACGCTTCGAAGGTTATGCGACGTTGCTTGGCCGGGTTGATGACGCGCTTATCGTGTATTCCCCCAACCCTTTGCTTCCAGGAAGCGTGCTCTACGTGATCACCGACGAAATCATCGAAATGCACATTTCAACGCGACTTGCCGGACAACCGTTGACCGTGTTCGGCCCGATAAGTGAGGCGACCAAATGACTCGGTTCCTTGGGATGCTCGGTGTCATGATGTTGAGTGCCTGCGCGGGTGCAAGTGATTATCACGCAGTTTCGTCCTACGTGGTTGCCAACACCGATTTGGTTTACGTGTCGGTTGGAAAGCAGAACCGCGAACTCACCAGCTGTGAGAACTGGAAGTCTTCCGGTTGTCTTTTGGTCGACACTAAGTTCGTTTACACCGATTCCAGATTGGTCGTCGTCGATGCGAATCTGGGCGCGCAATACGATTTTGTCGTTTCGGCCCGAGCAGGTGAATTTGCAACACACGGAGGCGGAACGCTCACTCGGACTACTTTGCCGAACATGGCTCCTTGGACAAATATCCAAAAACGCCCTGACGTCCAGGCCGTCAGCCCATCAGGCCGGGTCGCCTACTTCTGGTACGAAGCCGATGGCTCGACTCCGCCTGCATTGCTTCTGAGGCCCAGTGGAAACGAATCAGTCAATATTGGGAGCCTCCCAACGACGATTTACGCGGCTGCTAATGACCTCACCGTGACCATTATTGCGCCATCGCCTCTGCAAGTCGCACAATTCAGGTGGGAAGGGCCAGTCGACACCAAACTGGAAGACATCCCATTGACCACCAACGACGGCGAGTACGGGTTTGAATTTATGAGCCTTTCACCTCAGGGTGAACGGTTGTTGCTGCGGACTTTGGATTCCGGCGACGGCTCGGAACGCAAGTCTTCCGGGACAAAATACGTCATCGTTGCCCTACCCTCGGGCGAACGAATCGCCAGCTTGGAATTTGAAAGCGCCCCTGAATTCGAATGGCTCGGAGAAGGCCATCTGGCTATCAATAGCCCCAAACCCAACGCTGAAACCACGATCTACGACATCGCTAAAGCTGAGCGCACCCAGGTGGATCAACTCTTAAAGTTTTCAGGCAGAAGCCCGCTCATAGGCTCAGACGTCCTTGTCACCAAATCGAAAGTCCTCACGCCCGACGGGAAAATCACCGATATCGACACCAGCGGAGGGTTTGTGGTCGCGCAGCGGCGTGGGTGGGGAATCAACCAGAGTGGCGAAATCATCACGTACGACTTTGACCGGCAGACCTCCCGGAGTCTGGGACGCCTAGGGCCATCGACTACCTTGATCGGCAAGACCAATGCTGGGCTGGTCGTGTTCGACCACCGAACACCTGCAAAGATCTGGACGATCAATCCTGACCATGGGGCTCGACGTCATGTAGTCATTTCGACCACCACCGCCGATGGTGTCGAAGAGGTCAGCGGCTTTTAGAGCTTGATGCAGATGTTTTTAATTTCTGTATAGAAATTCAATGACCACATCCCACCTTCGCGGCCTAGACCACTGAGCTTCACACCGCCAAAGGGCGTGCGAAGATCGCGCAAGAACCACGAATTTACCCACACAATCCCGGCATCAATCTGTTGAGCCACCCGATGAGCCCGAGACACATCCGTGGTCCAAACGGCTGCCGCCAGTCCGTATTCTGAATCGTTGGCCATAGCGATGACTTCTTCCTCGGTGTCGAAGGGCTGAACGTGGCAAACCGGACCAAACACCTCTTCACGAATGCAGCGCGCTGACTCCGCCAGCCCCGTCCAGATCGTGGGCTCAATCCAAAACCCACCTTCATACCCCTGCACGACCGGTAGACCTCCACCACTAATGATCTCGGCGCCTTCCGCACGTGCGAGTTCGTAATAAGACAGAACTTTCTGCCGATGCTGGTCGGAAATCAGAGGGCCAATTGTCGTCTGATCGGAGAACGGATCTCCATGTTTCAAGGCCTTGGCTTCTTTGGCTAACGCGGCCACAAATCGGTCAAAAATGGACCGATGGACGTAAACGCGCTCCGAACACAGACAGACCTGTCCACAATTGGCAAAAACCGACCGAGTCGTGCCTTGAACGGCCTTTTCAAAATCTGCATCGGCAAAAATAATCGCGGGATTTTTCCCTCCCAGTTCAAACGATAGTTTCTTGAGGTGATCCGAGCAGGTTCGGTGAATGGCCTTACCGGTGGCGCTCTCACCGGTGAAAGTAATCGCGCTCACATCAGGATGCTGGGTGATCGCTTCACCCGCAGATCCGGGTCCGAAGCCGTGAACAAGGTTGTAGACTCCTTTCGGAATTCCAACTTCGGCCATGACTTCGGCCAATAGGGTCGCAGTACCGGGAGTCTCTTCAGAAGGCTTAACGACGACGGTGTTCCCAGCCGCAAGCGCAGGGGCAACCTTCCACGTCAGCAACAAAAGCGGCAGATTCCAGGGACAAATCACTCCCACAACGCCCAGTGGACGGCGCTGGACGTAGTTAACGGCCCCCAATCCGTCGGCGGTATCTTGCATGAAAGCTTCACTTCCAAAGCTGCGGGCCTGATTCGCGAAAATCCGGAAATTTGCCGCGCCGCGTGGGATATCCACAGAAGACGCCCAACTCTTGGGCTTTCCGGTGTCTTCGATTTCCGCCGCTAAAAACTCGTCAAATCGTTCCATGATCCGATCAGCCACACGGCTCAACAACGAGCAGCGGGCGTCGATCGACATCGTGCCCCAAGGGCCTTTCAGTGCACGCTTTGCCGCCGCGACCGCCAAATCCACGTCATCCTTGCCCGCCTCGACGACCTCCGCGACGACTTTGCCAGTGGCCGGATTGATGTCTTCGAAGCGACGAGAACCGTCGACAAACGCGCCGTCGATAAAGAGGCGATAGGTTTTCATGTTTAGTCCAAAAGGCTCATCTGACCGGCATCCACCGGCGGTTCTTCGTCACGCGCGGCCTTCCGGGGTTTCTTGAATTTGTTCCAACCCCCAACGGGCACCAGGTCACCGATTCGACTGACACGAAAAATGCGTTCGTCGCGACGCAAGTGACAATAAGCGTGCAGGTAGGTCTCCGCCTCAAGACTGATCGGCGTGATGCGGCGATGGGTCAATTCGCCCCGATTACGGCTGTAATAGTCGAGCTCAAGGTCTTGTTTGGTCGCAATCGCAAACCGAATCAAGTCTGTATGGCTGGCCCTCGGATCGATGTTTTCAACATCGAGAACTTCTTCGGTCTTCCAGTCCGAATCGATTGCAGAACCAATCCAAAGCAAAATCTCATAGGCCTCGATTTCGATTTCCATGACCTCCTTCGGACCAAGCGTCCCGAGGGTTCGCTTCAGCACAGCCTCAAGCGGACGTTCCGGTGCACACGACCCACCTGACTCCCGGAGGTTTTCAAGGATTAAACAGGCGAGCGCAACAACGCCCCTTTCTGAGGGCGTGCGGATGATGACCTCGGCGCTTGATTCGCCGAACTCAAGTTCCTCACGATCTCGAGGCGCTGCGCGCTGAAGACGTTCCGCGATTCGCCCACGAATCGTTGGAATATTAACTGGTTCATTCCTGGACACGTAATTCCTTTATAGCCCTTTGGCTCCATCAAGCTCTTTAGGATCCACACCCTTCATTTCCGCGCCCTTGAACGATGCGCCGATGGCGGAAACACCCGAAAAATCGGACTCGCTAAGGTCGGCTTTGTCGAACTTCGCGCGATCCAGCGCCGCTCCACTGAAGTCTGACTCCGAGGCGTTGGCTTTCGAGAAATTGGTTTTCTCGGCGTTTGAGCCCGAGAAATCCGCACCCATCAACAAGCTGCCGTCGAAGCGTGCTTCGGCCAAATCAGCGCCCGAAAGATCTGCATCTTCAAGTTGGGCCTTTTTCAGACTCGCTTTGAAAAGCGCAGCACCAGAGAGATCCGCCTGAACCAAAATCGCACCATCCAAATTGGCTTCCGACATATCCGCACCGGACAGACGAGCCTCATATAGATTGGCGTTCTTAAAGTTGGCCTCGGCAGCATCACAGCCCGATAAGTCGGCGCCCATGAAGTCCGCCAATATCGCCGACGCGTTGGTAAGGGTCGCGCCCGAAAGGTCAGCACCTACCAGAATCGCGTTATCAAGCTTAGCACCTGCCAACATCGCGCCGGCCAAAATCGCGCCGGAAAGATCCGCCTTCGAGAGGTCAGCCCCGCTGAGGTCCACGCCCGCAAGGTTGGAGTCGCGAAGCACAATTCCAGCAAGATTAGCGTCCGCCAGGTCGGATCCCGAAAAATCGGTCTCTTCAAACGTCACTCCGCGACGAACAGCTTCTTCCAAATCTTCAACCGTCTCGATCGATTGAAACTCGCTCTCAGGTTCTTCGACTTTCTTCGCCTTTTTGGACTCTTT
>JBBKVQ010000093.1:0-3691 GCA_037968515.1 Bradymonadaceae bacterium
GCCGTGTTCCTGAATCGCTACCCAACCACTGCAACCAACCGCAACCGTCAGCGTTCGGGCGTGTTCTACAAGCTGTTCCTGGCAACAGATGTCCTCAAGCTTGCTGACCGTCCTCTGGATCCATTGCAATCAGACCTTTCGAACAACCCGACCTTGTTCGACCCACAATGTAATGTTTGTCACGACGTGGTCGACCCGGTCGCCGGCGCTTTCCAGAACTTTGACGACAACGGTCACTACAACCCACGTGAATCGGGCTGGTACACCGACATGCTTCCTCCAGGCATCGAGAAAGCCAAAATCACTCAGGCTGAGTCCGCAGGAAGCCTCTCGTGGTTGGCCGCTAAATCGACCGCTGACCCACGCTTCATCGCATCGGCTGTCGAGCACGCTTACCACCTGTTGACTGGCGACACCCCGCTTCAGTACCCACTCGACCCATCGGTCGCGAGCTACGAATCGGAATTCCACGCCTACGAAGTTCAGTACGAGTTCCTCAAGCAGACTGGAAAGCGTTTTGTTGAGTCGAACTACAACTTCAAGACACTCATCAAAGAGATTGTAAAGAGCGCCTACTACCGAGCACACAACGCTCGTAACGACATCAGCGCTAACCGTCAGCTTGAGCTCAAGAGCATGGGAACGGCTCGATTGCTCACCCCTGAGCAATTGAATCGCAAAATCATCGCGACGACCGGTCGTGAGTGGATTGTGAACAACCGCAACGTGTTGACCGACCGACGCGAGTTCAACTTGCTTTACGGAGGCATCGACAGCTTCTCGATCACTCAGCGAATGGAATCGTTGAACTCGGTCGCTTCGAGCATCGCACGCCGCATGTCGAACGAGCAGAGCTGCCTCGCCACCGCCAATGACTTCGGTCGCGCCACTGAAGACCGACTGATGTTCCCGAACGTTGAACTGGCAGACACCCCTGAGTCGAACCCCACAGCGATTCGTCAAAACATCAAGCATCTCTACTGGCAGCTGTTGGGCGAGAAGCTCCAAGACAACGACCCTGAAATCCAGCGTTCATTCCAGCTCTTCGCTGACGTGTGGCAGGATGGACAGGATAATGATTACGGAAATCTTCCTGGCATGTGTCGGTCGAACGGAATCGACAGCGACAACGGCTACACGGTCCGCTCTTGGATGGCCGTCGTATCCTACATGCTCAGCTCATATGATTTCCTGTACGAGTAAACTAGCCTAGACGACACGTAGATTTGGACGAGAGGTAGCCCATGCATCGCAGAACATTCCTGAAAGCAGCAGCCGTAGCCGGTCTCAGCGTCGTCTCCCCCTTCTCTTTGGAAGAGGCAGAGGCGCAATCAGCAAACGGACTTTATAACGGTCCAGTCTTCTTCTTCATCCACTGTGATGGAGGATGGGACCCGACCTCGGTGTGTGACCCTAAGGGCAGCGCCAACAACATGAACCGGTACGCCACCGACGCCATCGAGATGGCAGGGAATATCGCGTACGCCCCGGTCGCCAATCACGCAGCGTTCTTCCAGAAGCACTTCCAGAAGACCCTGATCATCAACGGCATCGACCAGTCCACCAACGGACATGAACAGGGCGAGCGTTACACCTGGTCAGGCAAGCTCAACGAAGGGCATCCAGCACTCGGTGCGGTGCTCGCAGCCACAGCAGGCCCGGCGCTTCCGATGTCGTTCATTTCGAACGGCGGCTACGACATGACGATGGGAATCGTCGCAGCAACTCGCGCCGATCGGGTGGATACGATTCCTAGAATCGCTTTCGCCAACAAGATCAACGTGGGCAATGACGCCACGTTCCACAGTGAGTTTGCGTACCAGAAGATTCAGGCAGCTGCCGATCTGCGTCTCGAAGACAGCATGGCTCGAGTGAAGCTTCCTCGTTTGCGGAGCGCGATGGGAGCCCTTCAAACATCACGACTCGGTGAAGCCGAGCTCAAAGAAGTGTTGGCCTATCTTCCAGATAACCTGAACGACAACAACGAGCTCGTCCGCCAGTCACGCGTTGCTTTGGCAGCGTTCAAGGCTGGCCTGGGTGTATCCGTGAACATGCGTATCGGTGGATTTGATACCCACGGTGACCATGATAATCGCCATATTCCTCGCCTTTCGATGGTGTTGGACGGCGTTGACTTCATCTTTGACGAAGCTGAGCGCATGGGCATCGCGGACCGCGTGTTCGTGATGGTCGGTTCGGAATTCGGACGTACACCTGGTTATAACGGCGGAAACGGCAAGGACCACTGGCCTGTGAACTCGATGATGTTGTTTGGGAACGGAGTTCCTGGAAACAAGGTCATCGGCGGAACCGACGAACGTCATGGTCTTAAGATGGTCGACCCTGCCACCTTGCAGGTCGTCGAAAGCGGTGGAATGCGCATCAAGCCCGAGCATGTCCACGCTGCCATTCGTAAATTTGCCAAGATCGAGCGTTCACCCATCGCGTTCCAATTCGGACTCGATGGCGAAGACATCGGCATCTTGGGTTAAGAAGCCAAAAGCGGGTGGGGAAGCCTGCGGTAGGAACAAAAAAGGCCACTCACTGAGTGGCCTTTTTTGGTTTCTGGGCCAAGCCGTTGACGGCACCGGACTGGGAATGACCTGCATCGAGGGACCGCAATGAAGCACTTCATGTGGCTGGTCGTGATGGCCATGGGTTGCGGGAGTAATGATGGTGCCCCCGATATTTATCCATGGAACGTGGCTGAAGAGCCCGTGCCAGCAGAGCTTTGGTATGACTTGTCGATGTCGCTTCCTAATGGGGCGTTACCAAACACATCGATTTCCAGCTGCGACTTTCCATTCCACGCATCAAATTTCACAAACTATCATGCAGTCTGGCTCTCGATCGGTGGACCCTTTGCTCAACCCATTCGGCGATGGTTTAGGTGTGATCAAGATGTTTCTTTTTATGAAGTGGATGACGAGTTTCAAATCATTTGTGGCGGAGCATTAGAAGTTTTTGCCCGAGATGAAAGCACCTTGACAAAGCTGCCCGCATGGCTCGAGGCGAAGATCGATTGGGAAAGAGGCTTCCGAGATCGCGGCGTTTTTAACCCTCATTCAGTGGCAGATTTTGAGTTGCCTATCCGTACCTACAATCCCAGCACCGGCAAGATCATAGAATATTCAGAGATGTTTCGGGTCTTGCCTAACAGGTTTTATACAGAGACCGCACAGCCCACTGGCCGAGTTTGTCTGGCGGAGATGTCCGGGCATCGGATGGGAGTGGTTGATCTTACGGAGCGTTGCGGCACCGACACCAATTGCGTGGTGCCCTAGGCCACTCTTCGAGTGGTCTATTTTGGTTTTGAGCTAAGCCTGAATCAGGACTCAACCGGCGCAAACCCACGTCGCATCGTGTTTTCGCTGATGGACCGCGGATCGAGAAACTGCACCAAGTAGTCTGGACCGCCTGCTTTGGCGCCCGTGCCCGACATCTTGAAGCCGCCGAAGGGCTGGCGATACACCAATGCACCCGTGCACTTTCGGTTGATGTACAGGTTTCCGACTCGGAACTCTCGGCGAGCTTTGTCCAAGTTCAGCGGAGACCGTGAGTAGATGCCGCCGGTCAACGCGTACCGGGTGCCGTTTGCAATCACCAGAGCGGCGTCGAACGTGTCGGCCTTCATCATGGCGAGCACTGGGCCGAAGATCTCCTCCTGAGCCAATCTAGAGTCAGGTAGGAC
>JBBKVQ010000094.1:0-4165 GCA_037968515.1 Bradymonadaceae bacterium
AACGAGCAGTACCAAAGCTATCCACCAACATTTCGACATGATTTTCCTCGTGTATCGCAAGCGCGCCATCTCAGGCGCGTATCTTTAGTGAAATCCGCGTCCGATCTCAAGTGCACCGCGCCCACGCGCATTGCAGTCGCTGCCGTCATGGCGCATCCTTTGGCCGTCCCTGCCCATGGCTTCACACGTGAAACTTCCCCTCGATACTCTAAATCCTCAACAACGAGAAGCAGTCGAAACGCTCGAAGGGCCAGTGCTGCTGCTCGCTGGCGCTGGAAGTGGTAAAACTCGGGTCATCACTTTCCGAGTCGGACACCTGATCGAAAAGGGAGTCGACCCCAAGAATATTTTGGCCGTCAGCTTCACAAATAAAGCTGCCACGGAAATGAGGGAACGCGTCGCACATCTCATGGGACGGCAAATCGCTGATCGTGTTCATCTCTCGACGTTCCATAGTTTGGGCGCCGAGATCCTGAAAAAACACATCGATAAAATCGGCTACAAGAAAAAGTTCACAATCCTCGATCAGGGCGACCAGCTCTCGCTGGTCAAAGAGGTCATGAAGGAACTCAACCTCGACCCGAAAGTCGTCGACCCCGCCGCCCTGCTCTTCCTTATCAGCCGCGCAAAAATGGCTTTTCAGGACCCACGAGGCCTACCCGAATTCAAGTATCATCCGATGATGCCATTCGCACAGAAAGCCCATCGGAACTACCAAGCAGCGCTTCGAGGCCTGAACGCTGTTGATTTTGATGACCTGATTTGTTTGCCCGTCCAGCTGTTCCGAGAACGCGAGGACGTTCGCAAGAAATACTCCGCGCTTTTTCAGTACGTGATGGTCGACGAGTACCAAGACACCAATGCCACCCAGTTGATGTTCTTGGAAGAGATCGTGCGCGACCACCACAATATCTGCGTGGTTGGCGACGACGACCAGAGCATCTACGCCTTCCGCGGCGCGGTAAGTGGAAATATTCTTCAAATTGAACAGAAGTTCCCGGGCACGCGCGTCATCAAACTCGAGCAGAATTACCGTTCTACCAACACGATTTTAGGTGCTGCCAATTCATTGATTTCGCATAACCAAAGACGCAAAGAAAAGACGCTTTGGAGCGCCAACGGCACGGGCGACCCGATCACCGTCATTCACGCGGGTGATGAGCGCGAGGAGGCCGAATACGTCGCCGCCGAAATCGACGCGCTCAAATTTCAATACGACTTAAACTACAATGACTTCGCGATCCTTTATCGCGTGAATCCTCAGGCGCGGCTGTTCGAAGAAGCGTTTCGAATGTATCGCATTCCATACAAGCTGGTGGGTGGCCAAGAGTTCTTTGACCGCAAAGAAGTCAAAGATTTTATTGCCTACTTAAAATCATGCCTGAATCCAGACGACGAAGTGAATCTGCGACGAATTGTGAACGTCCCACCACGCGGCCTTGGCCCCGTAACGGTCGACAAAATTTCGCAATACGGTCACGCCAACAACGTGACCTTCTTCCGCGCGCTCGAGGCCGTCGCGACGGGTGAAGTCGAGATCGACAACGTCGGTTACGGACCGCGAGAGAACCTCACAGGCCTAGTCGCCCTGTTGAAGCGTTTTCACGGGCGATTCGAAAAGAATATTGAGCTCAAAGAAACCGCCCGAGAACTGCTGCACGACCTGCATTTTATCGACTATATCCGCAGCTCAGAAAACAGTCCGAAAATTGCCTCAAAACGCATTGAAAACGTCGAAGAGGTTCTGTCCAGCATCGCTGCGTTCGAGACCCGTTCTGGCGGCACTTTGGACGGATTTCTGACCAGAATCACTCTCGACCAGTCCAATTCTGGAGCGCAGAAAGAAGAAAAAGATGCGGTTCAATGCATGACTATTCACGCGTCAAAAGGCCTGGAATTCCCGGTGGTTTTCTTGGTCGGAATGGAAGAAGGCTATATCCCGCATGACCGCAGCATCACTGAACGAGGCGGCATCGACGAAGAACGACGACTTGCCTACGTCGGCATCACCCGCGCAAAAAAACACCTTTACCTCACCCTGGCCACCACGCGCACACGATTTGGTCGCAAAGACGACCGCGAGCCCAGCAGGTACCTCAAGGAAGTCCCAACCGAAATGATCGTCGCAAACACCGCCGACGCCAGCTCGCCGCTTGCTGACAAGCGAGAGGAGCAAAACAAAAAATACCTCGACGCGCTTCGAGCCACGATTTTCAAGGACCCGGAATGACTTCTGACCTGAGTGCTGTTAATCCGAGCAGCGAGGTTATCTGATGGATCGAAGACACTTTCTAAAAGCGGCGGGCGCAACACTCCTGGTGTCGCCAGCAGCTCACGCGATGGGCGAAGACGACCGCTTTACCGTTGGCTTGCTGGAGTACTCTGGCAATTTCAACCCACGGCCGACGGCGCTACGACGCTTACTTTTGGAGACCGAAAAAGTCACCAATATCCGGGTCAACGCGAACGAGCTGATTCTTAAGACCAGCGACCGCCAGCTTTGGAACACGCCGCTGTTGTTTTGGGCTGGCGACCGCAAGTTTGAGCCGCTTTCCGAAGACCAGGTTTCAACACTTCGCCGATACCTTCAGGCAGGCGGAATGCTCATTATCGACTCGTCCGACGGGCTCGACGACGGCCCGTTCACCCAATCGGTTAAACGCGAGCTGCTGCGGATTTTTCCGGATCGAGCGATCGCAAGAATTCCCAAAGATCACGTCGTTTACAAATCGTTCTACCTGATCGAAGAGCCCCTTGGACGGTTGATGATCTCCCCCCATATGCTCGGGGTGTGGGACGACGAGCGCATCTCGGTTGTACTAAGTTCCAACGATATGCTTGGCGCTTGGGCTCGAGACAGCTTCGGAAACTGGCTTTATGACTGTTCGCCGGGCCAAGAACGCCAGCGCGACCTGTCGTTTCGGATGGGTGTGAACTTGCTGATGTATTCGCTTTGCATCAACTACAAAGCCGACCAGGTACACATCCCGTTCATCCTTGGCCGTCGTAAATGGAAGGTGGACTAAGTGCTACCGAGCTTTGATTACAACTCCGGCGATGTGTTGTGGTTGGGGAACTGGGGCCCGTGGTGGATTGCGGGGCTTACGCTCCTCGGTCTGGCGATTCTAGCCTTGAGTGCCTATGACCTACGGCCCCTTCCCAGATATCGACGCTACACGCTGATCGGATTGCGCGCCTGCGTTTTTGCGTTCGCAGTCATGATGTTGCTCGAACCTGCCGTTGATCTCAAGAATGTCACAAAGGTCAAAAATCACGTCCCAGTACTGATCGACACGTCGATGTCCATGACCCTGACCGCAAATGGCGATTCACAGTCCCGCGCCGACCTCGCCAAAATCGCCGTTCAGGCACTGGGACTGCCGGAATCGCTGACCGACGAAAACCACATTTACCATTTACTCACCTTCGGATCTGAACTCGAAGAGATACCGTCGGGCGCGCTCAAAGATACGGTTTTTGACGCGCCTCGTTCCGATATTGGCGGCGCGCTCGTCGAGGTGAAACGCCGCTATCAAGACGTCGAACTTGGTGGGGTTGTGGTTGTCTCGGACGGCACCGACACGGGTGGCATGGGCTCACGCATTAGAATGGATGAACCGCTGGACGAAACCAGCCAGAATTTAGTCAGCAGCCTCGGCGTACCCATCAATTCCATTATGGTCGGGGATCCAACAGAACTCCGTGATCTTGCCATCAAACGGGTCAAACATGACGACTTCGCGTTCGTGCGAAACAAAGTGGCGATCGACGTGGAAGTCCAGGCGATAGGCTTCGATGGAGAAGTCGTGCAGGCTCGCTTGGAACGCGCTGGCTTGTTGCTGCAAACACGTGATTTCACCATAGAGTCCGGCAAGACTCGGTACGACCTGACCTTCGAGTTTGTCCCCCAACAGCTGGGGCGCGAGGTCTATGCAGTAAAATTGCCTGTGCTCGAGAACGAAGTCCTCGCCTCAAATAACATCTTTCATTTTGTGCAGAAGGTCATCCGCGACAAAATCCGGGTTCTTCAAGTGGTGGGCCGGCCAAGTTGGGATGAGCGCTTTTTGCGACAGCTCCTGAAACGAAACCCAAATATCGATCTCATCAGCTTTTTCATTCTACGGACCAGCGAAAACCTGATCACGGCGCCCAATTCAGAACTCAG
>JBBKVQ010000095.1:0-15538 GCA_037968515.1 Bradymonadaceae bacterium
TGTGACAACTGTACTGTAATTCATTGCAAGGACGCTTCGGAACTTCTAACACAGGCTCCGAAGGATCAGCAACGTTCTCGATTAGACCGCAGCATTAGCTGCCGTCTAGTTTTCTTTGGCTTTCTCTCGTATCTGCTGAATGAAACCTTGAGCAGCAACAATTCGTGCTTCATCACGTTTACTGTCAGCACGAGAAACAAACTCTTCAAATCCTTGGACGGCCTTATCTGTCGCGCCAGCCGCCATGTAGGCGACCCCGCGATTAAAGATTGCTGTGGTTTGGCTGGGATCAAGTTCCAGAGCCTTGGTGAAGCTGGCTTCAGCCTCAGGAAATCGTTTGAGCTTAAGCTGAGCGACGCCTTCTCCGCTGAGGAGGCGAGGCACATCCGGATTATTATCTAATGCGTTTTTGTAGACTTTGAGTGCGTGGTCGTAAAATCCAAAGCGATTATAGAGATCACCGAGTGCGTGGTACGCCGCTCCGCCCTTGTCTTCCTTATCCATCCTCATGCGCGCATTGGCGTGGATCGACTTCGAATAAGCATCAATCGCAGCCGAATAGTCTTTCTCGAAGTCGTAGGAAAGCCCGAGTCGAAACCAAGCTTTCGCAAACTCAGGCTTCGCATCTGTTGCCTTCTTCAGGTACGCGATGGCATCCGCATGCTTGTTTTGTTCCTGAAGGATCGTGCCCAACTGATACGAAAACTGCGCATTCGAATCATCACGAGTCATCGCTTCGCGATAGTTCTGCTCTGCGCTCCCTGGCTCGCTCAGCTTGTGATGATAGATTTGGCCCAAGTAATACGGGGGCTCTGCGAACTCAGGATCAATCTGAGACGCCTCTTTGAGATGGCGAACCGCATCAAGCGTTCGGCCTCCCTCGAGCGCCTCAAGACCTTTGTTCATTTCGGAGACGGCTTCAGCACGATCCATACTATGGCAACCCGAGAGGGCCATACCAACGATACATGCAATTGCGAACCACTTTAGAAGTACTGGCCTAGAGGTCATCACTCCAAATCCTCGACACGTGGGGCCACTGGCGCCCCAAAGATATAAATAGATGGAACGGCATGATAGACCTGCTAGCGCGGTGAGGCAACTCGGTTGGTTCGCCTTCCGTTGAACGGACAAGAAAAACAAAAGGCCGCGCCTAAGCGCGACCCAGAAATCACCGAAAAGTCGGTTATGAGCTAAGGTTGAACGGATAGTTCACCATCACGATCCCGCCGCCCTTAGGCTCAGGGAAGATCCAGCGACGAATCTTGTCAGTGATGCAACGTTCCACGGAGGCGTTGTTCAAGCTGGACTCTTTGACCACTGCGGATACCACCGATCCCGTTGCCGAGATTGTAAAGCGTACCGTCACGCGGCCCTCGAGGCCCTTGTTCTTCTGAAGTTCGCCTTCGTAGCAGAACTTGATCTCGCCACGGTGCTGTCGGACCACTCGCTT
Organism: Bradymonadaceae bacterium; assembly: GCA_037968515.1. GTDB lineage: Bacteria > Myxococcota_A > Bradymonadia > Bradymonadales > Bradymonadaceae > JBFFMO01. The sequence goes on from JBBKVQ010000095.1 coordinate 1,454, forward strand.
AATGATCTCGCGGTCAAGAGAGCCCTGTACCTCTGGGTTTCCAGGAACAATCTTTGGAACGCGGCTATTGCGTTCGCCAAGATCTCCTGCGCCCTTACCGTAGCCTCCGCCACCTCGACCGCCACCACCGCGACCCGCAGTACCGACGTTCGCCAGCCCGATGCCACGTTCGGAAACACCGCCGCCGCCTCGTCCTGCACCTTGTAGACCCAAACCGCCGAATCCTTTGGACTCACCGAATTCGCCGCCCTGCAGGTTACCAAGGGCGTGGATCGCGTCGCTACCGACTGACGTGTCGCCCGTCGCGAAGGGACTGCTGACCATCAACTCTCCGGCGATACCAGCGTTCATAGCCACTTCGGTATCCGCGGCTCGCTTGAGTTCGATATCTTCGGGGTTTCGGTCGCCCGCAATAGCCAACTTTTTGTTCACGTCTTCAGCGTCTTCTTTGCCAGCTTTTCCTTCTTCGCCTGCATGCTTGGCGGCAGCCTCTTCGTCGCCGCCATCATCAAGCCAATCGGGCTTTTCTTCTTCAACCTGCTCCGGTTCAATCATCAACTGAACAAAGCGGTCATTGGCTTGGAATCCGTCGAGATCCAGACTGCGTGCATTCTCGGGCATCGTCATCGCGAGAATCAGAAAGAGAATGTGCGCGACAGCACTCAACGAAACGTAAGGTACTGGAGAAGTGTCGAATCCACCGCCACCAAAAGCAGCGAGAGGAACCTCGGTGAAATGAATCAAAAAGGTGATGTCACCGATGTCGACACGGGCAGACGAACGGCTGTCGAGGGAGATGCCGTAACCAGAACCGCTTCGAGTGGCTATCCCTTGAGCGATCGCATCGCGCAAGGTGTACTGCTGATTGCCTATCTGCACCAAACCGGACATGCCGTCGGTGAACGAAAGGGTGTAACCAACTCCATATTCAAGCAATGGAAAGCGTTCGTCTGCAAACGACGGATGGTCGATTACAAAGTCGTTTTTCTGGCCTTCCACGCCGATCGTGACGGTTTTAGGTTGCTCGTAGGAATTGACCACCAAGATGCTATCGCGCCAAAGCATCGCGATTTCGAGGGTTTCCCCACCACGACCTTCAAAGAAGGCATCTTGAAAGACATCGGTGTCGCGAGCGGTGATCAACCACGAGCTTTCCTCGCCAAGGCCAGGAGCCGCCTCGAAGGATGAACCATCCGTGGCAACCCATTCACCCGCGGGATCGTAATACCCTTGGCTAACTTGCCATTGGCCGGCTTCATCGTGGAAACCGTAACCAAGGTGGTAGTTACCCGCTTCGTCGTAATAGCCGGGGATGTAGTTACCTACATCGTCGTAGTACCCTTGAAGGGTATACGGCTCGACTTGGCTACCGTCTTCCAACGTAATTCCGCTCAACTCGACCAAACCAGGTTCTGAAACCTGAGAAGCCGTTGCGACCGCCGCCACTGCGACTGGGGCCGGCGCTGGTGCCGCTGCCTGCTCGGCTACAGTGGAAACACGAATCATCGTGTCACCAAACTGCAGTTCGTCTCCGGAGGTCAGCGACGCTTTCGTCACCTTCTCACCGTTTACGAACGTGCCCGTCGCACTGCCAAGATCGATCACGCTGAAACTTCCATCAGCAGCGCGTTCGATCACGGCATGAATCCGCGAGACGTTCGGATCATCAAGTCGAAGATGAGAGCTCGAAAGCTTGCCCACCTTTATGACGTCTTGATCAAGCGTCTCAGTGCGGACAACTTGCCCGTTTTGTATAATTTCAAACTGAAGTGCAGAATTGCTCATCTTCTCAACCCATGTGCGTCATAGACGCGTGTATCTGGCACGACTGGTTTACCCAGAAGCCCGGTTGCGTTGTCAGATATCTTCCACCGATTTGAGCATCTCCGGAACAAAGTCAGACCGGATCTTGATCAGGCTGCTCGTCTTACCGTGCTGCTCGGCGCCGATATTGGCCTCGTCTGGCTTCACAAGGTTGCCCTCGACGTCGTCAGCTTCGAAGTCATACTCGGTCTCTTTCTTGTAAACCACGTTATCACCGCCGCCGCCCCCGCCCATCGCCTCACCAGCAGACGGCATATCGTCTTGGGCAAATACTGTTCCGGGGATAATCGTAAGCGCTAACGCTGCGAGGATGGTTTTCATGACAACTCCTTAACTGCTCAACTATACGACACCGAGATTCGGGCGAAGTTCCATCCGAATCACTTTTTTTATTCGTGGCAAGCGTACCACACAAAGGTCGCGTGGCAAGCAGTGCTCACTTAGGAGCGGGAGCCGCTTCATCTGCGGGCTTCGCGTTTTTTTCCGCTTCGGCGGCTGCCTTGGCTTCAGCCGCGGCTTTTGCTTCGTCTTCAGCCGCAGCTTTGAGATCCTGTTCAATCTGAATCTTCTGCCGACGCATTTCCGGAATCTGCTCACCGGTAACCTGGATAAGTTCCTGAACGCGCTGAATTCGCTCGTTAGCATCGTTTCGAACCTCGACGACTCCCTTACGGTCGTAGGCGAGGAAGTTTCGATAATGAGTAATCGCCTGCTCGTAGTGTTTCAGAGCCTCTTCCATGTTGCTGACCATCCAGTCCATCTGAGCAAGAGGATCTTCGGGGGAGTCACCGCGCCCGATACCAATCATGGCATCTTGAGCCATCATCTCATGCTCCATGATGCCCAGATTAAACTGAACATAAGCGTTCTCGGGCTCCTGAACCATCACCTCTTGGTAGAGAGACCTAGCCCCTGCAAGGTCTCCCAGACCTCGTTTGGCAACGCCAATCGAGATTTTTGCTTCAAGATTCTTAGGCTCTAGTGCCAAAACACGCTCAAAGAGCACCGTGGCGCCTTCATAATTTCGGACGTTCATGGTGACCGCGGCCAAATTCATGAGCGCGGCAATATGATTGGGGTTGATCTCGATCGCTTTTTGAAACTGACGAATCGCTTCGGTCACATCATTTTTCGCCAACCAAACCATGCCCATGATGTTGTAGATATCGGGGCGCTTGGCGTCGATCTTCTCGGCGTTCAAACACACCAACAACGCAACATCGTAGGCCTTCATGGCGTAGTAGGTTCGTGCCAGGTTCTCGTAGGCAGAAAGATTCTGTGAATCCCCGGCAAGCGACAGTCGGGCATGGCGAACAGCATTTTTGAAATCCTGATCATTTCGGAAATACACACTCAGATTGGAGTGAGCCATCGGGTTGAAGCTATCGGCCTCAATCGCCCGGAGAAAGAGCGCCCGGGCATCCTCAAGACTGCCTTGGTCTGCTTTCATCATGCCCATGTTCACATAGGCGGCGCCCAGTCCCGGAGAAACCTCCAAGGACTTTTCGTAGGCCTTCACGGCATCGTCTGAATGGCCGGCTTGCTCGTGTACAACACCTAGATTGAACCAAGCCTTTCCAAATCGTGGGTCTTCGTCAACAGCGACCTCAAGGTAGCGTTGCACCTGATCGAGTGATTTTCCGCCCGACTGGTCGTACGCGACAACCGCCGCTTCGAAATTTTTGATCGCCTCAGCATTGGTGGTTCCCCCTGCTGGCCGTTCCTTGACTTCACCGTCTTTCTTGTCAGGCGAGCTTGAGCAGGCCGCCGACAGCAGTACGAAGAAAATCAGTGCTTTCCATCCGTGATTTCTCATCGAAACTACTCCTACTGCTGGGTGGCGTTGGGTGCGTCAGACGAACCGAAGTCGGTCAGACGATCCTCGTCTTTGGCCTGCTTGATAAATGGAACACGGCTCAAACCGGTCGCAAAGTGATCGGGCTCCGATCGTAGTTCCGACGGACGTCGGTACTCTTTGGGACGAAGCTGAGCCAAGGCAACTTCGGCCTTCTTCGAATACTGGTTGAACCAGCTCTTGCTCTTCGCGATGTCGAGTGAGCGCTTGAAAGCGTCCACGGCCAGATTTTCGATCTGCATGGCGTTGTCTTCAAGAATCCCGCGATAGATCTCTTTCTGATCGTAGCTCAATCGGGCAGGTGGCGGGCTCTGTCGAATATTATCCGCCAGATCCTGGAACCCGGCGCCGATGCGGTAAAGCGCAGCAATGGCCCAGTCGGGACGACCAAAAAGAATCACGCTCTCAAAGGCCTCTTTGGCTTCTACAGCCACTTTGAGTTTGTCTTGCATCTTCTTCTTAAGGACTTTTTCGTTTGGCGAATCGAGTGAGATTTTCGTGAGGTCGATAAAGATCTCTTCACCCATCATGAACTTCGCCTGAGCCGCAGCGTCGCGCCCTGTGGTCATAGCCTCTTGTTCCGACTTGGAATACTTATTGAACTCTTTAAGGGTGTTCTTGAACCAGCCTTGACCCTTGTCGCGATTGCTCTTGCCACCGAGGTTCCAGTAGTAGAGTCCGATTTTGACATGAGCCTCTAAGTAGCGGTCAGAAGGTCCCTTCTTGCCGTACTTCTTCAAGTAGCTCTGATATTGGTCAAACGCGTCCTTCTTCTTCCCTTGCTGCTCAAACACAGTGGCAATCTGGTAATAAACTTCCGCGGATTTGATTGGATCACGTGTCCCGTAGAGTTCCAGATACTTGCGGTAGTTCGCGACCGCCTTGTCCAACTCTCCTAGGCCTTGCCGGAAGGTCGATGCATTCGCCAGCGCGATTTCTGCGTTCTCGAGTTTCGGATACGTATCCACGTACAGTTCGTAGAACTTCGCTGCCTCGGTATAGACCGCGAGAGCGTGGTAGTTACCTCCCACATTATAGAGGGACTTCGGAGCAAGGTCCGAATTCGGACGCTCCTTTAGCAGGAAGATTCGCACTTGAATCGCTTTACCCAGTTCCTTCATGCGCTCGAAATCCAAAGCAGCGTTGTAGAGCGCCTTGTCGACGAGTTCAGACTCAGGGAAGTCGCGGTAGAAATCGACGAAACATTGAGCGGCGTCTTTCCATTTCTCTTGCTCGTCAAACAGGTTGCACTTCTTGAAGCGGATCGACGCATTCAGCGCCGAAATATCTGACAAGAAGGCTTCGTCTTTGATTGGACGTTTTTCGAGATATCCCACCACTTCGACCTGAAGCTCGTCGTACTTCTTGAGCAGGTTGAGACTGTCGAGGTGCAAGTTGGCTGCGATCACCGCAAGACGGTGTTCTGGGTGGCTGTACGCAATGTCTTTGAAGATTTTGACCGCTTCTTCATGGTGATCAAAGTCGTAGTTCGTGCGAGCCATCGTGTACTTGACGTCAACGATCCGGTCGCCATCAGGATTGAGTTCCACGTACTTCTGACATGCTGCAATCAGGCGTTGATGCAGGTCAGGAATAGGCTTGGGCTCCGGAATCGGAACTGGCTTCGCGTTTTCGTCTTCGTCTTCCTTAAGCATCTCGTCTTTGCGAGCCTGAAGGTTGGCCTGTTCTTCCGAGGTATTGACGACCTTGAAGTATGACAAGACAAGAGCGTGAACTGCTTCGTTGGTAAACTTGCCCTTCGGCTCCAACGCAAGAACGCGCTCGTAGGCCGTGGCTGCTTCTTCCCACTTCTGAAGCCGATACAACAACTCCCCGTAGAAGAACGACATATTATATTGTTCTTGGGGGTTCGAGTAAGTGACCAGGTACTCCTTGTATAGGAAGTAAGCCATGGCATAGAGGTCGGGATTCTTGGTCTTCTGCGCTTCGCGGTGATAGGTGATCGCCCACGTTCGCACGAGATCTTCGGTGCGACCTTTTGTAGCGGCCCACGCCTTCGGCTCCATGTCCTTAAATGCCTTGCCCGCGTCGGCAATCTGCACAAGCTTCATCAAACGTACCAGCTCTTTGACCGAGTCAGGGCTGTAGGAGTTGACCGTGGTTGTGTTTCGGACAATCTCATACTGGTATTCAACCGTATTGACGCTCTCTTTGTTCACCGAGATCAGTTCGCGATAGATATTGGTCGACTCGGTAGGTTTGCCCTTATCGCTGTAGAGCACTGCGAGTCGCTCACCCATCGGAATCCAATCGGACTTATCAGGCGCAATCTTGCGGAAGAATGGAATGGCTTTGTCCGCGGCTCCGATATGTGAGTAGGTCAGAACCACGTCGTTACGGGTCTGACGAACCAAGCCGGCAGCGCTGTCGCTCTTACTCGCCTTAGCCAATTTCATGACGTCGAGGAAGGTGTCGAGCGCCTTGTCTTTGGCATCGAGGTTGAACTGGCACCACGCTTCTTTGTAGCGAGCGTAAGGATAGACACTCGATTTCGGATACTTCGAAACACGTTGATACGCCTTGAGCGCACTCGCCATGTCGTCGCTATCGAAATAGTAATCTCCGAAGGCCAAAAGGACGTTTGGTACGTATTGGCTCTTGGGGTAGTCAGCAATAAGCCGTCGGAAGAAGTCGAGAGCTTCTTTTCGTTTGCCAACTTCCATGAGGTTGGCGCCCAAGTAGAAATAGACCTGATCTAGATTTTTAAACGTCGGGAAATTTCGAATAATCTCGACGTAGAGTCGGACTGATTCCTCTCTCCAACGTTTCGATTCGTTCAACATGTCCAAGCGGCCCTGCTCGCATGACTTGGCTTTACCCGCGTCTCCTGCGTCTTGGAGGGCAAAACACTCGTCTTGTTTCGAGTAGGATCCCTGCTCGTAGTATCGGGACTTATCCCAGTACATCTCGGCAAGATTGAACAGGAAATCCGCACGTTGTGCGTTGTCCTTTGGCGTCGCTTTCAAGAGCTCTTTGAGCTGCTGAATCGCTTCATCAGTCTTTTTAACGCTCTCGACCTTCTTGTCTTCGACGATCGTGGTCTTGAGGGGTCCCTGTCGCTCTCCCTTGAGCGTCGGTTTCGCGGTGGCTTCAACCTTTACGTCCCCCAGTTGAAGCTCTTCTTTGTCTTGCGCCGTTGCGCTTGGCGACACCAGAACCGAAGTTCCGACGATCACAGCGCAACATGCGAGATGCCATACTTGAGAGATAAGTCGCTTTGACTTCATGCCCGTCTCCTCGTGGGTTGCAACTTTCAACGTTTGCACTCCGAGTTCACCGTGAAGATGTAATATCCGAGTTCGTCACGCCAGTACTCACCATCAAAGGTCCAGTACATCTCTTCATCCGATACATCGACGGATGGCTTATCTGTGACGTTCTTGTCGACGATCATCGCTGCGCGAAGATCTGCTTCGATGTCGCCCTTTTCAGCGCGAGCAACTTCAAAAAGAATCTTCTTTTCTTCCAAGACCAGGTCGGCAAGCTCCCTCAACGCTCGTTCGAGTCGTTGTTTAGCTAGGGCACCTGTATCGACGCGAGCAAAGCTTGCTGCGAGTTCGAGGTCGCCTGAAAGGGTCTGCGCGAGGTCGCTTGATTTCCAAGCGGAGGGCGCGTCGGCCATCTTTTCTTTTTCGCCTTCAATCGCCGAAATCAAGCCGATCTTCCGTTGAACCTGCTGGTCGTTGACCGCTGCATTCACGACTCGGATCAACTCGTAATTGCTCGAGTTGCCATCGCGAACATCAAGAAGCCATTTGTACATGCCTTCAGGATCTTCACCGTACTTCGTGAGCACCGCTGCGAGTTCAGTCTGAATGGGACCGTATTGATCATCAAACCCCTGAAGGACGTATCGAACGCGCTCATACTTGCAGTTATAGAAGTAGAGAACGGCGGTAAGAATCGTTCCTTCGGGAAAGTATGCATTATCAAAAAACGGCGCGTTGATCGTGAGGAGATTTCCGAGCGCCTTGTTGTACAAGTCCATCTGGAAATAAGCCCAACTCGATTCGAAGAGCGAAGTCGGCCAATGTTCTGACCGGCGCCCCACACGTCCGAAGTACTTCACCGACTTGTCGTAGCCGCCGGTCGAATAGAACACTCGAGCCATGCCGAGGTTGGTCATCTCGAACAGCGTTTTTTCCTGAGCGGTCAATGGTCCGCTTGCTTCACGCGAAGTCAGATAACGAAGCACTTCCTTGAAAGCGGCGACGGCGGGTTCTGCTTCGTAGTTAGCAACGTGAGCCACACCAGCAATATAACGAGCTTTGGAGTAGTCAGGACTTCTCGTGGTGACGTTGTTCAACATCGCCAACGCGCCATCGATATTCATCTGGTTGTAAAGATGACGCCCAACCAGATACGCAAAACGATCCCGATACTTCTCTGGCACTTCCGAGAGGTAATCCTTATAGGCCGCCAAGCGCTCCATAAGGAGCGCGTCTTCTGGGATTTCGTCTGTGAGAAGCACCATTCCACGCAGCGTTTGAAGGAAGAAAGGATTAGATTCTCCCGATTCAACGATTGCACTGAAATGTTGCAACGCCCCTTGGTAGAGCTCCATACGAAAGAGAGTTTTCCCTAGTTCGTATTGAGCTTCGGGTCGCAAGATTTCCGAAGCAACGTCGCCGTCCTTCAGTACTTTCCAGAACAAAAGACTCGCTTCAGGGTACTTCTCTTTTAAGTAGAGAGCCTTACCTTCTTCGAGAAATTTGGCTGCCGGAGAGACTTCACTGACCGCAGTCACTTCGTCCTCTCCAAAACTCATGCCGTCCTGAGCAAAGGCCAACGCAGACGATCCTAAGACCGCAGCCATGACTCCACCCTGAACTATTCGAGACCATGTTGTATTCAGCGAATTCACGCGTCCCTCATCTTGGCTTGGTTAGCGCGCGTATGGATATCTCGCGCGGCCATAAAGACCCCGATCGTTTTATTGACCGGTTTCTGCCTAGTTTGTAGTCGATGCACATACATTAGGATATTGGAGCGCCCACGTTAACCGCGCCACTACACACCGTCAAGCTGTACACCTACATGCTCAAAGCACAAAAAAAGAGGCCTCAATAAGAGACCTCCAACCTTTTTTTGCGCCATTTCAAAATCATCCGTCAACCAGTTGATTTTCAACGCAGTATTTTGCGCCAGATTGATACACGAACTCCAAACAAAGGCCCGCTGGGCAATCGCTGTCATCGGTGCATCGCTTGGTGCAAAACGCATCGGAACCACTGTATCGGCCACAAACACGGGTGTCACATTGCACCTGGTTCTCGACCACACAGCTTTTATCCTCGGAGCCCGTGGTATCGCCGCATGTTCTCACAGCGAGATCGGGAGAAGTCTCATCAAGGTTGCAAGGTGCGTAGAGGTCATCTGCGCAACCAGCCATCAAACTTAATGACATCGCAGCAAGCGATCCCGAGAACACAATTCCTACCCAGTTAAACATTCGCTTCATCTAGTCCTCTAAACCTGAGCCTGAAAGCGCCGACATCCTAACGCAAACTTGGGTCCGGGCAAATGGGATTGTCACCCAAAAAAAAAGGCCGGCAATTGCCGACCATTGGGAAGAATAACTGGAAACTTATTCTGCGTCTTCAGCAGGTGCTTCTTCAGCAGGTGCAGTTTCGGCTGGTGCTTCTTCAGCAGGAGCCATTTCAGCTGGGGTTTCCGATGGCATTTCGTCAGTTTTGGCTTCGCCGCCACCACAGGCAACAACACCGAAAGACATCATAGCAACAACAGCAATCAACAGATTACGAATATTCATAGCATACACTCCTTTGCGGATCCCTTGTCGACAGCTCAACGAGCGATCGATTAGTTTTCAAGCGCCGACGCGTACGGTTTGCCATTCGGCGCCCCTGTCGACGGCGCGACTATGGCGGAAACTTGGACAGACGTCCACATTTTTTTCACTTTTAGGCGAAACAACCACGTTTCAGTGGGTTTTTTCGAGGAATTCAACTGAGAATATCGTGGGTTTAACGTATGATCCTGCGAAGTTTTCCCCCGGACTGCCAATGCTCTCACATTCGTTAAAATTGCTCGTCACATGCTTGTTCCTTCTTAGCGCTTCGCCTGTAAATGCGCAGAACGCGCCCGATCAGGGGTTTGAAGCGTCGGAACGAACTCTGCTTGAAACGGCCGACGCCATCGCTGAACAAGTCGCAACGATTCGGGGTTTGCCGCTCACGCGGCCGATCAAAAAAGGAATCAAACGACGAGAGGAACTGCGCTCGGTGTTGGTGACTAAGCTCGCCGAAGAGGTCAGCGACGACCAAATCGAGGCTGAAGGCAAAGTCTATAAACGGTTAGGCTTGATTCCACCGGACATGAACTACAAGAAGGTACTGCTGGACGTACTTACCGAGCAAATCGCGGGATTTTACGATCAGAAGACCAAAGAACTCTATGTGATGCAGGGCATTCCGATGTCCTTTCAGAAGCCTGCGATGGCCCACGAGCTGTTTCATGCGATTCAAGATCAACACTTCGATATTCTCTCGATGCAAGAGCCTTTCAGTTCGTCCGAAAACGGCGACTTCGCGCTGGCACGAGCAGCCCTTCTGGAGGGAGACGCGACGATCGTGATGTTGGACTATTCACTGCATGAGGCAGGGAGCTTGCCCCAGGGAACCGCCACCAGCGTCGTCGACATCCCCATCATCGCGGGAACGCTTCGCAACATCTCGTTTGATGACCTGTCTGCGTTGGAGCAAATGATGGGCACATCAGGGGCCCCAAAGGACATGCAGGCGGGTGCCGCGGCGCTTTCGGAGGCCCCGGCGGTGTTTCGCGAGTTGCTGATGTTTCCGTATTTCGCCGGCATGCGATTTGTCGTGGCTTCGAGGATCGGCCGAACCTGGAAAGATACGGACGCGGTCTACGCAAACCCGCCTGTTTCGACAGAACAGATTTTGCACCCCGAAAAGTACTTTGCGGGGGATCAACCTCAGTTCCTTTCGTACGAAGTGGGCAGTGCCCTCGATGGCTATAAGCGAATCTACGACACCGTGTTGGGCGAGTTCCAAGTACGGCTGTGGCTGAAACTGACACTCGAAGAAGATGGGTATGACGCCGCTGCAGCAGGGTGGGACGGCGATCGCTTGGCCGCCTTCGAAAAGGACGGGCATGTGATCGTAACGACTGTGTTGGCGTGGGATGATCAAAACGAAGCGAAGGAATTTCAACAGACTTTGTTGAAAGCCACGAAGAAGCGTTACCCCGACGCCAAATCCAGCGAACATCGTGGCAAGGTGGGCGAAAGCACGTGTCTTCAGATCAGCGCCGGTGAAAGCGTCTACATCGAACGTTGGGGCGACATCGTAATCTACATTGAGGGCGCTGGGACCGAACCTGGGCAGCCGTCGATGGCGTCGATCAGGGAGTCCATCGCATCGTCTTTGAAAAGGGAGTCGTTGAGTGCAGTGATCTCCGAGCGAAAGGCTGCCGCTAATTGATCCGGCCGTTTGCATCAAATGCCCCCTTTATATGGGTCACTCGCGGCGGAGCGTTCTCGAGCCAATCGACCGCGATCACATCGAATCGCACCACCGCATTGGGCTTACGAGCACAACGCATGAAAATCTTGGCCACCTTCACAATCGTTTTTCGCTTAAGTGCCGTCACAGAAAGCTGTGGAGGAAGTCCCTTTCGCGGCCGCCGAGTCTTGACCTCGACGATCGCTACGGTGTGACGTTCGGTGTGCCCGCGTGCCTCCATGCGCTCAGCGATCACGTCGATCTCTCCGGCTGTGGTGCGGAAATTCCGTTCTATGATCGCCCATCCCTCATCCTTCAAATATTGGACTGCCCGGTCTTCCCCTTTCCGCCCCAGTTCGTGATCTGTCATTTGCCCTCCAAGCATGGTTGTGGAGGGTTATCGGACGAAGAAAAAAAATGTTGCGAATCTAGGTGCGGAGACGATCTGCGTACTGTTTTGCACCGGAGAACGTCAGCCGATGAATCGCACATGGACCGTGTTCCACGATTGCGGCGCGATGCAGCTGGGAAGGGTAGCCTTTATGGCGATCAAACCCGTATTCGGGCCACGTGACGTGATGACTAATCATTTCCTCGTCGCGGCCAACTTTGGCTAAGATACTGGCAGCAGCGATCGCGTAGCTTCGCGAGTCCCCTTTGATCAGCGCATGCTGGGGCAAATCCGAGATGATCTTCTGTTTCCCGTCCACGAGGATCACAGCATCCTCCAGATCCACGGAAAGGGAATCAAGTGCAGCTTCCATCGCGCGCAGTGACGCTTGGAGAATATTGATGTCGTCGATCTCTTGGGCGGTTTGGAGTGCGACGCCGAACGCGAAGGCATTTGCCACGATCTCAAGTTTTGCAGCGTCTCTGGCCGATTCTTTGAGTTTCTTGGAGTCGTCCAGACAGGCCAACCATTCCTCATCGAGCTTTTCCAGATCAATGACGACTGCTCCTGCATAGACTGGGCCTGCTAGCGGTCCTCGACCTGCCTCATCCAACCCGATCACGTACCTGACGCCCTCCGAGCGTAACTCACGTTCAATGTCCCCAATCTTTTCTTCGGTAGAAAACAGGACAGACTGCATCAGTTCTTCGTGCGTAAGAGTAGAGCCGGCGACCGACGAGCTGCGCTCGCGAGAACCTCCATCAATTTCTTCGTTTGGTCTGCCGTAAGATTTTGAGCCGGATCGGGCACGATCATCGCTTCAAAAACCCCGCGGGTTGACCGTTCGTGAGCATTCACCTGCAGTGCGAGGGCCAACGAGAGCCACACAACGTGCTGCTCCGATGGCCGGGTGCGGGCCCACATCTCAACTTGATCGGGGCCAAGCGATGAGATCACGAGTTTGCCCGCAGGGTCCAAGTCGACGTCTTTGAAGCGATCTCCCAAAACATGCCCCGAGATTTTTCCCCACATCTTACGTGTTTTATCGAAGAGTTGGTCCGCTTCCCATTGTTGGGTGTTGCGAGCAGTGTCCCATAGCCGTGTGAGCGGATCGGTCTCTTCATCAGGATGGGCTGGTTCCTCGGAAAGCATTTTGACGTCGATACCAAGGGATTCCAAGTCGGATTCCAGCTGATACGCAGACATCACCTCTGCCGAGCCATCCGCGCTTGGTCGTCGTCCTTGTGTGAGCTTTTCTTCTAAGGTGTCGAGTTCTTCTCTCGCCCGCTGATAGGCAGGATCACGGCGGAGTTCGTTGACATGATCCTCCATCTTTTCGATCGCCAGTTTCAGCTTTTCAGCTTTCACTACCCGCTCATCAAGATCGGTCGCGTCGTCGACCCGCGCATGAATCAGCACGTGATTCAAACGACCTTGAAGCGAGACTTGCTCTTCGCGGACCTGGTTCAGGCGACGTTTGATGGACTCGTGCCGCACCTGGTGAACGCTTGCCCGCTCCATGCCCGCAAAGTACTGAATTAAGATCCAAACGCTGGCGCCAAATCCAAAAAGGTCCAGCAGAGCCAGCGCACGCCAGGGCGTGTCTTGCATCGCAACACCTGCACCCAAACCGAGAAGTCCAACAGCCAAGCCGGCGAGAAAGATCGGAGATTTGAAGGGCCGTTGTGGAAGGGTGTCCGAAATGTGGTTGCGTTCGGCCTCTTCTTCGCCGGTGAGCCGATCAAGTTGATCTCGAAAGTCACCGAGCAGTTGGTCTTTGCGTTTGAGCAGTTCGAGATCGTCGCGAGAAAGCTCAGCCACATCGATTTCTTTGAGAAGCTCTTTGCCCTTAACCAGTTTGTCCTCAAGGGCGAAACCCTGGCCCAACTCTCGACGAAGTTCGGCGATCCGAGACTCCATGGATTTCACTTCATCTTCAGCGCGCTCGGCCTCGCGGGCATGTCGGTAGCGAAGGATCAGGTCCTTTGTGCGAGCGTCCACCGAATCGATATCAAAGGCCGCCACGGCGCCTGCCGACGCCTCGTAACGCCATAGATTCAAAATCCAGAACGTTTCGAAATCCGGCAGGGCCATGTTTTGTCGCATAAACGGCTCAACACGTGGTCCGGCCGCAAGTTCTTTCCAACCGCCCTGCTCTTCCATCTGCAGACGCAAAGAATCCGCCGCCGCTCTTCGAACGATGCGGTGCTTCTTTCCTCGGAACTCCATCACCAAGGCGACTTTGGGGTCGCCTTTGGCGTAAGCCATCCGGAGTGAGTGGGGAGTTTTTTCGTTGTAGAACAACGAAATCAGCAGGTCTTGAACGTTTCCAGCGGAGACTCCGGGTGGGAGTTCTTCGGAGGATACGTCTCCTGTGAGTTGTAAACGCACAGGAGAGACGCAGCCAAACAAGTCTTGAAAGATGATCTCAACAATTCGCATGCGCTGATACTAGGCTGCAAATCGAAGATCTGTAAATGGGATTAGGTCCCCTTGCGCTCGCGCTT
>JBBKVQ010000096.1:0-17345 GCA_037968515.1 Bradymonadaceae bacterium
CCCTTCAAACGCCCAACGACTGACGGTCACCTGAGACAGCGCCCACGTCGGGCGATTCATCTCGGTATTGGGCATGATCGCCCCACCCAAAATCACTTGAGGGATCAGTAGGAGCGGAACAAGCGCCATTGCGGCCTCTGAGGTGCGTGTTACTGCGGAAAGCAATAACCCCATACCCACGCCACACATCGCGCTGCTCCACAAGATGGCCAAGTGGTAGAGCGGGTGACCGTGGAAATCTAGCACCACATATGACATCGAAAGCAACACGACGCATTGCAGCAGACACAGCGCCCCGAGCACGGCGAATTTGCTGAGCACATAGGTGCCGATGGACAGATTCACCATGCGTTCTCGTCGGTAGATCGCCTGCTCCGCGACAATCTCTCGGGCCGCGTTTGAGCATCCGAACCAAATGGCGGCGATCACCAATAGAAACAACGCGTAGGGTGTGTAGAGCATCCGGTTCATGACGCCTTCCGACCGGGAGACGAAGACCATGTCCACTAGGATTGCAATGATCGGTGCTTGAACCAGCAGTACGACCATTCCGATTCGATCTTTGAGTTTGATCGCGAGGTATCGCCGGCACAGCGTCATCCACTGACGGATCGAGAATCGCGGGGGCCTTCGGACTCCGGTACCAGTGACACTAACGCCGGTTCGATTTTTACGTCGATCTTCGACATATTCAGCAAAATAGCGACTCTGTCGAAAGCGGGCCGCGAACGTCTCCATGGGTTCTCCGGCCCGTTTTGCGTCCATGATGGGCCGCATGCACGAGCCAGGGTCGGCTAAGACGGCCTCAGCTTCCGGCGTGTTCGCTCGGAACTCTGGATGAAAGTATAGAATGCTGTCTGGATAAGCAGGGCCGTAATAAACCTCTTCACCGTCGGCCAGATAAAGGACGTTATCGAGCAATCGGTACGCCGCGCCGGAAGGTTGATGGATCGTCAGCAGAATCGTGCGACCGCCGTCGGCCAGTTTACGAAGAAGCCTGACGACATTCAGCGCGTCTTCGCTGGCTAGGCCGCTGGTCGGCTCGTCAAGGCATAGCAGGCTAGGTTCTGTGAGGAGCTCCAGGGCGAGGTTCACTCGCTTTCGCTGTCCGCCCGAGATTCCCTTTCGTTCGGGAGATCCAATTTGTAGGTTTCGCGTCTGGTCGATCTCGAGATCTGCCAGTACCTGCATGATACGCTCTTCGATTTCCGCGTCGGAGGTGTCCGGTGGCAACCGTAGTTTCGCTGTATAATAAAGCGCTTCGTAGACTGTCAGTTCACGATGGATGATATCATCCTGAGGCACATACCCGATGGCTCCGCGGTAGCGATCGTAATGAAGCGTGAGGTCGTCACCGTTTACTAGCGTCCGGCCGTTTGTGGGTTTGAGATAGCCGATCAATGACATCAAAAGGGTGGTTTTTCCAGACCCGGACGGCCCAAGAAGTCCCATGATTTCAGTCGGATAGACGGTGAATGAAATTCCGTCCAAGATTCGTTTCGACAGCTTCCCCGACCCGAGGTCGACTCTCAAATGTTCGGCCTGCAACAGAACGTCGCCACGATAGGATCGCTCGATGGATCCACGCGCTAGGTCAAGCCGTACTGCGTACGAGCCGAAACTTAGGGTCTGTCCCTCGGCGAGCTTCTGTCTGCGAATTCGATGGCCGTCGATGAACGTGCCGTTGGCGCTGTCGAGATCTTCTACCCAGACAACTTCTTTGCCTCGAATCAAACGTGCGTGGTGTCTTGAAATTTGTGGTGCATCAATCACCACGTCGTTATCCGGGCCGCGCCCAATGGTAACGATGTCTTTTCCGGGAGGAATCGCCATCGTGCCCGAGGCAGCTTGTGCGTTTGCAGGGTCCAAGAAGTCCCGCAAACGTGCGACCGGGAATCGATACGACCCCATGAAGAGGACGTCGTCCCACATCACCACCGCATCCTGAACTTTGTTCGCGCGGTCGTTAACCGCAAGTCCGTTGGCACTGTCCAGATCTTCGGCCCTCCACGCGTGCCCAACCCAAGTCAACCGTGCGTGTTTTCTGGAGATCTGCGGTGAATCAAGAACGATGTCACTGTCACCATCTCTGCCAATCACGAGGGGTTTCAGAAACCCCTTGGGTAGCTCAATTCCCATCGTAGGGCGCGAGTCAGCGTCCGGCAGAAGTCTCCGTGTGATCTCTTGATTTAGTACAAAGTCGTAACTGCCCAATCCAATTCGATCGCCAGGCGATATCCAAACACGTTTGGCTTCATGGCCGTTGACGGTCGAACCGTTCGTCGAGTTGAGGTCTTCGAGAATGTACTTTTTATCGACGAGGGCGATACGTGCATGCCAACCGGACACCATAGGCCGAGGAATCACGAGATCGTTTTCTGAGTCGTATCCAATCCGTAAAACGGGTGCGTCTAGCGGGATTTCCGGTGCTTCTTTTGGCATCGGCATCGCAAAAGTTTCGCTCGTCTCCGATAGGTCAGAGGCCTGAGTCTTCTGAAGAGCGGTCTGACGCAGGTCCGGTAGACCTTTTTGTGGGTCCGGCAGACCTTTTTGTGGGTCCGGTAGACCTTTTTTGTTCAGCGCAGTTGCGACCGCAGCACGCATCTTGACGTCGACAAGTTGAATCTCAGGACGCGTTGTTTCGATTCGACCCGCGGTGAGAAGCGGCGCAAGCGTGAGGCCGCAGGCGGGACAAAACGCGGAGTCGTTTTGGACGACTGCGCTGCAGTTTGGGCAGTTATTGGACATGGGGTTTGTTCTACAATGGAGTCAGAATCGATGTCACGATGATTCGTGGGAAGTACGTCCGCACTTGACCGAGCGCGCAGGATGTACGAAAAGAAAGGGCTTTCCCAAACGCATCGAACCTAGGCTCCCCCGGGAGGATCAATGTTCAAGCAGAAGTTGGCGCGCGTCGTCAACAACATCGAAGGCGCTGTAGGGTGCATGTTGATCGGTTTCGACGGCATCTCCATTGACAGCGTCTTTAAAGATCAAGAATTGCCTCAAATGAGTGCAATTGCGATTGAATTGAGCAATCTGCTCGATAAATTTAGGCGTCTACAGGTCTACGACGTAGGCGAGGTTAACGAGGTGAGCATCACCACCGGAAACATCACTACACTTGCGCGAGTCGTTGCAGACGAGTACTTGCTCATCCTCGCGCTGCATAAGGATGCAGACGTGGGCCGTGGGCAGACAATGTTGAGATTGATTGCTCCGTTCGTTGAACGTGAGATGCAGTAGTCGCAATGACGCGACAGGAGCTCAGTGATGTACAACACCTCAGATTTTAAAAAGAACCTTAAAATCGAAATCGACAAAGAACCGTACGTGATCGTCGAGTGCCAGCACGTTAAGCCTGGCAAGGGCGTGGCGTTCGTGAAAACCAAGATGAAGAGTCTGGTGACGGGCCGTGTATTGGAGCAGAACTTTCGGTCGGGCGACAAGGTCGAGACACCCAACCTTGAGGCTCGCACCATGCAGTACAGCTACAAGGACGGCGAAATGTTCGTATTCATGGATACGACATCCTTTGAACAGATTCGGTTGACAGCAGACGCTGTGGATTCCGTCAGCGATTGGCTGAAAGACAACCTTGAAGTTGAAATATTGTTTCACAACAATAAGCCCATCAACGTCGAGCCGCCGACTTTTGTTGAACTCTTGGTCACTCAGACTGACCCGGGTTATAAAGGTGATACGGCTCAGGGCGGGACAAAACCTGCCACGTTGGAGACCGGCGCCGTGATCACCGTTCCGCTCTACCTCAAAGAAGGTGAGTTGATTCGCGTGGACACCCGTAATGGTTCATTCGTCGAACGCGTTAATAAGTAATCTGGTGAGCCGAGGCCACGTTTGTCAAACAAACGCGAAAAACTACTCGATTCAGCACAAAAGCACATCCGTAAGGGAAGCTGGGATAAGGCCGTAAAGGACTACCAGCTGATTCTAGAGGAGGATGCTGGGGATGTGCGCACACGGCTAAAGGTTGCCGACCTTCTCGTGAAAATCGATAAGTTCGACGAAGCGCTGACGGAATATCAGAACGTTGCCTACCACTACGCCAAAGACGACATCTACGATAAAGCCGTGGCTGTTTATAAGCAGGCGTTGCGCATTGCGCCCAACGACCCCCGGCTTCACCGTGATCTCGGCGAGTCGTACTGGCGTCACGGGCGGCTCAAAGACTCGTTGCGCGCTTTTCATACGGCTCAAAAACTTTTTCGAGAACTAGGGGACGCAGTTTCGCAAAGGGATGTCCTTGAGCGCATGGTTTCCATCGACGCCGAAGACGTGAGCCTCCAGATTCAACTCGCTGAGCGTTATGAAAAAGACGGCATGCGAGTCGAGGCCCTTCAGATATTCAGGAAATGTGCCGAAAGTCTCCGAGCGGAAGGCCGCCTGGACGAATTTGTCCAAGTCGCTGAAAGAGCTGTGTTTTTAGAACCCTCTGATGTCTTATTGCGAAAAGAGATTATCCGGCTCTACCTCGATCGCGAGGATAATAAACACGCCCTCAAACACCTTCAGTTTTTGTTCAAAGAGACGCCGTCTGACGGGGAAGTGCTCAATTATCTTGGCCTCTGTTTCGATCGTTTAGGCGAAAAACAGAAAGCGTCTTTGGTCTATCTGGAACTCGCCAAGGCTCAACGCCGCGGCGGT
The DNA here is from genome assembly GCA_037968515.1 of Bradymonadaceae bacterium. Taxonomy (GTDB): domain Bacteria; phylum Myxococcota_A; class Bradymonadia; order Bradymonadales; family Bradymonadaceae; genus JBFFMO01. The sequence continues at coordinate 4,666 of JBBKVQ010000096.1, forward strand.
GATGAAGCTGGTGCCATTCAGACGTACCGAAAGATTTTGGTGATTGATCCCAACCACGCCGAGGCGCGGTCCGTTGTTGGTCAACGCTCTCGACTTGATTCGAGCCCGGGCGTTTCTGATACCGGAAATCTGTCCAAGCCGCCGCAATCCACTGACGTGCTCGTCGGTGTAGAGTTTTTGGACGATGACGAGGAAATTGAAGTCGACAACAGCCCTACGAATGAAGGCGCTGGCGACGATTTTATGGATTTTGCCGAGGAACTTGGAGACCTCGATTCGTCGGTACTCAATCGATTCGACGAGAATCCCGCGACGACGCTTGGCCAACAGACGGTTGCTCGAAGTATCCCGGAGGTTGACTTACCTGAAGTTGAGATCATCGCAGAGGTTGCCCCGACTCAAGACGGCCGTGGTGTTTCCACAATTACGCAGATGCTCGCCGAGTCCGACGTCTTTTTGAAGTATCGTCTTTTCGACCGAGCTGAAGAGGTGATTGGGCGCGCTCTTGCGATGGATCCCAACAGCGTGGCAGTGCACGAGCAGATGCATCAGCTTCGTGCCTTGATGGGCGATAAATTAAAGGCCGGGTTTGAACTCTTCGAATTGACTCGTTTGTCTGCAAAGTCGCCGGCCCGTGCCGTTGAATACTTGCGCCGGGCCCGAGAGTTCGCCGATGAAGCCACCGTTCAGCGCTACGCCGAACGTTACGGAATTGAGCTTTCCTCGGGTGAGATGGACGTTTTGAGCGTCAACGCGATTGAAGAGATCAGCGAGGGTATTGTCGAGTTGAGCGAGACGTTTTCAGAGGCTGATCTGATGGTCGCTGAATCGATCGTTGAATTCTTGCCGCCCGATGATGATGTTGACCTGTCTGGTGAATCTGCGGTCGACGACAGTGGCGAACTTCTTGGTCTAGATGACCTAGGGTTTGAAGATGAGCTGTCGTTAGGGGACATCGAGTCGGAATTGCCGATTGGTGACGCCGAAGAAATGATGATCGATGTCGACGATATCAAATTCGATGAGAGTGAATTGGAGTTGTTTTCTGAAGCCTCGGAGGGGTCATTCTCGTTCGACTTTACAGGAGACGATGCCGACAAAATGTTTGAAGAGCTGTTTGGGGAAATTCCAGTGACGGCCACCGTGCCCAGACGGGTGGCGAAGGCTTCTAATTTGGCGGAAGTCGATCGGCTCATTGAGACAGGGCAACTCTCAGAGGCCGAAGAAGTGCTGGAAGAGTTCGTCGATGCGCAGCCCAATAATCCCGGGATCATGGCGCGCCAAGCACATATTCGGGAGTTAAGAAGCGACGATTTTGAGGATAATGGTGCCTTTGGCGAGAAGTCGCTTTCCGGGCGTTTTGCCAAGGAATATTCGATGGTTCTCAAGTCTGGGCCCGCTGATATCGATAATACCAATATCGAATTGGGCCTGACGTACATCGATATGGGGTTATTCCAAGAGGCATTCTTGGAGTTTGAACAGGCCTACGAAGACGTGAATGCACGTCACGATGCGAGCTACTACTTGGCAATCTGTGAATTTGAGATGGATGCCGCCGAGTCGGCCACACGCCGTCTACGTGAACTGCTCGCCGACGCCACAGTCCCCGCTCGACTTCATCGAGTAGCGGCGTCGAAGCTTGAAGCAGTTCACCCAAATCCATCTAAGTAGCTTCCCCCAAATTTTTCGCGGAATGCAGACGCCGCGGTCGTAGGTTACCGTCTTGACCGTTTGAGGAGGTTGCGAGTAACTACGCCCTCGCCGTTGAGGACGCATGCAAAGAAAACATCATAAAAATCTGCTCATACTTCTGCTGACTTTATCCACGGGCTGGACTGCTTGTGGAGAGGAACCAATCGGAGAGCCTGCATCACGTTCTTTTGTCCAGAAGTGGCAGGCTACGGTGGCAGCGACTCTTGCCGAACGGAGTGAGGGTGCCCCGGTTCGAAAAGAACTGCAGCGTCGACTTGAGGCAGCACAGCAGCGCGAAGAGAAGGCGTCACAGCGCGATCTGCCGCCATTACTTTCGCTAGCGAACTCGTATTATGCGGCACGTGAATATCGGCCAATTTTTGTAGAGCAGGGAAAACTGACCGTTCATGGCAAAGCAGTCTGGGAGACGATGCAGGAGTTGGAAGCAGCCGTTTTGGATCCACGCCCCTATCGCCTGGCCGAAATCCAGAAGGCACTGGATGCTCTGGAATCGAAATCCGCAGAACTGCAGACCAATGATTTGAGCCCGAGTCCTGAAGCTGCGGCCGAGATGAGCGCTTGGGTCGCCACGCAGAAACCGTCCACTTTCACGTTAGACGAATCAAGTTACGAAGTCGTGACCGAGCGCCTGCTTGAGTCCGATAAGGGCGCTGGCGTTAGGGAAGCGATGGGCGAGCTGAGTGTTTTGGGTCAAGCTATGGCGGCTTCGAGCGCGGAACTCGAAGAACTGCTTGCACATGCGTTCATGCGCTACGCGTATGAAATGCGGTATTTCCGAGCCCGGAAGTCATTTGTCCATCCTCGGGAAGATGACTATTTCAACGATCCTGAGATTCGCAAATCACGGAACAACGAACAAAACGCGCATTATGTTGCTGGAAGCCTTTGGCGTCGGGCATCCGCAAACGCGGAAGCCATGTACTCTCAACCCGTTTACGCGCGTCGAGAACTCTCGAGCGCGATCGAGCGGTTTGCGAAATCAGAAAAGCCTGCGGACGTGATTGACGCGTTGGCCCCTCAGCAACCCCAATATGCAGGGTTGGTCGAAGAGCATAAACGGTACCAGGAAATCGTGGCGGCCGGTGGTTGGGCAACTGTCAAAGTAGACAAGAGCCTTAAGCCGGGTTCATCCGGAGCACGGCATCTGAAGGAGCGACTGGCCACGGAGGGTTACTTAAAAGGGGATCCCGCGAAGTTTTCGGACACCTATGATGCGGTTCTGAGCGATGCTGTGAAAGAATATCAGACGACCCATCAGATGCAGGTAACGGGCACGCCGCACACCGTATTCTGGAAATCGCTTAACCTTCCCGCAGAAAAGCGGCTCGAGCAGATTCGCATCAATATTCAGCGGTGGCGTGACACCAATATGCGTCCGGAAGAAGATAAAGCGTACGTTTTCATTAACGTTGCTGATTTTCATGCTGAGGGTTGGAGAGACATGAAACGCGAGATTCGACACCGCGTGGTCGTGGGCAATAATGATAACGTCTGTGATCCGGAAACGGACGAGTGTGCCAAGGCGAATCGAACACCCATTCCAATTGCGGCTTACATCGATCGTATGATCTTTAACCCGTTTTGGAACGTGACTCCCCGCGTCCGTAAGAACGAAATCCTTCCAGAGGTCAAGAAGTCGTTGGAGGCCAAGTATGCCAAGATGAGGGCAAAGGCTGCGGTGAAACCTCCCTCGTTCCTTGCAGCGCCGCCGATGTTAGCGCCACCGGTTAACACTCCACCTTTGGGACAGCCTGCTGCAGAGGAACCAACTCAGGCGCTGGGTGATTCAACGCTGTCACCTGAGAGACTGGCTGAAATGCCATATTTTAATGCGGAAACAGGCGAAGTGGACGTGAGTACAACCATCCCCGAAACTGTTCCGAGTTGGTACGCCGAGAACAACTACGAGGTCATGTACCCAGGGAAGTCTTGGGAATATGTGAGGATGACTCCCGGAGCGCACAACGCTCTTGGGTACGTAAAAATCATCTTCCCAAACCTGCACGACGTGTATCTCCATGACACCAACGCACGCGGGCTCTTCAAGAACGACCTGCGGGCCTACAGTCACGGCTGCATGCGGCTTGAAGATCCTATTGAATTTGCCACATGGTTGTTGGATCGCGATGGCCAAGGTGGCGTCGTGGACACCGACGCGGTCAAGAAGTCCGGCGAGTATTTACCGATATTTTTGACCCGCCAAGTGCCTGTGTTTGTGGAGTATTATACCGTCCGTGTGGACGATAGTGGCCGGGCAAATTTCCTCGCCGACATTTACGACTTGGATGATAATCCACATCTGCCCGAGCCATCGAATAAAGCGGTCGACCTCTAGCCTGCGACCAGAAACTTGGGCTCGTTTTTTGCGATCTCGCGACGCCTTTCTTCGGCGGACTCGCAGGCGAAATAGGAGCGACACGGTCCGATCGTACCGTCTACCAATCGTCGCGCCATCTCTAGCTTAACCCAATACTTCTGATATCTGGCGACACAGTCGACCCCTCGTAAATGCAGGGTGAGGTCGCGGGAGAGTGCTAGGTCGTTAGAGCGAACCTCTATAGGGCGGCGGATGAGATCGAGTTGATTATAGGTCTCTCGAATAGCTCGGCCGACGGCGCCATGGGGGTCGTCTACATTCGCTGGAAGAGGCTTACATTCGACAGTTTCTGGTGTCACGATGAGAAGTTCCAGACGTTGACCACGTCCAGGTGTCCATCGGCGAACCAGAGTGCAGTACCAGATGGTCTTCGTGACGACGTGTTTGGTATATTCGACGCTCATACTTTCCCCCGTAATGAATTTGCCTACATTGGCTTACATCCTTGTTTTCGGACAAAACCAAAAAATGTTGCGAATTATTTTAAAAACTCCAGCCCAGACTCTTTTAACGCTGGTCACGATTTCGCTTTGGCTGGTGGGCTGTTCCCATAACGAAGTTAAGCCGAGGCCTTTGATATCCGGCTCCTCTGCCGAGTGTCAGCAGCGAGATGTGTGGCCGATGTTTCAGAAGGATGCCATCCGTAACGGTCGCCAATCCGGCGACCTGCGAACACGCCCTGAAGTCCTTTGGTCGAACTATATCGGCGTGCAGTCCTGGCTGAATAATCCGGTGATTGCGGGTGATCATGTTTATGTCGGCTCCAGCGGAAAGCAATGGAATGAGGCCGACGAAAAAGACGGTGTCTACGCGATCCAGTTATCGACAGGCAAACAATCTTGGTTCTTCCCGACGACCACCGACACCAATGGGGTGGCGTTCTCACAATGTCGCGTCGTAGCGACAGTCGATAACGGCGCGGTGCACGGCATCAATGCGGCGACTGGTGAACAAATTTGGCGATTTCAAGTGGCCGGAAAGGCCTACACAAATCCCCTTATTCTGGGAGCCGCGGTGGTGGTTGGCGATTCGACCGGCGGCATTCATTTGCTGGATATGGAGACCGGAAATGAGCGATGGAAACATCAAATGGATTCTGCGGTCCGTGGTGGATTTGCGTCAAATGGTGAGTTGATATTTGCCGTGTCTCAAAGCGGATTCGCGGTGGCGCTGGATCTCGCGGGAAACATCCGATGGTTGGCCGGCGCGAAACAAAACCAGGGCATGTATGGAGCCCCGACATTGGTCGGTGATGCCGTCCTGATTGGCTTCGTTCGAGACACGACGTATCCGAGCCCAGCACTTCTTGCTCTGTCCCAAGTCACCGGTGAGGTGCTCTGGAGCGGCTCAAATCCGCAGGGTCTCATGGGCGGCTGGGCCAATATTCGGGCGTCAGTAGCTGTTTCGGGCGGGCTGGCTTTTTGGGCCGAAGCCTATTCCAACCGAGTGGTGGCCGCGTCGGTGAAAACGGGGGAAGTGGTTTGGAGCGCAGGAGCTGGCCCATGTTTTTTTCGGCAGTGGTCGTCGCCTGTTGTGATCGGGGACGTCGTTTTGGTAGGCCGCACCGATGGAGCTTTGCATGCACACGACGTCGCCAGTGGCGATGCCATTTGGGACTACTCGCTCGCCAATCATGGGGATCTTGGAGTGCAAGAATCGATTTGGGATCCTCAGTGCTCGCATGAAAGCGAGAACGGTTTTCCAATTCTCGCCACCCCTGCGGTCTCCGAGTCTGGAGTGGTGGTTGTTGGCACAGAAGAAGGATACCTTTACGCTGTCGGAATCAAGGAGAAGCGTAAATGAGCCGAATATTATTGGTAGATGACGACCAGTCCGTTCTTGATGTGCTGGTGATGGCATTTGAAGACGAGGGTTTCGACGTCACGAGTGCCTGCGACGGGCAACAGGCGTTGGTATCGATCGCAAATACGCGTCCTGACGTGATGATCAGCGACGTAAATATGCCAAAGTTGGACGGCTTTTCAGTGTGTCGACGGCTGCGCGAAGGTGGCGACGATCTTCCCATTATTCTTCTGACTTCGCGAGATAATGACATCGACGAGGCGTTGGGTTTGGAGCTCGGCGCTGACGACTTTGTCGCGAAACCGTTTAGTACGCGTGTCCTGATCGCGAGGGTGAAGGCGTTGTTGCGTCGACAAGAGTTAAAAACGTCTGACGGTCCGCGCGAGGTTGACCTGCTGGAGTTGGGGGAGATTCGAATCGATCCCGATACCATGGATGTGCAGCTACGTGGCGAGTCGTTGTCGCTGACGGTGACTGAGTTTCGCCTGGTTGAGGCCTTTGTGCGTCGCCCTGGAATCGTGCTGTCTCGCGACCGGTTGATGGAGTTGGCGCGTGGCGATGATTCCATCGTGGCTGACCGCATTGTGGACACCTATGTGCGAAGACTGCGCCGCAAGTTCGAAGCCATTGACGCATCATTTGATCGTATCGAGACCGTGATCGGCGCTGGCTATCGATGGAAGAGGTAGGGGCTTGAGATATCTTCAGTCACTGCGGTTTCGGCTGGTCGCCGTTGTGATCGCGATCGTCGCTCTTCCGGTCATTTTTGTTTGGCTCACCAGCCCTTTTGACGACGCGGTCGGAGTTCAGCTTCGACAATCCCTGAAGTCCGCGACAGAAGTTGTGGGCGACCATGTTCGCAAGTCCAGTCCCGATGAGGACTTTCAGGGCGGTGCGGAGTCCTACGGAGTACTCGTTCATGTCCTCGATCAGAAGGTCTCCCGGACCTTCGATGGGTCGCCAGGCGCAAGCCTTCGGGAACGGGTTATGTTTTTTCCGGAGGATGTGCCCACGGTCGCGATGTGGGATGCAGACCAGCCGCCTGTGACAATGCGCAAGGTGATGGTCGATGCGGCGCTGCAGCAGAAGGCGGGCTCGTGTCGATTTGCGATGAACGATCAACTTCTCTTGTGCGAATACGCGCAGCGAATCGATTTCGGGACATCGGAGCCGCGATATGTCTACGCCGTCGCGGGCAGCGCACGCTCACTTGGAACCCTGTACGGCGAACGCTACGCAGTGCTTCGCCTAATGCTGGTGGTTCTTTTGTTTGGTGGAGCGTTTGGCATCTGGTTGGGTTTAAGAGTGGGGCGTCCGCTCACTCGACTTCGGGATCAGGTTTTGGCAAGGACCGCTCCGCCAGTTTCTACGGCTCCGATTGAGGTCGAGGGGCAGAGTGAAATCGCCGAGGTCGGCCACGCGTTCAATCAACTACTTGCGGCCTTGGAGCGTCGCAACATCGCGACTGAGGCGTTCATGGCCGATATGGCGCATGAGGTCAAAAACCCTCTCGCCGCAATTCGGGCGATCGCCGAGAGCATGGAGGACAGGGAACTGGATGCACAGCGTGCCGCGCGGGTCTCCCGGATCTTGCGCGATAGCTCCGCGAGACTTGAGACCGTGGTGGCTCGTTTTCTTGATTTGGCACATGCGGAGTCGGGTTTGCCGCGTGTCGAACGGGAAGACATCGACGTGCGAAAATTATTGGAGAATTTGAGCGCGACGATGGCTGCCGATGAGCGATACTCCAACATCGAGCTCAGTTGCGACGCCGTGCCAGCGTTTGTATACGGATCTCCTGAGCATCTTGAGACTGCGTTCAGAAATTTGGTATCGAACGCTCAGTCATTCGCGAAGTCGGTTGTGCGCATCGAGATGTGGCGCGCCGATGATGAGATATTTGTTCGAATAAAAGACGACGGTGCCGGCATTCAACCGGAAGACCTTGATCGAGTTTTTGATCGGTTTTTCACTCGGCGCAGTGATGGAAGCGGCACAGGCTTGGGATTGGCGATGGTTATGGCGATTGTCGAAGCCCACGCTGGCAGGATTACGGTGTCGTCTAAACCAGAATTTGGCGCAGAGTTTGTGGTCAGTTTCCCCCTTGTATCGGCGTTATCATCCAAATGAGTCCTGAAGACGTCAGAACATTGCGGGGGGAGTTGTCACGCGAAGTTTTTGCGGCCGAGATCGGGGTGACCCCGTTGACGGTATATCGGTGGGAATTGCCGATCGACGAGAAAGAATCACGTCGTCCCCAACGTCGCCTTCTTGGAAAACTTCGGGAATTCGGAGCGGGGCAAGAACCGGGAGACCTGCCAGCGGCGGTGGTCGAAGTCACACCAGATCGCGATTCCGCGCCAGTTTCCCATGCGGGCTCCGACATTGTCCCAGGCGTTTACGACGAGATCTTTTCAGCGCGTTGGTCGGCTGCAGAGTCTGAAATACTTGCAAACTTGAGCACGCCTCAGTCGTCTCCGACGAGTTGGCTTTCGGCCCAGATTGCGCAGGCGATGTTGAAGGTGCTTTGGAAAAATGATCTACAGGGGGCTTGGGCGTTGATTGCCCCTGCTCTTCAACACCCGGAATTGCCAAGTTGGCCGGCGTCCCTGGTGGCACCATTACACACGGTTGCGGCACTTCTGCATGCTTCTCCGGATGGAAGGCTTTTTAGCCCTGGCAGGGTGAATGCTCATGTGATTCATGCCGAGCGGGCGATGGCCAGCGCATTCCCCGAGCTTCGAGCTTTGCTTCGAGTGGCTGAGATGTGGGCGGCGTTTCATCTTGGAGACGCTGGGCTTCATGATCAATTACGTCGAAAGAGCCAAGAGAACTTCCGAATGTCGACCTCGGTCGTCGTGAAATGGGCGGCATGGGAGGTTGGATCGATCTCAGCCCATCTTAGTGGGTGTATTGTTGATTCTATTCGGTTCTTTCAGGACCTCGTAGCGGCATCGGTTCGGGAAGGTCTACCGGTCATGCAAATGCGCGGTTCTGGATACCTCGCCTGGATGATGCTCTCTGCGGCGGAGTCGGTGGACGATATCGAGGCGGTTGTACAGCAGGCTCAGAAGTCTGCGCTCTTGAACCGCGTGGAACCGGGCTGGCCGTCGATTCTTTTGATTAGCGCGGCAGCAGAGATCGCGTGCCGAAGATGCGATTTCGACAAATCGGTGGAGTTGATCGAGACAGGTCTGCAAGAAGCGACGCGTTGTAAGTGGGCTCCAATCGAACTCGCCTACACAGATATTAGAGTCGCGTATCTGCGCGGTATGATGGTTGATTCCGAGCAAATTGAACAGCGCTACGGAGCTTACGAAGGCGGGTATCGCGCGCCACTTTCGCGCGTAATTGGAGCGTTTGCTGAAGGGCTTAAGGGGCTGTCCAATCGAGAGCCGCAGCAAGCTGTGGCGTCGTTTCGCCGGGCCGCCGAGATCGAACAAGAGATTGGCACGCTGCCGCTGTATGAGACCTACGGCCTTTCGCTGGCTTATTACACTTCAGTGCTGTCGGGTGACCTTGATGCGGCGCGCCTGTTATTGCGTCGGGCCGAGCGCTCTTTGGAGCGTATGCCGATGTTTTGGTGTTCCTCAGTGCTGCGCCTTTTTAAAGCGCTCCACGCCGCTTTGGAAGGGCGTGTGACGGAAGCACTTCAGCACGCGGATGCGGCAGAATCAGCCTTCTTGCGTGTGGGAGACCGACCTCAATGGTTGCTGGCAAGTCGTCTGCGCGCGATCTGTGCGGTGTTATTGGATGAATCAGACGCCGACGACAGAGTCCGGGAGTCCTCTAAGCTGATGGAAGAAGCCGGGATTCCTATCCCGGCTCAGTATCGGCTAGATGCGATCGACTTGCTCAAACAACGGATGCAGGAACATGAGTCCGCGGCTCTGGTCGAGAGTGGTGGTCTTTCGGTGATCGCTCAGGCGACCAACCGCCTTTTGACACGTGGCATCAGTCCCGGTCAGGTACTCGACGAACTGGTCGACCTTCTATTGCAGTGGAGAAACCTGTTTCCAGGGGAAGCGATTATTTGGCTTGATGAATTGCCGCAGCACGGAAAGCCGATTCCGATTCGTCGTTCGTCTGATGCTGAGCCCACTGAGTTTTTGGAATTTGGAGACGGGGTGGGGCGTCGTTATCGCGTGGGCGTTGGTGGAACACTTCTGCCGGACGAACGCACAGTGCTGCAGATGATGGTTCAAATGGCCAGCATGGCGCTCGAAGTTGTGATGTTGCGTGGATTGACCAATGCGGCGAGCTCGTCGGTGACAGAGCACGTGCCCAGCCTTCCCGGATTTATTGCGGCCTCAAAGGCCAGTCGCGATCTCCTCACCGATGTGGTTCGTGTGGCGAAATCGCGAGCAAACGTTTTGTTATTGGGTGAGTCCGGTGTTGGGAAAGAAATGGTGGCCCACGCAGTCTACAAATCCTCACCTCGCTCAAGTCGTGCTTTCATAACGTTTAATTGTGCGGCCATCCCTCGCGAGCTTTTCGAAGGACAGCTGTTTGGCTATCGAAAAGGGGCGTTCACGGGGGCGACCTCCAATCATCCGGGAGTCCTTCGCGCAGCCGACGGTGGCACTTTGTTTTTGGACGAGGTTGGCGATTTACCGATCGACCTGCAGCCCAAACTGCTTCGATTTTTGGAAAACGGCGAGGTCTTTCCGTTGGGCGAGACTCACCCGCTCAAGGTGGATGTAAGAGTGATCGCCGCTACCCACCGGAATCTAGAGGCCATGGTGGCTGATGGGACATTCCGTGAAGATCTCTATTATCGACTCGCTGTTGTTCCGATTCTGATTCGTCCTCTTCGTGAACGTCGTGAAGATATTTTGGTGTTGGCCCAACATTTCCTGCGAAATCTTGCCGAGGACTCCCCCGGATTTACGGGGGAAGCCGGCCGTCTGCTCGTCGAACACTCGTGGCCAGGTAACGTTCGTGAACTTAGGAACGTCATAGAGCGAACCCTCGCATACGTGCAGGACGAGGTCTTGATTCGAGCCGAAGATCTCAAATTCTAGGAGTTTAAAATGAGAGCATTTGTTGCCGGTGCGACCGGTTACACGGGGCGCGAGGTCGTCCGGTTGTTGGTTGAAGCGGGTGTCGAAACCGTCGCGCACATTCGTCCTGATTCATCATCACGTTCGACTTGGGAGACTCGATTTCCGCAGATGGGAGCGTCCGTCAGTCTTGCGGCTTGGACCCAAGATGAACTTGAGGCGGAGTTTTTGGAACGTCCCCCGGATCTGGTGTTTGGATTGATTGGAACAACTCGGGCCCGTGCACAAGAGGCAGAGGACAAGAACCGGGAGACCTACGAGGCGGTTGATTATGGACTGACCGCGATGCTGATCGACTTATGTCTGGAATGTGAAAGCAGACCGTCATTTATTTTTCTGTCTTCAATGGGAGTCGGGCCTGATTCTCCCTCGAGCTATGTGCAGGCCCGGTGGAAGGTTGAAACCAAGCTGAGCGAAAGCGAGCTCAACTACCTGATCGCTAGGCCTTCTTTCATTTCAGGTGATGGGCGCGATGTTCCTCGGCCTTTAGAGCGTGTAGGTGCGGTGGTTTCTGATAGGGCGCTGGCGATTCTGGGGCATCTGGGCTTCAAGAAGACCCAAGAAAAGTACGCCTCGATGGACAACACGCAACTTGCTTGTGGTCTTGTGAACCTTTCGCTGGCGGGATTCCAACACTCCGTTGTAGAAGCCGACGAGATTCGAGCAGCAGCGACGCGCGCCGAGCCCGAAATTCCAGCATGATGCCCAACTACGGATAACCAATGAGAGCTCAACCACCGATCATCGTCGGAGTCGCAGGCGGCACCGGTTCAGGAAAAACCACGCTGGCCCAGACGATTCAACAAGGTGTGGGCGAGCGTAGCTGTCTTATTCAGCATGATTGGTATTACCGCGATCTGCGGGATATCGAGGCCGAAGAGCGATCGGGGATCAACTTTGACCATCCGGACAGCCTGGACAGTGACTATTTGGTCGAACATTTGCGTAGCCTTAAGGGTGGTCAATCGATTGAGGCCCCTCAGTATGATTTTTCGAGGCATCAACGGCAGGAGGAAACGATCACGATTCAGCCTGTTCCTGTGATCGTCGTGGAGGGAATCCTCGTCTTTGCTCTCAAGAATCTGCGGGAGATGTTCGATATTAAGATCTACGTGGATACCGATGCAGATATCCGGATCCTCAGAAGGATTCGGCGGGATATGCGTGATCGGGGTCGCGACTTCGAATCAATCCGCCAGCAATATTATGAAACCGTTCGTCCGATGCATCTGGAATTTGTTGAACCCTCGAAACGGTGGGCCGACGTTATTGTTCCTGAGGGCGGATCGAACGCGATTGCCTCGGACATGATTATCGAAAGACTCAAACGATTTCTTGAACCCTAGGTTTGGGTTGCCTCTGGAAGTTTGGGCGGCTAGGCTAAGTCATAATTAGTAGAGTCTAAAGTTTCTAAGTCCACTTGTCGGGGGGGAATTAATGCCTCGCACGGAGCGACCATTATTGCGGATTTCCGATGAGGAAGTCCTGAGTTTGAGCGATGATATCTTTGTGGCGCGCTGTACTCCTTTTGTTCAGTCTGTCGTTGGAGATGTTCGCAGAGAGCTACGTTTATCTGGTGATAAAGAAGACATGCTGGCGGCTGGCTTTCTTGGACTGGTTCAAGCTCGATCACGTTTTGAGCCGACGACTCGCGCGGAGTTTTCCACGTTCGCCTATTGGCGAATTCGGGGTGCAATCATTGATTCATGTCGAAAAGGAAG
>JBBKVQ010000097.1:0-14639 GCA_037968515.1 Bradymonadaceae bacterium
CGAATCAGAAGCCGGGTTTCGACAAGCTTCCCGCCGACTTTGAAGGCTTTGACGACCACGGTGCCGACCGGGAAATCAAAATCGCCGTCCTCTTTGACCGTGATTTTTTCACCGTCGGGCAGAGCAAACCAACGCAGTTTTTCGGCACCGTCGGACCAAAATGGCGCGATCGGCTCGTAGGGAATCAACGCTGCGCCAGGCTTGGTCACGTCGTTTGCGTCCATGCAGCCGGTGGCCCCGAGCGTCTTAGGAAATGTGTCGACTCCGGCCGCGTTAGCACCGTTGATCTTGAACAGCCCACCGCCATAATCGACTACAAAAAGCTCACCGTTATTGGCCTCGGCAAACGATGCCACGTTGCGGCCGGTCTCGAGCAAAAGGCGATTCGAACCCTTGTTGTCTTGGTCGTATTCGAGCGCCCAAATTCGGCCCGAAACGTAGTCAGCGAACAGATAGGTTCCGATTAACTCGGGTATTTCAGTGCCGCGGTAGACGTAACCGCCGGTGATCGATTTGTTGTTGTTGTCGTGGTTGTATTCGGTTTCTGGATCGATCCAGCCTACGTCGTTATTGCACGTCGACTGTTCATAGCAGTGGAAGCCTTCCCTTGGTCGCCATCCGTAGTTCCCGCCACGTTTGATGATATTGACTTCTTCCCAGTTGCCCTGGCCCACATCGCCGGTCCACAGAGTGCCTGTGCCGCGATCGAAACTGAATCGCCAAGGGTTTCGGATGCCCCATGCGTAGATTTCTGGTTTGCCCCCGCCGTCGGCAAATGGGTTGTCGGCAGGGATGCCATAGGGGTCGCCATTATTGACGTCGATGCGAAGGAACGCACCCAAGAGGGTGTTCACGTTTTGCCCGTTACCGTCAGGGTCTCCGCCCGATCCACCATCACCCATTCCGGCGTACAAAAATCCGTCAGGACCAAACCCGATCTGGCCGCCGTTATGGTTGGTATAAGGCTGGCTGATCTGCAGCAGTTTTCGTTCTGAACTGCGGTCGACCGTCTGCAAATCACCGCTGGCCTGAAACTCCGAAACAAACGACTTCAGGCCGTTATCCGTGCCGGTGTACGAGATAAAAACCGTGGGGTTATTGGGCCAATCGGGATGGAATGCCATGCCGAGCAAACCACGTTCTCCGCCCGAGGTGACTCGGTCCGTCAGGTCCACAAAGGTTTGGAAATCCGAGACGTTGTTGTCGTTGTCAAACACGCGGATTCGGCCGGCTTGTTCGATGACAAACCAACGAGAATCGTCGCCGGGCGCCTGTTGTGCCCATACCGGGGCCGAAAAGTTCAGATTTGGAAACACTCGGTCAATCGTGATGCCGGTGGTCGCAGTGGGGCGTTCGGGCGCTGCGCATGTGGGATTGGCCGGCCGCGTATCCAGGCCAAACGGAGCCGGCATCGGGACGACTGTGGCGTTATTGCTGCCAGTCGTTCCATTATTGGGGTTGTTTGTCCCGTTATTCGAACCCGTCGTATTATTGCTGGCGTTATTGGAGCCGACCACATTATTTGCGGTGGATGGCTTGTCGTCACCACATGCGGCAATCGCAAGTACGGCCGTCAGTGTTATTATCTTCGTGCGCATCTCAGCTCCAAATCGGAAATTTCGCCCATATTGGCAACCGTTGGCTCCGGAAGCAAGCTATCCAAGCCATCGGGCTCGATATCTTGTCCAACCTTTGATCGTGTCACGGTTTTATAGGAGGGTGCCGATAAACGCAGTCTTTGCCGCGCAAAATTAAACGAAGTCATGAAAGTAAAATATCCTAGTTCCCCGCATGTACCATGGTCCCCGGGTGTTTCAGATGATGACATCATCTTGGCGAATACCGAACCTTTTAGCGGAAAAGAAGTCGTTGTCACCGAAAAGATGGATGGTGAAAACACGTCCATGTATTGCGACCATATTCATGCGCGCTCCGTCGATAGCCGCCATCATCCGTCGCGGGATTGGGTAAAACACTTGCATGGACAAATTCGCCATAACATACCGAAAGGTTTCCGAATTTGCGGCGAGAACGTGTATGCCCAACATTCGATCAAATACGAAAATTTGAAATCGTATTTTTATCTCTTTTCGGTCTGGGATGACCGCAACCACGCCCTTGATTGGGACGCGACGCTAGAGTGGGCCGAACTCTTAGGCTTAGAAACCCCGCAAGAGTTCTATCGTGGACCATGGGATGTCGAGGCGATTCAGAAAATCCATCTTGATACAGACCTTGTCGAGGGGTTCGTCGTTCGAACGGTGGAGGGATTTGCGTTTGATGATTTTCGTAATCATTTGGCTAAATGGGTTCGCAAAAACCATGTTCAAACGGACCAACACTGGATGCACGCTCAAGTGATTCCGAATGTCTTAAAAGGTGAATCATGAGCATCGATACTCTTTTGGACGGAAAAACTAGCCTCGATGCCTTTGTGGCTAAGCTGGGCCCTAAACTTGAGCTCTTGCATGAACTCAAGGGAACTCCGCAGGACCCTCAATGGCACGCAGAAGGCGACGTGCATGTGCATACAAATATGGTGCTAGACGCGTTGTACCCGTTGCTTGAGCAACACAATGTGCAGGGCGACCGGCGTAAAGCTTTGATCTTGGCCGCCGTTTTTCATGACATCGCAAAACCCATCACCACTCGCCATGTCGAAATGGATGGGGTGACTCGGATTACGTCGCCTCGGCATGCAGATAAGGGAAGGTCTTACCTGGCCTACAGATTGCGAAGTCTGGCCCTGTCGTGGAACGTGGTGGATATGGTTCTGGCTTTGGTCGGCCATCACCACGACCCAAAACAATTGGTTGT
This sequence comes from Bradymonadaceae bacterium, assembly GCA_037968515.1. Classification (GTDB taxonomy): domain Bacteria; phylum Myxococcota_A; class Bradymonadia; order Bradymonadales; family Bradymonadaceae; genus JBFFMO01. The sequence continues at coordinate 2,818 of JBBKVQ010000097.1, forward strand.
CCGAAACTCCCCAAGCCGAGTCTACCGCCGCCTCGCTCGCCTCTGCGATTTGGAGCTCCTCTATTTGTTGGAAATGGCCGACATCACGGGACGTATCTGCGAGGATAAAGACCAGCAGCTAGAACATGTTGAGATGTTTCGGGAGTTCGCCACAGAGTACCAGTGGTATGGGAATCAGAATCCCTATGCTGATGTGGACGAGATAACGGTCGAGTTGAACGAAAACGCTCGGCCTTTTGTTCGTGGTGAGGCCATACGAGGCCTGGAGTCCGGCCTGATCACCATGCCAGCCGAAGAGCTGGCGCGGTCGTATGGTTACCGTGATTCGTTCTCTCATCTTGTTGTGCTGTGTGGGCCTAGCGGGTCCGGAAAGACGACATGGATTGATTCAAATGCCGCGGATTACGACGTGGTGAACCTGGATTCGATTCGTGGCGAACTCACCGGTGATCCTGCCGACCAATCGAAGAACGGAACGGTCCGGCAATTGTCCAAAGAGCGGCTCAAGGAGAGCCTGAGAGCCCACAGAAACGTGGTATGGGATGCAAGTAATTTACGCCGCGATTTTCGGTCGCTGCCTATCCAGTTGGGCTATGACTACAAGGCGTTTGTCACTTTGGTTGTGTTCCAAACAACGTTGTCCGAGGTCCTGTCCCGCAATAAGTCGCGGGCTCGGCAGGTGCCTGAAGAAGCGATTCGACGTCAGATAGAAACCGCGGAATTTCCGTACCTCGACGAGGCCTGCGAGGTCATCATCACAAGGCCGGAAGACTAAACCCTTGAAAGAGCAGAAAACACCATGAAAGCAACAATCTGGCATAACCCCAAATGCAGTACGTCCCGCAAAACGCTCGCGATCCTAGAGGAAACTACCGGTGTTGAACTGACGGTTGTGAACTACCTAAAGGCGCCGCCGACCCGCGAAACCCTGAAGGGTCTTTTTGCTCAGGCAGGCATCAGCGCCAAAGACGGGCTCCGGAAACGTGCCGAAGGAGCCTCAGCCCTGCTGGACGCCGATGATGACGCGATTCTAGATGCGATGATCGCAGACCCGGTCTTAATCGAAAGACCGCTGGTTCAAACCGAAAAGGGCGCACGTTTGTGTCGCCCGATCGATTCGGTCCACGAGATTCTGTAACGAATCAGCGCAGCAGCAAGGTGGGGATCGTCGACGAACGCAGCAAATCAGAAGTTTTGCTTCCAAAGAAAAACGAACGGATCGGCGAGTGCGTGTACGCACCCATGATCAGCAGATCGATGTTCAGCTCTTTGATTTTATCGGTGATCACGTCTTCGGCATTGCCTGGAACCAAATGTGTCGGCGTATCAAAGCCGGCAGCTTCGAGCGTCGTTTTGGCCCATTCCAACTGCTTCGCCGCGTCCGCGCTTTCTTTCCCGGACATCAGCAAATGAACCGGAAGTCCACGAAACAGCGGGCTCTCGGCGACCATCTCGACTCCACGTCGGGTCACAATACCACCATCAAACGCGAGCATGATTCGTTTGGGTTCTGTGAATTCTTCAGTCACGGTCAAAACGGGTTTATGCAGCCGGCGCACGATCCGTTCGACATTTCGTCCTAAGTCGCGTTTTGAGGCGTCGGCTGATTCTCCACGCCGTCCCAACACAAACAGTCGAACGCCGCTTTCCTGCTCAAAAATCGTCTCTTCAAGCTCACCGTTTCGCTGGCGGACATCAGGCGTTTTAACCCCAGCTTCGATTGCGCGCTCACGCAGGCGATTCAAGAAGAGCCGGCCTTGTTCACGAGCTTGTTTGCTGCGGGATTCGTCGGCAGTCGACAGCTCATCCAAGAGGGTCTCCTGCGCATCAACACCAATGGATCCGCTGTGGTCGTTGGTGGTCGAGATTTCAGGGTGGCGGTCAATGATGTGCAAGAACTCAAGCGGCGCGTCCATGCGGGCTGCGGCCCATCCAGCGTAGTCGGCGACGTAGTCGGCAAAACGAGATCGGTCGACGCAAGCCAACACTTTATTATCGGTATTGATATGTGACATTTTAATGGCCCATCAAAAGTTCAATTGCTTCCGGCTTATCGTGAACTGCGAAGCGGTCGACCATGGTCGCGCTGGCCTCGTTCAGGCCGATGACCTCGACGTCCGTGCCTTCGCGTCGGAATTTGACCACGACTTTGTCCAGCGCGCTGATGGCCGTAACGTCCCAGAAATGTGCGCGGCTGACGTCGATGGTGACCTTTTCGATGACTTCTTTGAAATCAAACGAACCGATGAAACGCTCGGCCGAGGCAAAGAACACCTGACCGACCACACTGTAGGCGCGGACGCGGCCTTCATCGGCAGCCATGGACGTGACCAAAAGCACCTTGCCGACTTTGTGGGCAAAGAAAAATCCTGACAACAACACGCCAACCAAAACGCCTTTCGCCAAGTCGTGGGTCGCCACGACGACGATTACGCTCGCCAACATCACGGTGGTTGAGCTTTTAGGATTGGTTCGAATATTTCGGATCGAAGCCCAGTTGAACGTGCCGATCGACACCATGATCATCACGGCAACCAGAGCCGCCATAGGAATCAGAGCCACCCAGTCGCCAATAAACACGACCATCAGCAGCAGAAAGACGCCGGCAGATAGGGTCGAAAGCCGACCACGTCCGCCCGATTTTACGTTGATGATTGATTGTCCGATCATGGCGCAGCCAGCCATTCCACCAAGGAATCCCGCGGCGATATTGGCGATGCCTTGTCCGACACACTCGCGATTTTTATTGCTGGACGAATCGGTCAAATCATCCACGATCGAAGCAGTCATCATCGATTCAAGCAGTCCGACAACCGCCAAGGTCGCCGAAAACGGCAGGATGATCTGCAGTGTTTCCAAGGTCAGTGGAACGTCGGGCAACAAAAAGATGGGCAAGCTATCAGGCAGATTACCCATATCGCCCACGGTCCGAATATCCATGCCCATGGCGATGGAAGCTGCTGTAAGAGCGACAATGGCTACCAGCGGCGAAGGCACGGCTTTTGTGACGTACGGGAACAAATAAATGATCCCTAAACCAGCCAAGACCATCGCATAAACCACCCAAGAAACGTTGGTGAGCTCGGGCAGCTGAGCCATGAATATTAGGATCGCCAACGCGTTCACAAAACCCGTGATGACGGACCGGGACACAAAGCGCATCAGCGCTCCAAGCTTAAACCAACCGGCCAGCATCTGAAGAACACCGGTCAACACTGTGGCAGCCAAAAGGTATTGAAGGCCGTGGTCCTTGACCAACGCGACCATGACGAGCGCCATCGCGCCCGTTGCGGCCGAGATCATGCCCGGACGTCCACCGGTGAACGAAATCACGGCGGCGATGCAGAACGAAGCGTAGAGACCCACTTTGGGGTCTACTCCAGCGATGATTGAGAATGCGATGGCTTCTGGGATCAATGCCAGCGCGACCACAAGGCCTGCGAGCAGATCGTTTCGGACATTGGAAAGCCAGTCCTGGCGTATCGATTTCATGTACTTCTATTTCGTGGGGAGGAGGGCCAGGTAAACTCACTGGCGAAAAAAGAGGATCGTCGAGAAGGACGATTATTGGCAGCTCATACAGAAATTGACGCAGTGCATCAACAACTAAGTCCCGCTTTCCTGAACGATCAAGGGCTTTTCCACACATTTGTGCAGAAAACGGTTAGTTTTGACGCGGCAGGGACGGATTTGCGAACTGGTCTTGGGATTCTGGCCGGGTTCTGGGCGATGCCTCCAAACGTTGCGTTGAAGCAAGGGGTCGTCGTAGTCTGTAGAAGCCTGCGATGGAGTCATGATGCGCAACGTTTTTCTGTTCTCTTTGTTCAGCCTCGCCTTTTTTTCGTGTTCGGACGAGGGAACCTCGCCGCCTTCACCCGCGATCGATGTGCTTTGGCCAACAGAGGGTGAGCTCGTTAACACCACGCGCGTGAAAGTGCGGGGCACTGCCAGCGCAGCGACCTCTGTGACGGTGAACAACACGGTTGCCGACGTGGTGGCGGGCGAGTGGGAAGCCGTGATCACGGTGCTCGAAGGCCCTGTGACGGTAAACGCTAATGCCAGCACGGCTACCGATGCTGTCAGCTTCATCGTCGACTCCAAAGGGCCCAAAGTCGTCTTGTCCTCGCCGGAACGCGGATTCTACGCCACCGAAGGCATGATCACGCTGGCCGGCCGCGTCGACGAGGTGGGCACGGGCATCGAGTCGGTTTCGTTTGGCGGGCAACCGCTGACACTTGACGCCGCCGGCAACTTCTCGAAGGAAGTGCCGCTCGTGGCTGGATACAACCAGTTTGAAGTCTCGGCTCGAGACCGCGCAGGTAACGAAGAAAGCTCGATCCGGGCCGGCATCTATGGCCCTGTGGTCGACCCACTATTGCAGATCGATAACGCGTTCCAGCTCTTCGTGCGTGCTGAAGCACTCGACGTAGTCGAGGCCGCCGCCGTGCAAATCGCGTCGCCGGAGTTTATCACGGCGTACGTCAAAGAAGCGTTTATGAATCAGTACGTTGTGATCGAAAATATCACCTTCGATCCCTTGGATATCTCGATCACACCCCGGGCCGGCAAGCTATTTGTCGAGCTCAACGCCACGAACGTGAAAATGACCGGAGCGTTCACGATCGACCCCGATACCTATCCGACCACGATTACCATCGCGAAACTTGGCGTTTCCGTTGATGTCGACGCGTCGCCGGACGCCAATGGCGGGCTCTCGCTGGCTTTTGGAACCGCCACGCTCGACCTTTTGGAAGAAGACATCAGCTTCACGATTGCCGACCTTACCCAAGACGACATCACGTTCCTGCGGGGGTTGATTGTCGACGTCGCCCAGGCCGCTTTTGCAAATTTCCTGAGCGAAAGACTGTTCGAAGAGCTCCTTGATCCTGCTGTGCTGACTCGTAAAGTCCAGCTTCTGGGCCGCACTCTGACGTTCCAGGTCAAATTTCGCAGCATCGATATCTTGCCCGACGGCATTCTGGTGGCGTTGGATGTGACCATGCCGGAGGAAAAATTCCCGGCTGTGCGCGATGTCCCCGGAGCCTACGCGCCAGTTACAGGAAATCCAAACGGTCCAAGGTCGACGAATGACTTGCTGTTCACCGCCAATGCCAATGGGCTCGACCGGTTGATGCATGGTTTATGGCGATCAGGCCTATTGCATCAGGAGCTCACAGGCAACGACTTCAACGGCATCGAACTACCGTTCTCGCTGACCTCCGATGCCCTTGGTCTGGTGCTGGATCCCGCGATTTCGGGTCTGGCTCCGTCGGGCACCCCGGCCTTTGTACGCCTTCGCCCCTTGTTGCCCCCGATCATGAGTTTTGGTGCCGACAATCGTCTTGGCCTGATGCTCGGCGAGTTCTTGATCGACGTCGAGCTGCGCCCAGTGGGCGGCGAGGCGATCAAAGTGGCCACGTTTGCGTTCTTTCTGGATCTTGGCATCGGGATTGCCGTCGATGGTGTCGAAATCAAGATATCATTCACCACCGATCTGAAGGCCGACTTGGACGCGGAGCCGACAGCCGACCTTGACGACAAACGCTCTGAGGCACTTTTTGAAGCCTTCGTGGCCTTGATTCCAAGCCTGCTCTCTGATGCGCTGGTGCTCAAAGGCGAGGCCGACGTGACTTGGGTCAAACTGCAGAATCCGGAAGTCGAAGTCCACGGCCTTGAGCCGCTCGACCATGTGACGCTCTCGGTAGGTATGGCTCCTAATCCGGCGGGCAATTGAGACAGCAATCTATTCTATGTGCGCTGATATTTGGGGTCGTCATGCAATGGCCGACCGCCGCGAGTGCAGGTCCTTTCGACTTGTACGGGGCAGGGGCGCGTGGCTCCGCCATGGGCGCTCAGGTCGCTAATGCAACGGGTCCGTGGGCGATCTACTATAATGTGGGTGCGCTTTCGGAAGCCGATGTTGGCCTGACGGTCGGCGGTTTTGCCACCTATAATCGCGTTGAAGTTCTGCTTATGGATCGGCCCACCGGTTACGATATCCCCAAGCTCGATGTGGCCAACTCGCCGATTCCGACTGGGGCTGAGCTCAATTCCAGACAGGACACCGAGGGGATAGAACCGCTGTACGGCCTGACCTTTGGCGGGGTGACGTCGCTTGGCACCAAACGCCTACGCCTTGGGTTTGTCGCGTTTTTGCCGACCACCGAGCTTTTGAGTATGAGCGCGCGCTATAACGATGAGCGAGAACGTGTGTTTTCGAATAAGCTCAGGTTTGAGCTTATCGACGCCCAGCCACAACGCTTTGACGCCGAGCTCGGGCTGGCTTATCGCCTTACAGAATGGGCATCGTTCGGGATCGGAGGCACGTTTTTGACCGCTGCAAATGTCGGCACGGATGTGTATCTTCAAGATCCGACGGACCAAGAAAATATCGATATCAATCTGGACGTGCGCACCGAAAACCAGTGGGGCCTGCTCGCGGGAATGCAGCTGCGATTACCGCATAATATGATGGTCGGGGTTTCCTACCGCGGGCCTGTTTCGTTTCGAATTTCTGGGGAAAACCGTCTGCAGGTCAGCGGCGTCTCGGACGATGCCGAACAACCTCGACAGACGCTCGACTGGACCCCGAAGTATTCGCCGGGGTCACTGGCCTTGGGGTTTGCATGGAGTGTTGGGTCTTACGAAATAGCCGCCGACGCACGCTGGGTGCTTTGGTCGGATTACCGCGACAGCCACAGCCAACGAACCAATTTTGAGAACGTGCTGCAATTGCGGCTCGGCCTTGAATACGAATACACCGCCGAAGACCGCTTGAGGGTTGGCCTTGGGTTCGATCCCACACCGGTTCCCAAGCAGACGGGTCGAACTAATTATGTCGACAATGATCGCGCGTTAGCCTCGGTTGGGTCGTCGCATAAGGTTGAGTTTGGCGGCCAAGGTTTTGAGTTTTCTTGGTTCCTCCAGTTCCAGCTTTTGCTTGAAAACACCGTCAATAAGGACGGCACTGCCCAAGAGTGTTCGGAGTCGGCAACCAAGATCTGTGACGAGATCTCGGACTCCTTGATCAATCCACGCACGGGCCAGCCCTTCCCCGAAGCGCAGGGCCTTCAAACCGGCAATCCTGGTTTCCCCGGCTACACGTCTGGCGGCTGGATCGGTGCTTTGGGCGCCGAGGTGACGTTTTGAGATACCTGTTCATCGCCATTTTGCTTGGGGGTTGCACGGTCGAGCGACAAGATTCGACCTGGCAGGATCAAAAATTCGACGACATGCGCGCAGACGCTGGCGCGACGATCGATGCAGGGCTTGGCGAAGGACCGGGCGCGGGAACGATGGCTGGGACGTGGTTGATGTTGCACGAAGGCAGCACCTGCGTGATCAACGACGAACAGCTCACCCACGCATGGTACGTGGTCGAAATCGAAGAAACCGACCGCGTCATGCAAGAAACCAGAAGGCTTTGCCGCGTGGACCTAAGCCCGATCTTGGGTTTGAAGGTCATCATTCCCGACGCGGTTCGCGACTCGATCGAGTTCATCGATATCGATCGCGGTTATGCATCCAGCCTGCGTGTAGGCGGCTCTTATTCGTCATCGACCGAGCTGGCGCTCTGGGGCCTAGATCTGGAAAACCCACTCGAGGACACCTTGCCCGCTGACGCCACGGACCCACGCGTGATCGACAGCGATAACGACGGTCAACCAGGCGTGACGTTCGAAATCGAAAACAGCACCTGCCGGCGCTACCAAGGGCAACGCCAAATCATTCGCTACGATGGTGTCTTCGTCACACCCAATGCGGTCGAAGGTTCGAGCATCAATCTGACCGGTGTTAAAGTCTACGGCTCGACCGAACCCCTCTGTGGAATCGCTCCGCCGGTAATTTCGAACGACGCTCACAGCCGGTTTCGGATGGTCCGCGTCGACGGGGCCGGTGGGGCGATCGATTTGGATGCCGATAGTGACGGGCAGATTTCATGCGCCGAAGCGGCTCCGGCATTTGACGAAGTCTTGACGATCAGAAGTGCCGACCGCGCCAATTGCGGCCGATAGTTGTGGCGTTGTGACTCGGTGCGCGTGGCTCCAGCCGCGCCTGTAATCCTATGATCAGATCTGCCAGAGATTCCAAACTATGAGTAATTTAGAACGCGCCGACGCTCTGTCGAATCCTGAATTCCAAAAGATCCACGAACTCGTTCGAAACCTGATTCTAGGCTTGGATCAAGAGGTGATCTCTTGGCTCGAGTTGAATGAAGTTGTCGACGATTTAGTCGAGCGCGAGACGGACTTATGTTCACCCGGGCCACGGACGTCCGATGGACAGACCTTCTTCTATTCACTCGAATATACGTTTTTCAAACGCGAGTCCGACGAATTAGACGGCGAGTTAAATAGCGTGGCTTTATCCGTCGTTATTTACGCAAACAAAGGCCGGCTAATCGTTCGTCAAGACATCGCATCGATTTATGCCGAGCGAGTTTATCCCGATTTAACCAGCGACAATTTAACAGAAAGCCTGCTGCAGGACTTGCGAGATGATTTCCTGCAAGAGCTTCGGGTTTTTCTGGAAGGCGGTCCTGAAGATGCAGCCCATGAGCTGTCACAAATCGCACAGAACCAGCTCAAGACGCCTTTGGCCGCAAGTCCCGCTTCGTTTCAACTCCTACACAGCATTTCGTTTTACGCGCACGCGATGTGGCTTTCGCGGCAAAGTGCCGACTCCCAGACCCAGAACACCATCAAAAGTTGGCTGTCGGGGTCCGAGGCTGTTTGGTCCAAGAACCCGCGATGTTTAACTCAAGTGGTTCGTATTGTTGATTATCTTGGGCTTGAAGACCTGTATCCAACCTGACACCTGACACCTGACGGACCCCGAACCAGAAATCGCAGGCGCGGCTGGAGCCACGCGGACCGAGTGCAAATCGCAAGGCGGGCTGGAGCCACGCGCGCTAATCGAGTAGACCTGCGCTCCCAACCACTCCAATGCGGAAATCACGATGTTTGCTTCCCTTCAACGACGATTCATCTTCCCGGGCGCGTTCATCAACGCGGAACCCAATGCCGGAGATGATATTCCTGGACTGGAACGAGTCTGGGTGGAACACACCGAAGGACGGAGCGAAGCGTGGTTTCTGGCGGCATTGGGCAAGGACCCCGCGCCAGTTGTGATTTTTGCACACGGTAACGGGGAACTCATCGATTACTGGCCCCAGGTGCTTCATCGCTATCGGGAGCTCGGGTATCACGTACTTTTGCCAGAATACCGTTCGTACGGCCGCTCTGGAGGCTCGCCCAGCCAAGACGCGATCGTGAATGATTTCACCAAATTCTACGATTTAGTCGCTGCCCGAGCTGATGTGAGTGGTTTTGTGTTTCACGGTCGATCGCTCGGTGGAGGCGTAGTTTGCGCACTTTCACAGGTTCGCGCAGCCAGTCATTTGGTCCTGGAATCAACCTTCACCAGCATGAGTGACATGTTGGCGCTTTGGATGGTGCCATCTTTTTTGGTGGCCGATCCCTTTGATAATATCAAAGCCGTTCAGGCGTTTACGCGGCCGGTGCTCGTGCTGCATGGTTCACATGATTCGCTGGTGCCGCCATCCCACGGACGGCGTCTAGCCGAAGAGGCACAAAACGGTCAGTTGGTGATGTTTGACGCCGACCATAATGATTTCCCCCCCGATCGTGACGCATATTGGGCAGCAATCGACGACTTTTTGCGTTAGGGCTGCGCCCCGCCTTGCGATGAAGGCCGCATTCATATAATTTGCGGTCCGACTTAACTTCAATGGTTGTTCAATGGCACGGATGCCCGAAGTCGGAGAGGTCGTCGACGAGGTATTCCGAGTCGAGGCTGCAATCGACAGCGGAAATTTTGGGTCGATCTATAAAGTCCACGATTTGTTGGAAAACAGGCCACTTGCGCTCAAAGTGCTTCGGCCGGGTCCACACGACGAAGATGAGCTTCGGCGCCGATTTGAGCGCGAAGCCAGACTAGTTTACAGCCTAAATCATCCTCATATTGTCAAAGTTCATTATTACGGGCAGACCCGCTCGGGGCTTCCGTACATGGCGATGGAGTTTCTGCAAGGCACCGACCTTCGGACACTTCTGCACCATCACGGTCCATTGAACCCCAAGCTGGTCAAGCGCATTACGCTCGAGACCTTGTCCGCGCTGCACGCCGCACACGCCCTTGGGATTGTTCATCGCGACCTGAAGCCTGCCAATATTTTCTTGGTTAATGACAACGCCAAGGGCCACGTCAAAGTTTTGGACTTTGGGTTTGCGAAAGCGCTCGATGATGACTCGCAGTCGGGCGAAATCACCAACGCGGGTACGCTCGTGGGCACACCAGCCTATATGTCGCCGGAGCTTGTGCACAAAAAGATGGTCGGCCCTGCTGCAGACATCTACGCGCTGGGCCTCATCATGGCCGAAATGGTCACCGGTCAAAAAGTCATCACGATTGAAAGTGTCTACGACACAATTTTGTTTCAGGCCTCACCGAAAGAAATCAAGCTCCCCGATGAAGTCACAGGGGATCTGCTTGGACCGGTGATCGCCAAAGCAATCGCCAAGGCCCTGCAGAATCGATATGCCGATGCCGAAGAAATGGCCCATGCCATTTTTGAGGTGTGCGGTGAGCCTTATGAAACTTTAGAACGCAAACCTGAGCCCGTTTATGTGCGTGAATCGCTCATGGAACGTGGGATGTACGTCGTCGACAATAGCAAGGAGACCGACGTCACTCAGCCTCGCAATAACGGCATGCCTTCGCTCGATGATATTGAGCGTGAGTTGGGACCAGGTTTTGACTTCGGGCCGGCGGCTGAACAACAAGAGCCGTCGCCGATGGATTCGGGGCGAATCACGGGTCAACGCGACACACCGATGGCCATGCGGCGCCCGCGCACTAACCCAAATCTGCAGTCCGCCTCGATGCAGCAAGACCTGCAGGTCAATCGACGACGCATGGCTGAGACCATGGATATGGAACCTATTATTGTTCCAGAGCCTGTGTACGAAGAAGAAGAGGGCGGCTTCCCGGTCATTGAAGTTCTGATCGGCGTCTTGGTCGCACTGCTTGTGCTCGGCGTGGTCTTCGTCCTTAAATTCTGAACTTTAGTGTTCGCATTCACAATTCATATGGGCATCTGTTGAACCTGAGATTTGCTCTGGTTCGGTCGACTTCGCCCAATGGGCCTCAAGCTCCACCACATTTTGAACCCAAATCGAATCTCTGACGCTGCGGACTGCTTGCCTAACCGCAAGACTCGCCGAAACCGGATAAGCGATGTTGAGGGCAAGCGAGACGATGAGTTGTTCGTCTGAGCCAAGAAGACGGTTCCAAAATGCACCAAGCCTAGCGTCCAATTCTGGGGTCATCTCAACCGCTGCAACCATGCATCCGAGCTGCATGACCGCTCGAATTCGTTCCCGGCCAACCGCTCTTTCGGCCGCGTCCAAAACCTGTTCGACGCCCAACAAATTCAGTTTTGTTTTCAATTCAGAAAAATGGGATGTTTTTTCATCCAATTGGAGCATAGCAGTCGAATAAAGGCCCACCGCCCGATACCTGACTCGTTCCTGATCCCCAAACCAAATTCGAGTGTAGTCCTCTAAAGCGCCCTTCGGATACGTATGGCCACGCTGCCAATGCTGATCTAGGACCTCTTCGACCTGTGCTTCACTTTGATGATCTGGAATCAATAGTGTGATCACGATGCCACCTTCGGTCCAAGGGTCTGGTCCAACCACTCCATAATTTCGGGGTCAGTCTCGATCCCCCACCGCTCGTATAGTAGCGCATCGAACATGCATGACTGCGCGATCGACGTGAATCTCAGACGCGCATCT
>JBBKVQ010000098.1:0-24466 GCA_037968515.1 Bradymonadaceae bacterium
TCAAAACGGTCGCCATGACCAACTATCGCGACTTTTTCCATGTTACGCCCTTAAACTTTTGCGCGTGCGAGGATATCCCGCGCATCGAGGCCAAATGGCCGTAAGCGATTGCCGTAAAAGAGTAGCAAATCCACCTTATTAATCCTTACCCCTGACGGCACGTATTCGATCGCTGCTGGAATATGGAACATCGTCAGGCTGCGGACACCTTGGTCCATGATTTGATCGATGTTTCCCGCGGCAACTGCCCCAGACAATTGCAGCTTATCCAAACGACCCAGTCCGCGGATATCACTGACTGCCTCGGCGATCGTAGACCGTAATTCGTGCCACGGGATCGTCTCCTCGAAGTTGAGTCTCACCAGCTGGTAAATATCGAGGTTAGGGAATCGATTGGCCAGCAACTCGAACAGTGCGTAAGCCACCACAGCCGAACTCAAAATCACGGTATTTCGCTTGAATTCGTCCGCGATCCGGGTCCCCGCAAATCGGGTGTACTCTCGGTCCCGCGCCGGATCCTCGACAATTTCCCCAGTTTTGACCGAACGAACGAACTCGACAGGATCGACTCGACGACCCCGTGCATCATATGACTCACCGTCGTCCTCGACGCGATTGCCGAAGACATCATGGGGTTGGCCAAAGCGGATTACAGTCGACGCGTCCATCCGAACGGTGTTCAGCACGAAGCGAATCACGGTTGATATCTGATTGAATTCGTCGTTTTCAAGGAAATAGCGGGCGCCGCCTTCCCGGCGCAGATGCTCACGAATCAAGCTCTCGGCTTCCAGAACCAGGTTATAGTTCAGGGTCACTGGGACAATGTAGATCGGACGGTATTTGTGCGCCTGGAGGGTATGGATCGATGCCGTAACTGCCGTGCCCAAAAGTCCAAGCTTCAAGCGGTCTTCAACGACATTGGACCGGCAGCGGGTACCGCCTGGGAAAAACAGGCTGTGATATCCATTTTCGAGCAAAACCTGAGAGTAGTTTTTCAACACATCTTTATAGAGGTCGTGTTTGATGCGTCGATCAACCTTGTACGCGCCAAGGTTGTGCATGAAAAAACCGGTCAACGGATTGGCGAAGAGATTCTTACCCGCACCGTAGGTCACCGGAGGAAGCCCTACTTGCTCAAGTGCCCAGCCCAAAAGGATCGAATCCATATTTGAGCTGTGAGTGGGGACCACGACCAACGTGCCAGTTTTGGCCAATCGACGAAGCTGATCCACCGGGCCCTGAACTTCGACACGTTCCTCAAGATCGCGAACGTGTTTAACAGTGTCCGCAAGATCCTGGGCACCTGGAAGATGACGAACGTCTTGGGTCTTGAACAGAAAACTCAGGCCGACAGGAAGCACGCCAGAAGCAAATTTGAACACTCTTGGCTCAAACCGGCCTGCCGTATCATCTGTATAGGATTCAACGAGTCCTCGAAGCATCTCGCGCTTTTCGTCCTCGGACATCTCGCTAAGACTTCGTGCCGCGGATTTCCACCATTCTCGAGGACGAATCTCGTCCTCGGGGCCAGTCTCGAGCCTCAAACGCTCAAGTTCTTGGAACGCGGTCTCGTTGAGAACATACTCAAGCGCGTGCGACGACGAGGTCCGCGAACGACTCAGATAGTCGGCGAAAACACGACGTGTGACCTCTGAAACCAGATGAGGTCGCTCGGTATTGAATCGGAAAAGAGGGGCGTCTTTCTTCATGAAAATCTGTGTTTCTTGAGTGGACTCAAAACCTAACACAGATTCCAAAAAAAAAACCGACCCTTGCGGGTCGGTTTTTCTTTTTTGATCGGGGTGGCCGGATTCGAACCGACGACATCCTGCACCCAAAACAGGCGCGCTACCAGGCTGCGCTACACCCCGTCAGCGGCCCTTCTAAACGATATTCGCAAGGTGTTCAATTGGATTTTTTCATTTTTGCCCAATAAAAATTCTTGGCGACCACTAAATGAGGCCCAACCCAGTGATTCATTGAAGTTTAGCGGCATAGATAGAATAATGCGGCCGCTGCGAGCGTCCTACAGACACTCGGCTCGCAAGGAGCACTATGCGTTTGGTTCATTACATCATCCTTTCCGCTCTCCTGTTAACAGGGTGTGAGGAAATTACGGCTTTCATCGACTCGATCTCTGATGGAGCGCCATGTGTCACCAACGCATCGTGTGTGGGCGGAAAATGCCTCACAGAGGACCTCGGTTTTACCGGTGGGTATTGCACAACACTGTCTTGTGAAACCAACGGGTGCTCAGGTTGGGGCAGCGAGTGTTTTCGTACCGAACTCGCTGGAGCCAACGTCACCGCTTGTTACGAGCTGTGTAATTACGACGGAACCTGCGATCGGGCCTCGGAAGGCTACGTGTGCGTTCAGTTGGATGACGCGGCGGTTTGTCTGACTCCGGGCGCCTCGAACGCACCTGTTCAAGGTGCGACCGGCTCGGGATGCGCCTCCAATACGCAATGTAATGGCGACAACGCCACGTGCCTGACTTCGTTCTTTGGCGGGTACTGTTCGCAGCTCGACTGCACGACCGAGGCTGACTGCCTTGGAGGAAACCCGTGTATTTTGCTGAACCCAGACGCAGACGCTGCCGACCAAAAAAGGGCGTGTCTACAGGGATGTAGCCCCGCAGCTGATACGTGCCGGTACAACTACTCGTGTCAAAACTTCGATGGGAAGGACGTTTGCCTCGAAGGCGCAGCCGAAGCCCCCCGAAATCCAGATGGGGTTGATGATGGGCAAGCTTGTGTGGCGGGTCTGAACTGCAAAGGCAACACCTGCATCCGCGAAAACACTGAAGAAAGCGGCGACGTTTCGTTTCCGGGCGGATATTGCACCACCCGTGACTGTGCGGACGATACCTACTGCAATGGTGAGAGCATCTGTGTGGCGCGTTCGAGGTCAACGACCTGCCTGAAGACCTGCACGGCGACAACAGATTGTCGTGCCGGCTATGAATGCCGCGATGTTCCCGAAGGCAAAGTATGCGACTCGACCGTCGAGGCCGTGGCCCCTGCGGCGACCGGTGGCGCTTTCGACGTGATCTGTGGGCCAGATAAGAACATCAAATTCACCATGCCAACTGGCACGATCGGTTTCTATATCGCGCCGTTCGCCCCGGGCGGCGAGAAGGTCACACCAACCAAGCTCACCTATCCCAATGGCAGCACCCTCGACATCATCAACGATTACGACTTCCTAGCGATCAACCCTGAGATCCTGGGAAGCCTCGCGCCGCTCCTGTTTCCGGCTTCGGATTCTGCAGCATTCAGGAACGCCTTCGGGGCTGGAGACTACACGCTAACCGTGAGCACCCAGGCGAGCGAGCTTTGTTACTACGTGATCCCAAAGACGGCACCGGGCACGAAGCTCGCCGTAAATCTCTATTTTGTCGGAACCTCGGTGAATGCCAGCGCCGCAAAGACCAACGCCAATGTTAAGCAAGTGGTCGATATCGTGAAGCGTATCTATTCGAGCATGGGTATCACTGCCAGTGTCGCGAACTACTTCGACACGTCAGCCGATATTACGTCGCAGTACTCCATTATTCGGGACTTTAACGATGTCTATAATTTGGTGGCCTCCAGCCAGTCACCAGGCCCAACTGCTGCTGAGAGTCTGTCGGTGAATGTTTTCCTCATTCAGGACTTCAACATCTCCGAGGCCCCCGGCCTGCTGGGCGTATCGACGGGTATTCCGGGTATGGCGGGACTTCATGGGAACTCTGGAGCCGGACTTGTGTTCAGCTCGGCCAGCCTTGGTAGCGACAACACACAATTGGGCCAAACCATGGCGCACGAAATTGGACATTTCCTGGGGCTGCGACACACGACCGAGCATTATGGCTCGGCGCACGACCCGATCTCGGACACCCCGGAATGCTTGGCACCCGACCTCGCCTTCCTCTGCGGTGACGCCACGAACTTCATGTTTGCCTACGCCCTCGGTGGCGACCAATCTAAAACCACCGCAGGCCAGGCGTTCGTTGTGAAACGAAGCCCCCTCGTGCAGTGAGAAATATCATGCGAATCAAACACATCCTTGTCATTCTCCCGCTCGCCTTGTTCCCCCTGTTTGCTTCAGCTCAGGTGGCAGGAGATCTGCCGGTTGGGACGAAGGGGCCGACGACCACCACACCGGAGAGTCCCAAACAAACGCCAAGGGAGCGCGTCAGGTTCTTGCTGAGCGCCTATCATTTGTTTCCGACGCAGGAGCAATTCGCTACCGCCGGCAGCGACGCGGAGGTCTCTGAGATCCTTCGGGAGATCACCCAAGACCCCGATATGATGCCCTCGTTTCGCTTGAGAGCCATGGACGCCTTAGCGTTGTTTGGCGACCCGTTGAGCCTCGCGCTACTTGAGCAAACGATCTCGACGGACACACAAGACCAACCTGAAAGCGAAAAAAACACGTTGAATCTGCTCCGACATCACGCCATCATGAGTTACGCCAAGTTAAAGAAAGAGGCCGCCCTTCCGATTTTGGAGGCACTTCTGAAGGGTGAAGACCTTCAACTGAAACTCACGTCGATTTCGGCGATTGGGAAGCATGGCGGGCTCGAGGGAGTTTCGAGACTGAAAACTCTTCGTAAGAATGACCAACACCGCGCGGTTCAGCATGAAATCAGGAAGTTCATACAGAATTGACTACAGTTTCGAGTTGGTCCGACAGATTTCAGGTTGCCCCGCGCCAACCAGATGAACTAACCTTCATAATCTCTTTTTGTAGACAGGCTGGATGGACGACAACGACTTTCCCCAAGACCATTCAGAACCTTCAGAGGCCACTCAAATTGTTGACTCGGCTACCCTGAGAAAGGTGCGCGATGAAATTGCGGCAAGAGATCAAGCCTATTTGATCGTGATTGCGGGGCCGCACTCGGGCAAAATGTTTAAGCTTGATCGCGCTGAAGTGTCGATCGGCAGATCGCCAAGCGCCGAGCTTCAACTGCAAGATGTGGGTATCTCACGAGCCCACACCCGTCTTTATCGCGTGGGTGGCGACTTCTTCATTGAAGACCTGCAGAGCGCCAATGGAACTTTCGTTGACGGCATCCGAGTGGTGACTGCGCAACAACTGAAGGATGGAGACAAGATTGCGCTGGGCTCCAGCACTATCGTCAAGTTCACCTTCACCGACAAAGTCGAAGAGGCCTACCAGAAAAAAATGGTGGACGCCGCGCTTCGAGACGGCCTGACTCAGGCGTACAACAAGAAATACTTCACGAATCATATCCTGAGCGAGTTTTCCTACGCTCGGCGACACAGCACACACGTCGCACTGATCATGTTTGATGTGGATCACTTCAAGCTGGTCAACGACAACTACGGCCATTTGGCCGGCGATTATGTTCTGGCAACGCTGGGTCGAATCTCGCTGCAAACCTTGCGAGCAGAAGACACATTTGCCCGATATGGCGGTGAAGAATTCGCCGTGATCAGTCGTGGCATCACGATGTATCAGGCATATCAGCTGGGCGAACGCATCCGCCGTGTGGTCGAAGAAACGGTCTTTGAGTACGACGGGAAAACGATTCCGATTCGAATCAGCGTGGGCGTCGCTAGCTATCCTGAGATCGAAGTCGAGACTCAGGACGAGCTCATCGGTGCCGCCGATGCGGCGCTCTACCGAGCCAAACGAGGCGGTCGTAACCGCGTCGAGATGGGCCGCTAATCCATCCTTACAACTAGGGCCGTCGCGTTATCACGCCCCATTAAGTCGACCGCGTTCTGAACGAGTGCCTCTGAAAGGTCTTGCGGGCTGTCGCGATGGATTTGCACGAGCGCTGAAATCCCAATCTCGTCGATTTCCCCGTGGGTTCCATCGCTGGTCAGGATGAACAAATCGCCGCGCTCGACCGTAAGTCCTCGCTCGGTCAGCGCCTCGCCCAGCACCTCAGATTCGACCCCAAATCCATCTACGCGATCGTACTCGACCTCGGCAGACGTGCTGAGGAAACGCGAAATCGTACGTTGCGAGACGTCGTTTTTTAGCGCTTCTGCAGGGGTCAGCTCACCGAGTTCAATCAAGATGTTGGCCAGAGTGTGGTCATGGGTCAGCTGAATCAACACACCGTCGCGTATCAGGATGATGCGGGAATCACCGACATGGCAGATCCCTAGCTTGTTGCCGCAAACCACCATTCCGCTAAACGTGGTCCCGCCGCGATTATTATTGGGCCGGAGTTCACCCTCTACGGCCAGACGTTGGCCGACCACTTTAGCCACGGATTTGGCCAACTCTGGCGCCCATTTTTCGATATAAGCCGCACCGTAATGCGCCCATGCGCGGGCGAACGACTGAGTTGCAGTCTCGACCGCAACGCGACTGGCGCGCTCCCCATCTTGGATCCCGCCAATTCCGTCGGCCACGCAAAAGAAGCCCAACGACACCTTTCGCGAGCCACAAATTGAGTTCGCAACCAGATGACCGCAGGAGTCCTGATTATTCTTGCGAAACAGATAATTCCCAACCGTCGAGGCCGAACCCACGACAAACGTGAGTGGCCGATCGAGCTCAACACGAATTTGCTCCAGGCCCTCTGCAAGGTCTCCTGTGTCGACGTAAGCCAGATCGCCGTAAGGAGACACACATCCCGCCAGTAGCTGCGGCAGCCCTGGGAACAGAATCGGGGTGCCCTCCATCACGCTTTTGTCTTGAAGGATCGCGGCCATTTGATGGCCCCCTGGGTAGAGCTCCTGTGCGAACACCTCGTAGGCAAGTTCACCGATGATGCGCATATCTCTCCACGCCGCCTCAATCGCTGGTTTCCGCGTGAGGTGAAGTCGGCCCAGAGACATCAAAAAGAGCGAACCGTCTGCTGGGTTGAGCCAGATTTCTCGTCGTTTGACGCCCTGAAGCCAACCTCGCTCTTCGTGCAGCACTCCCATCATTGCGGTCAGGTTCTGAAGCCCCACTATGGCGCGTTGACGAGCAACGTTGAGCCAATCCTCATCCCGCAAGGGAGCCGACCCTGCCGGAGGGGCGGTGATCTCAAAGACAGTTTCGTCAGCGCCTTCAAAAGTCGCCAAAATACGGGGTAGACCGCTGGGTTCTAAATCCTGAAAAATCGTTTGCACGTCCCGAGCCCAGGCATGGCTGCCGAGCCATAGATAGACCGTTTCGCCCGACTCTCTGTGTGCACGAAACGTCCAGGCTTCGTTGGCTTTTCCGCACAGCACGTCATCGATCAGCCAAACAGCAGACCCGATCTCAATCCTTGATCCCGCGCTCCAGGTCATTGGGTCTCCTCTGCGCGTTTTCGGCGAGCGTGTTCCTCGCGCCAGTTCAAAATCGCAGGAAGCTCCACGGTTCGCCGGTTTGTGCTCGCACGGATATTACTGGGATGATGAAAATGAAAGAGCACCGCACCCAGACCGATTTCATCGCCTGGCATAAGTGGCGTCACGCCCGTGACCTCGATTCGGTTGACGTAAGTTCGTTGCCGAGGGCTCATCGGCAGAATGTACCAATCCTCATCCTCACACCAAAACTCGGCATGACGCAGTCCGATATGCTTGCGCTCCTCGTCTTTCAGTCCCGATAGATCCCAACTGGGTTGCCGATGCCCCGCTGCAAGCACTTCTGGAAATGTCCTTCCGATAACCGTGTGGGCATTTTTGTTAAGAACGTAGTTTGGGCCACAAACCGCACCCGCTCTCATCAGAAAGATGGAGGGCTCTTCGACTGCCAGCAGCAGGTCTTTTTGGCGGCCACGCCATGTCTCGAAATCAAGGTCCTTGACCTCGAATTCAAACGGGACGACTCCAAGACGAAGCACGTCGCCATCAATCAATGGATAACGCTCTCGTGTGTCGCTCAGCAGGCGGTCGTTAATATAGGTGAAAGACGATGGTGAAAGTGGGCGGACAAACCATGTCTTTCCGTCACCCAGCGAAATGCGAGCGTGAGGGGCAGACACCTTATAGAGTTCGTGGTCGTCAAGACCCTCCATGAGCAAGTCAACGGGCCCGTGTTGAGGATGAAACCGCCCGACGTAAACGTCCGGCCCGTGGATGTTGATCTGAAGCGGTTGGCCTTTGCGGTTGTAAACAAGACTCGCAAGTGCAGGCACGCGATGCGTCCCATCCAACTCCCGGTCTCGTTTTTCCGTCCATCCCCGAAGTACATCTAAATCAAAACGGTTCGTCATCTCATGCCATGTCGGACGGATTGGTGATCTCCGCTCTCTGCCATCCTAACCGATGATGTCCTCGCGTCGAGAAACCCGCACATCTTTTCGGCGTGCGAGACCTGTCGATTGCTCATTGGTGTTCACACCCGCGCATTTAACCCGGTTGAGCATTCACTGATTGGCGTTTTTGGTGATCGAAAAGTGGCGACTGGCATTGGCTCGAGGGCCGGCGCGCTGCGGCCGGCACAACTGTTTCTGGCTCTCTCTCGACCTGCCAATCAGATCGCCGAAGTGCGTTTGGAGGTCAAAGGCGGAAACCGAGGAGTCGCTCCGCTCAGCTGCGAGGCGGGCTTCTGGCTGCCAGGAGGACTGGCGTATAACCTATGATCAGTTCACAAACGCTAAGCGTTGAATCAACTCGGTCACCCCCGATTTGATATCGCTGCGACCGGGTTCAGGCGGCCCGACGCACGACGGGCATCCATGTTCACAGCTGCACCGTTGCAGAAGGTCGAGCGACAGCCGCATGAAAGGCCGTTGCTCGTCGAAAAGGCCCTCTCCAATTCAAACGCCGCAGGGAAATTTGTCGTAAATGAAAATGGTCGGATCGTACAAAACCGGGCCAATCAATCCCAGCTGAGGGTCTGGCGCGGCTTCAAACGAATGAGCAGTGCCGTCTCGGTCCCTGAGTGTCAATCCATCGAACCCGTGGGATAGCCAGCGATCTTCGGCGAGCGAGCCGATCGTGAGCTGCAGGTCTCTTGGGTCGCACATGAGCTTCAGACTTGCTGCCGTCTTCATGACTTCAGCAAGGCCCGCCACGATCCGAGCCCATCGCTCTGGGTCCGCGGACAGAGTGGGGAAATTATCGCTGGGCAATTCAAGCCAGTAGGATGTGGTATGAAGGTCCAGCTCCGGCAGGTTCAACTCGCCGTACCCGATGTTCTCGCCCGTCTTGAATTTAATTTTCTTGTAACCGACGAAGCGGTCGGTCACACAGACTTCGCCGTAGCCAATTCGGCCTGGGGCCACGTCGCGTTCGTCAAATTTATCCAGAATGCTCACCGCTGCGTAATGCATGGCCGAGGTGTAATACCCGTCGTTGCTTCGGCGCACATAAGCACGTCTTTCGTCGTAGTCCAGCCGTTCGACTCGATAGGGCTCCCCAGACACTTGATAAACCGCGTTGGGGTAGATGGTGGTGTGTGCGCCTTCGAAGTCTACTTCAGCAAGGATAACGGGTTCGTCGGCTGTGATGTCGATCACCACAAAGTTTTCGTCGGCGATATTGCGTAAGTTGATTTCGTTTGCTGGGTAATTCTGCGTGGTCCACTTCCACTGCATACCGCTGAGTTGCACCAACTGTGTCTCTCTGGCCAAGAACTCAAGGACTTCGGTGGTTTCCGGAGCGCTTAAGTTTCCGAAGGCTTCGCCCTGCATCCACGGCAGTTCGTAACAAGCGCACTTGAGGTGCTCGACCAAAATCCGAAGGTTATCCGGGTCGATTCGCGCGGCCTCCGGAGACTGGTCAAAAAAGTAGTCCGGATTTTGGATTATGAACTGATCCAGGGGATCATCGGTTGCAACCAGCACCGACAGCGACGTCCCACCGCTGCGTCCGGCGCGGCCGAATTGCTGCCATGTCGAAGCGACTGTTCCTGGATATCCGGCAAGAACGCACACATCCAGCGAGCCAATATCGATCCCAAGTTCCAAAGCGTTTGTGGACACCACCCCAAGAACCGAGCCGTCTCGCAGCCCTCGTTCAATCGAACGACGAAGGTTTGGCAGATAACCGCCTCGATAACTGGCGACCCGGTTGGCCAAATATTCTTTTCGTTCGCCTTTCAGCCGTTCCTTGAGGTGTTTAATCAACACCTCTACAGACTGGCGTGAGCGCGTGAACACAATCGTCCCACACTCTTTCTCTAACGTAGTTTTGGCAATGCTCTGAGCGGCCGACAGCGCGCTCTGTCTTCGCATCTGCTGAATATCCTTGATCGGCGGATTCATGAAACAGACGTATCGCTCTGCGGCCGGGGCGCCATTTTGGTTCACAAGCTCAAACGGTTGTTCCGTCAATGCCTCAGCAAGTTCCTTTGGATTGGCAATCGTGGCGCTGGTCGCCAGAAACACTGGGTCGGATCCGTAATGTGCGCAAATCCGTTTGAGCCGACGAACAACGTTGGCGACATGAGATCCAAACACACCTCGGTAGGTATGGAGTTCATCCAAGACCACGTATTTCAGGCTTCGGAAAAAATGAGCCCACTTGTCGTGGTGAGGCAAAATCGCAGCATGCAGCATATCGGGATTCGAAATCACCAACCTGCCGCTACGCCTGATTCTGCGACGCACATCGGGCGGCGTGTCGCCGTCATAGACCTGGGCCTCCCAAGATTCGTCAGTATCTGGACACCCTTGTAGTAAAAGGTTGAGCTCGGATGTCTGATCTTGGGCCAGAGCTTTGGTTGGGTAGATGAACAGTGCCGAAGCATTTTGGTAGAGACCGTTCAAAATCGGCAGGTGGTAACACAGGCTTTTGCCGCTGGCCGTCGGCGTAACGACCACGACATTCTTGCCGGCTAGGGCGTGGGTGATCGCCGCAGACTGATGAGAATAGAGCTGGTCGATGCCTCGATTTCTCATCATTTGTTCTAGGCGAGGATCCAAGGCGTCAGGAAAAGGCGCGAAGGTTGGTGAAAGTGCTGGGATATGTTTGATGGCGGTGAATGACCGACCCACGCCGCTACCCGACTTCCAATAATTGACGAGAGATTTCAGAGAGTCGCTGGTCGGTTGTCGTGTCCGCATTCATGCCTCCTGCACTGTAAATATGTACAGTGTTTTATTGCTGCTGTGCAAGCGGATAGATCGCAGGCAGGCCACGGCAGGCGCGCGCAAATCCTGATGACCGATAATCGCTAGCAGCCAAGTCCATTAGCGAAGTCTTGGAACCTGATGGAACGGATTTTCGATGACCAATCCAACATTCGAAAGCCCCAGACGAGCCTTGGCCTCGTCGAAAGACAAAAACGTGAGAATGCCCATGGAATCTAGCTCAGACAAATCTGCCTCGGTGATCACAGCCATCCGAAATGACCGAAGTGTCGTCGCCAAAACATATGCGCGTTGTTCGCCGCCACCGATATCGTGGTTTCCGGACATGTCCTCGAGCAACTGATCGACTCCACGTTGAATGGCGCAAGCAAATGCCCGTTCGCCGCTGCCTTCGCCTATGCCTTCGGGGCATGCGGCTTCGATCAAGAGCCAACCATTCGTTACCAGTGCTGGTCGATCGACAAGCGCCGCGTAGGTCGCCGCGCGCGAAGCTTGATAGAAGTTGCTCGCTTTACTCGGCGGTACGACCAACCGAAGCCATTCCACCGGGGCGGCAACTTCTACAAAATGCCGACACGCCGCGTCCTCAGTAGCAGCCTCGAACGCGGCGTGGACAGGGCCCGCGTATACACCGCCGCCTGGAACCAAAAAAACGCCCCATACGTGCTCAAACACCGAAGCCACTTGCCACAGACTGTCTTGAAACCGATTTCCGTCCAGTTTCCCCACGCCGGTGGTCGATTCGCGTAGAAACTCCAAACCGTGCATCCAATTGATGGTCTTACGGCCCGCACAGCCTATCGCAAGGCCTTTGATGCCTCCGGAGTAACCAGCGTACTGGTGTGGCTCAACGACTCCCGCACAAACGATCAGATCAGCTCTTAGGAGCTCTGGCGCGAACCAACCCGGTGGTTCGTGGGAAGTGTTCTGGAGGTTCTGGGCGTCCGGGTCATGCTGGCGGAGACCGGCGCCGTATTCGTCACAGATCCTGCTTAGAGGCGCGAGCTCCTGGGGCGTGAGCGGACGATGGAGTCCTAAGGCCACGACCACCTCAACCGTTTCGCTTTTCAAGGAGCCAAGGATAAGCGGCAGCCATACTTCCAAATCGAAGGGACGTGTCAGATCGGGAACGACCACGACTGCGTGTTTGGCGGCGGGAAAATCTAATTGATTCATGCTGCATCTTCCTCGCGCCATCGCCTGATCATTCGGGTGATAAGCCCCTCGGGAACCGGAGATTCGCCTCGCATCACTGCTGCACCGTCGTCCGTCAGCGATACGCGGCCCCGTGTCGTTTTGGTGACTAGGAAATGTCTTTCGGACAAATCGAAGATCTCCATAAGTTCGGCAGGCTCCAGATAGTCCAGCACGCCAAACGTCGAAAGGCGCTCCATCCCACGATCCGACAAAAGGCGAGAGGATGAACCCCGCAGCATTGCGGCGATCAGATGAATTGTGCCCTTGTTATTGGTGCGAGCCACGCCACTCAGGAGTTTTCGAACGATGATATCGATCGAATCCGGCACCTTATGAACATCGCGAGTCTGGGGAGTCATATCGGCGGGACCGGCACATTGATCGCAGTGACCGCATTTCGAACCGAAGGTCGAGACGCTGTTAAAATGGCGAAGCAGCTGAAGTTGCCTGCAACTCGAGGTGCAACAAAACCGCACGGCATCGTTCAGTTGCCGTTGAGCAATATCGCGACGCAAAGCTATCTGGTCCCAGTCCACTCGCAAGTCTCGAGTACGACTGAGGTCTGCGACCGAAGTCCAAGGGAATCCGTCGCGAACGCCGAAGTCGATATGTCCGACGGACTTGAGCAAGCGAAATGCCGCCTCGACCGCGCCGCTGCTGACATTCCCTTGCTTTGACGAACGATTGATCACCTGAGCGACCATCTCGGGACCCACAGCATGACTCCCCAAACCATATCTTCGTAGCTCCGACCAAACCCCCATCACGACGTCAGGCATCGGAAACGAGAGGTCGATAAAAAACTCGTGAATCGAGCGATCATTGGCGCCAAATAGCAGGACACAATGAGCGGGGTCGCCGTCACGGCCTGCACGGCCGGCCTCTTGATAGTAGGCTTCCACGCTGCCTGGCACGTTGTAGTGGATGATCGCGCGAACATCGGATTTATCCACCCCCATGCCAAACGCGTTTGTTGCGATCAGCACCGGGACGTCGCCGGCCATGAACGACTCCTGAACCTCGTTACGCCGCGTGTCCCCTAGCCCTCCGTGATAAGTCCCCACAAGATGGCCCGCATTTCTGAGCATCGAACACACAAGGTCAACTTGTTTGCGCGTCGCACAATAAATCACGACCGACTCGCCAGGAAAATGCGCCAACACCTCTTGGATTCGGGCAAACTTGTCTTCATCCGTGGCGGCGTGACGGACCTCAAAAAACAAGTTCGGACGTTCAAAGCCCGAGACAATAACTCGGGCATTTGGCATCCCGAGCTGTTGCAGGATATCCGCCTGAACCTCGGGTGTTGCGGTGGCCGTCAAAGCGATTGTCACGGGCGATCCAAGCTTCTTACGGAACTCACCGACTTCAAGGTAGTCCGGCCGGAAGTCGTGTCCCCATTGCGAGATACAGTGGGCCTCGTCAACGGCCAACATCGAGACCTTGGTTCGTTCGATCGCCTCTAGAAATGCCGTATTTCGGAAACGTTCCGGTGCGACATAAACCAACTTCAGCTTGCCATCGACCATGTCATGCAGCCGATCCATCTGCTCGGCATAAGGAATCGAAGAGTTGATGCACGCCGCGGGTATCCCCCGCGCCACTGCTGCGTCGACCTGGTCTTTCATCAACGCGATCAAAGGCGAAATCACCACCGTGACGCCTTCAAGTACGCAGGCGGGGAGCTGGTAACACAGACTTTTGCCAGACCCAGTGGGCATAACCGCCAGCGCATTCATGCCTTCAATCACGGACTCTACGATGTCTCGCTGTCCGTCACGAAAGGTCGTGAAGCCAAAAAGGGCTTCCAGACCCGAATCTATGTCTGTCGCAAGGCTTGGGGCGTTCATTGGGTCACCGATGCTCGTGGCAAAACCACTGAATGGATTTTCAGTATCCTAGATCAAAGCCAGACATTCAAGGTCCCATGATCCTGTCGAACGTCGTTATCGGACAAAGAAAAAAAATGTTGCGAAAACCTACTCCAGTTGTGGAGTCCCAGGGTGACACCGGTCCCTACGCTTGTCGGCAACCACCGGCCGGAAAATTAAATTAACCCAATAAAAACATACTACTAAAGATCGTCACAATCCTTGGCACGAACGCTGCTTAAGTCAAAAGCACAAAGTGACTCAGGAGTCAGTATATGAGCAAGCGTATTTTTGTTTCAGTCATGATCGTTTCAAGTCTATCCATAATGGGATGCAGCACGAACATCTACTCGCCGCCATCCCGCGTAAATATGCTGGAATCAGCGGCGGTACTCGCTGACGGTGAAAGCGCCCTCGCTGTCGCTCCCGGGATTACCGGTGAGGTCTTCGGATTCTCCGCGCTATCCCTGACAGGAAGTTACAAGGAAGGGGTTGGCCACGACCTTGAGGTCGGAGCCGACGCAAATGTGATCTCGTTCGACCGTCAAAATTCATCTGTGGATCTTGACCGCTACATCTACAGCGGGCGAGTACGCGCCAAGTGGACCCCGGCGACGTTGGGAGGAAACGCGGCACTGACAGGAGGGATCGGAGGCGGGTATGCCCCTGATGGCGGCGCATTTGTCTCACCAGATCTTGGAATCGTCGTGGCGTTTGAAAATCGCTACTTGGTGCCCTATCTGGGTGCGACCGCCTATGTCAGCCAGCCGATTGGCACCAAAAAAATCGATGTGAGTGTTGGCGACGACCCCGCCGGAACTGAATTCGACGAAGCGCAGTTCACCTGGGGATATGACCTTAGTGCGGGAGCAAAGTTGCCGATTCGATACAAGGGAGGGCAGCTCAATCTGCATGCAGGTATGCGGATACTGTCGCTCAACGACGTTGATGACGGTGCTGTGGCGATAGGACTCATGCTCGGGCCCGAGCTGATCTTCTAACCTGTCACTCATGCTTTCATCTTGACGAATTAAGACCATTGGAGCTTTACAAAGTGACCGACCAGTCATAATGATCAAAACAAACTGACCCGCGAGTCATAATTGCTTGCGATTTGTATGGAGGTCACTAATGACGACCCGAAATGCCTTGATAGCCGCCCTGTCTGTGCTTTGTTTCACTGGGTGTTCACACGTCTTTTCCCCGCCAGCTCGGGTAAACATGTTGGAGTCCTCGGCAGTCATCGATGAGGGAGATCATGCAATCGCGGTGGTTCCCGGGGCTACCAGGGCTGTTTGGGGCTTCAACGCTCTGTCACTGACGGGCACGTATAAACAAGGGATCGGTTACGACGTCGAGATCGGAGCGGACGCCAATGTGATCATGATTTCTAACGACTCGGGACCGAGCGTGAAAGGCACCACTGGGAACATCACAAAAACTGGTGATAACCCAATCGTCATGAGTGGCCGAATTCGTGGAAAATGGGCTCCGTCATTCTTAGGAGAAAATGTCGCACTGACGGGAGGGCTCGGAGGAGGTTACGCCCCAGCAGGAGGTGGATTCATCTCGCCAGATTTTGGAATAATATTGGCTTATGAAAACCGATATCTGGTGCCGTATCTGGGTTTGAATACTTTCGTCAGCCAACCCATCGGCGCCAAACCAGTTGATGTGGGTCGTGAGAAAGGAGCCGAGGTGGCTGAATTTGAAGAAGCGCAATTTTCGTGGGGATATGACCTAAACATGGGCCTGAAGCTTCCGATTCAACATAAGGAAGGACAGATCAATCTTCATGCGGGCATTCGAATCCTCGTCCTGTTTGATGAGGATACATCCGAAGCTGCGCTGGGATTCATGTTGGGGCCCGAATTCGTTTTCTAGAGCCTCAGAGCAGCAGTGCCTGCTGAAACCACACCCAAGCCGCACCAAATATAGCCGCAACGGCCATCGTCGTTCGGTGCGGAACCCCGGTCTCTGCGACCAGAGCGATAAGTAGGCTCCAGACTGCGGTCGGAAAGATCACGTCAGCCCACGGGTGGACCAGCGCAGACGGATGCAGCACAAACGGAATTGTGATTGCGACGTGAAGGCCCACAACAATCAAGACTCGCCCGGTCGGGCCAACTTTTGGGCTGATATGGCTTTGAACGATTCCCTGCCAAAACAGAACCTGCAACGCAGCCAGCCCAGCTTGCAGCGGCAACACCTTCTGGAGCTCTGCCATAGGCCGCAGGCCCTGCATCTGAGTCCACCAAGACTCAAACCAGAGCGCCAAAAAGATGATCCAAGCCAGCGGTACGAGGACCAAAGTCGCGTTGGCGAGCTGTTGATTCTTGACCTCACGAACGCGCCCGGAAAACTCGACCCCTAGGAAAAATGCGATGCCGGCCAGGATCGCTGGCGCCCAAATAATAAGGCCCAACCAGCCCTTCATATTGCCTTCCAGATGCAGCTGCATCGGGGACGCAAAGAAGAAATGGGGTGCGGCCGCAGCGATCAAAGCGATCGCTACCAAAGGTTTGGTCAGAGGGGATTCAGTCGTGCTTGCCATATACCTACCGAAATTTGATTTCCCAGACCCGATAGATGGCCTCAATGGCGATACTGGGGGTCATCTTCGACACACCAACCTGACGATCCGGGAAGGTAATCGGGACTTCTAAAATCTTATAGCCCGCTTGAAATGCCCTGTATTTCATTTCGATTTGAAAAACGTAGCCTGACGCTCCAATCCGGTCAAAATCGATGCTGTTGAGTACTTGACGACGCCACGCCACGAAACCCGCGGTTAGGTCTTGGACGGGAATGCGCAAAATCGAACGTGCATAAATACCTCCACCGCGCGAAATCAGCCGACGAGTCAGCCCCCAGTCCTGGGTGCCCCCGCCTTTGACATAACGCGATCCAACGACCACATCGTGGGTGTTCAGATTCGAAATCAGCGCTGGCAAGTAGCGCGGCTGATGCGAGAAGTCCGCGTCCATCTCAAGGATATTTTCGTAGTCGCGCTCAAGCGCCCAACGAAACCCCGCGATATAGGCGGGGCCAAGGCCGGATTTTTCGGTGCGATGAATCACGTGGATACGATCGTCTTGGTCGATCATGCGATCCACGATGGCGCCCGTACCATCAGGTGATCCGTCATCGATTACCAAGATATGAACCTTCGGTACCACGGCAAAAATTGCCGGGATGATCTGTTGGATATTCTCGGCTTCGTTGTAGGTCGGGATACAAATAACCGTCGACTTCACGAGAGATCCTCACGCGTAAGGTCGAGTTTCTTGAGGATATATTCGACCGACTTTCGATGAACACCTGCGACACGCGCAGCTTTCGATACGTTCCCGCCTGTGCGCTCGAGAAGCCCCTTCCAATACGCGAGTTCAAAATCCTCGATCATCCGATTTTTGGCGTCTTTGAAGGGTAGGTCCTCGTCGAGTGCCAGTTGAGCCATGGGAACAGAGCCGAGGTTGGCGACCGGTTCATCGCGAGGCACCTGCTGTCCACTCAGGAATCGAGTTTCGATTTGGTCGCCTTGCGCCAACAAGACGGCTCGTTCAACGAAGTTCTTGAGTTCACGGACGTTACCGGGCCACTTATGACGCTTGAGCTTCTCCATCGTCTTGTACGAGATATCGATGTCGGTGCGCCCCGCCATTTCATTGGCCAAGGCTAGGAAGTGCTCGACCAAGAGTGGAATGTCCTCGGTGCGTTCTCGAAGTGGCGGCAGGTCGACTCGAATCACGGCAAATCGGTAGTAGAGATCCTCGCGGAAATTCGATTCCTTGACCTCATGCAATAGGTTTCGATTGGTCGCGGCCACAATACGGGCGTCGATCTTGATCGAATCATTACCGCCCACAGGCTTGACTTCACGTTTTTCGAGGGCCCGAAGCAGCTTGGGTTGGAGGTCCAAGGGGAGCTCGCCAAGTTCGTCCAAGAAGAGCGTTCCACCGTTGGCCGCTTCGAACGCCCCTTTTCGTGTCCCGGTAGCGCCGGTGAAAGCACCTTTGACGTGGCCAAAAAGCTCGGACTCGATGATGTCGCGGGCAATCGCAGAGCAATCGACCACGATGAACGGACCGTCTTTTCTCTGGCTTGTGTTGTGAATGGCTTCGGCGACGAGTTCCTTTCCGGTTCCCGACTCACCCTCGATCAGAACCGTCGCGTCGGTTTTTGCGACCCGTTCAAGAATCGCGAAAATCTCGCGCATTTGCAGACTCTTGCCAAGCATGGACCCAAATCGGTCCTTCCCACTGAAACGTACTTCGACCTCTTCGCCGGTGGTCCGAAACTCAATATCCGAATCCCCAACGCGAAACGATGTGTTGTTTTCAAGATAGACTTCACCCACCCGCAGACCGTTTGCAAACGTGCCGTTTTTGCTGTCACGATCGCTGAGGCGATAGCCCTTGGCATCGACTTCGATCACGGCATGAAAACGACTCACGGCCGAATCGTCGAGCGACAGCTCGTTGTCAGGCGAACTTCCTATACCAACCAGACGGCCCTTGCCTTCCAGAGTCATACCCGCATTCGGACCGCTTTTGACGGTCAGCGTGTACTTCTGAAGGGCCAGCTTCTGGTCGCCATCATCAAGAAAAACTGTGCGGGTGATCTCGCTCATGACTTACTCGGTTCGGGGCGTGTGGGAGTGTGCACGAAATCAGGGTTCTTCGCTATCCTGAGAGCCGCATGGAATGGTTCATCGACCCTTAGGCAGACTAGCGACCATAACATGAAATGAGTTCTTCTTCGGTCCCACGAATCATCATGAGTCCCTCTTGTGCGCCGCCAAAAACAACCACAATATCGTTGCCGATTTTACCCATGCGCACAAAATGATGAACGCGATCGTCGTCTCGGAAAGTCAGGCGAGTAGTTGTAGAGCCGCGGATGACGGCTCCACGAACGGCCTTCTCGGCAGCCTTTCCGTCAATCCAAACGGCCACGTCTCCCCGATCGACGGGAACGAAGTCGAAGTCCCAGATGGTCTCTTGGGTCAGAGCCGGGCCGGGTTCGGCCATGCAATCGGTCAACATGAGCCCGTTACGAGTACGAAACAAAACCTTCGGGGAGTCGTGTTGGGTTTTGACCTTGTACGGCGTCAAGAACACGGTGTCTAAAGCACCGCAGGGCTCAGGATTGGCTTCTGACGTACTTGAGGCGTACCGGAAAAAACCAGCGGTAAGTGCCCCGCCAGCGACCAGAAATCGATTTGACGTTTCTGGAACATGAGAAAAATCCACGCCCGATACGTCCTGATTATCGATCGAGACAAATACATTGCCCGGTCCCAACGTGACCGGTGTGTTCAAAATCACAGCGCGCGACGAGTAAACGCGTTTGGCGGCCGCCGCGCCTCCCTTTTTCGAAAAACCAACCATCACAGCTGCTGGATCACCAGGAACAAAAGCGGTCTGAACCTGGTCATCCGCTTCGATCACCTCAGCCCCATCCATGGTCCGGACACAGCGAGCTTGCCCCAAGCCGTCGCCTTCGGTGCACATGGTGACCATCAATTCCGACGGGCGGGACTCAGCAAGTAAGAACCTCACCGGAGCAACGGTCGTAAGCAGCGAAACATCGAATGATTTCGTGAACTCACCTAGTGACACTTCTGGAATTGGGGCCATCGCGGGCAAAACACGGTACGAGCCTTCTTCTTGGACGACGATAAAAACAAACTCAGTATTATAATCCGCCATCACGACCATAACGTCGTCGCGCCAATCCACCTGCAAACCGCCTTGACGCAACGAAATGGGCATTTTTCTGCCGTCCAACTGCGTTTCGAGCGCTGCGCATGATTGATTATTCGTTGTGTTGTTCGTGGAGTTATTGCTGCTGTTATTCGTCGTGGCGTTGTTCGTCGAATTGTTCGTGTTATCAACGGCGTCATCCAGCTCGTCCAAGGACGCCCCGAAGACACAACCCGATATCGATACAAAACACACAGCTAGAAAGGCTTTTTTCATGATCAGGACTCTCAAATTCCGCACGAATCGACAGGGCTTGCACGATATCACAACCGAGGTTGCCGTGCTGGTCAAGGAAGTAGGCTTGAACGAGGGCCTTTGCACCGTTTTCATTCGGCACACGTCGGCCTCGTTGACGATCCAAGAGAACGCCGACCCGTCGGCTCGGCGAGATCTTGAAGCCTGGTTGAACCGATTGGTCCCCGAAAACGACCCGCTCTACACGCACACCGCAGAGGGGCCCGATGATATGCCATCCCATATCAAAGCCATCCTGACGGCATCGACTCTGAGCATCCCCATTCTTGACGGTGGGCTGGCGCTTGGCACCTGGCAAGGCATCTACTTGTGGGAACATCGTCGGTCGGCGCACACGCGCGAAATCGTGGTTCACTTGGCAGGCTAAAGCCCCCGCGACATCTGCGCCGGACGACCAAGCAAGAAACCCTGTCCGAGCGTGATGTTCAGGGCCTTGATTGTCTCAAGATCTGCCTGGTTTTCGATCCCCTCTGCAATCAGGCGTGCATCGCTACGTTGGGCCAATTCAAGCAAATAGAGGGCGAGAGCCTGTTTGCGGGTGCTTGAGGCAATTCCGCGAGTTAGCGAGATATCCATCTTGATAAATGCAGGTTCCAGATCGGCTATCAGCTGTAGGTTCGAAGTCCCAGTGCCGACGTCATCTACCGCAAATCGATATCCACGCGCCTTTAGCTTTTGAACGTTTGGCAATATTCGCCGCAGCTGGTCCTGGGTGGTGTTTTCTGTGACCTCAAAAACCAGCTGTGAAGGGAGCAGACCGTCGGCCTCCCACTGTGACAGGACGGCCTCCAGATCCTTCATCGGCTCATAAAAAGCTTGGGGCAAGCTGTTCACAAAGAGCGCACCACCTGTGAGCGCGGGACGGCGGCGAATCGATAGTGTGCGGCAGGTTTGGTCGAGTTCTCCGTCGAGTTCGGCGCGGGCAGCAGCGACAAAAAGATGAACACCCAGCCGATCTGCGTCATCGGTCTCGGCGCGGCTCAGCGCCTCGAAGCCCATATTGGTCATCGTGCCGAGGTCCACGATGGGCTGGTAAAGAGAGGTGATTTTTCGTTGAGCAATCATGTGGCCAAGCACACGTTGCCTCTGTCGCGCCAGCTCGCGCTGCGAGACCTGCGCATCGACTCGTGCCTTACGAATCGCGCGATAGAGCTCCCGACATGGCTCGACGCTGTCGTTTCGGATAATCAGCGAGCTTCCGAATGCGACCTGTTCTAGGGCGTGGTGATACCACCATTCGGAGCTCGCAAAACTTTCGAAAACCTGACGTTTAACCCGGTTGACGACGGTCTCGAAATCAATCGGGGGTCCGACGCTCTCGTCACGAGATGCCGTGAGGAAAATGATGAGTGATTCGCCGTCGACCGCGTCCAAGCACATGATGTCGTCGCGACGCAACCCGGCTCCCCGGAGGCGCTCAATGGACTGCGCGATTCGCGCCATCAAGACTCGGAAATTTGCAGAGCCGTATTGCCTTTCCCACGGTCCCAGCTCGGTTCCGTCGATAATGATTAGCCCCACGCACGAACGGTCTTCGACACGCTCGGCAAGCTGATGGATTAAATCCGAGAACGGCTGGAACGATACCGATGTTAAACGAGCATCTTCGTCCCGGACTGCCTCCGAAAGTTCCTCCAGCTCGTGCCGATCGGCGGTCTCAAAAACGTCGAGATCCTGCATTTCGAACTCAAGCTGTAATTTTGTTTATAGTTCTGCCATCAACGATAGGTACTGCGGCGAATTCTGTCAATTTGAGGGCATCAGACGGTACTCATTTAGTGACTCGATGATTACACCGTTTGGAGTTTCCAAACGCCGTTGCACGAGCCCCTTTCCCCAAACGAAGACGCGGGTCTGGCGAGAAGCAAGTCGCTCGTCCCAGGCGCCCAGCGCGCCCTGCCCTTTGACTTCGATTGTGGAGGGAAAAACCCCGCCTGGCAGGTCCATTGCTGGTCCTGCGACCGCCGTAAACACTGGATTATCCGAAGCATAGCCCCCTGCGCCCCAGCGCTGTTCGGCTTGGAGTGGAAAGGCATAGATCGGCGCTTGAGCTGCAAAATATGCGAGCATCCAAGACGTATCCTCCACGTGTCCCCTGCAGCCTCGGTCACAAACGTAGATCCGTCGGGGCGTGGCCACCCACCACTCGTCGGCTTTTGTGAGACTGGTGTCGTTATATGAACGCCGCAGCCTAATCACCCGTAGTGTGTCGTAGCGGTCCACCGAGATGACTTCCACCACAACGGCCGTCGCCATTACCTCCGGGTCAACCACGTCGTCCTCGTGACCTTGAGGGAAGCGAGAATAGCGCCAAAACGATCCAACCTGCAGCGGATAAGGGTATTCCTCGGACCTCATCAGCTCTGGCTTCAGATGCATGCCAGAGGCAATCAGAACCTTGAGGCGTAAATCCACCTGAAGCGGAGACCCCAGATAAAAATGGTCTTTCTCTCCAGCGACTCGGAGGATCTTGGCGATCGGCAGGTCGAACGTGGTGTCGCCCGGTACATAGCGCACGCGCAAGTGGCCGTTCCAGTACTGAGCGATTTCGTCGTCCGAGTTGGCCGACTTGCCATCAAGGCGACGGCCATCTCCGGGGACAAACTCGACATACTCAAAGAGCCCCGCCCATCCATCGGGTCGCGACTCGGACAGACTCGGAGGCTCAAAAACATCCCACAGACCGCGAGAGCGTCCCTGAATGCCATCCACAAAGACTTGGGCCGGCCCAATATCCATGTGAACCATGGCCGAGTAAGCCTCGACAGGCACAAACACGTGATCCCAGAGCGTCTCGTCGTGTTTGACCAACGCGTCAAAAACTGTACGGCCGAGGGCGTCTAACGAGTCCAGCTCCGGCAAATCCGCGGGTTTGGCTTGCATGGCGCCCCATCCGGCACCTCGGGCGCCACGCAGCAAGTCACGCATGAGCCGACCCTCGTTGACAGCCGCCGATTCCGGAGTGAGGTCAGGGTTCTCGGTGTAGACAAGAGGACGCATCGGCCATTCGCCCGCACCCGGGGCAACATCGGAGCAGCCACTGATCCACAGGACAAAAAAAAGGCGGCCAAGGCCGCCGATGATTTGATGAATGTTTAGATTCATGGAGAGTCAGTATCACCGATTCGTTTGTTCTGATCGTTGTAGTAGGGGTACGGGCTGAGATCCACGAAGGAATTGCCTGAATCCCACTGCC
This sequence comes from Bradymonadaceae bacterium, assembly GCA_037968515.1. Taxonomy (GTDB): domain Bacteria; phylum Myxococcota_A; class Bradymonadia; order Bradymonadales; family Bradymonadaceae; genus JBFFMO01. The sequence goes on from JBBKVQ010000098.1 coordinate 23,269, forward strand.
AAATCAGCGGATTAACCGGGCGGCCAAACAACACGTAGAAGTGCTCGCTGCCGACGGGAATTTTTACGGTGCTTTCGACGAATGCTCCGTTTCCGTGTGAGCCAAGCGGCGCGCCGTCCTTCGGTCCAAAAATGGTCTGTAACCTAGGAGTGGTGATGCGGAAAGTCTGGTCACAGCTGATTCCGTAGTACGTAATCACTTCCGAGCCGACGTTGGGCTTGGCAAAAGTAGAATTATACTGCCTCGACTTCGCGCATTCGGCGACCGCGATGGCATCTACGTCTACTTTTGTGTAGTCAAGGTCGTCAGGGCATTCGACTTGTGCATCGGCGGCAGGGAAAGGCAACGGAGTCGCTCCTTCAGGCTGTTTGATGGAGATGGCGGCCGAAACACATTCAAAATATTCCCCGGTTGGAGGAATTCCGATGACGATGTCTTCTTCAAGGGTGTAACCGTTGACCAACTGAATGGCATTGGAAATCAAATCAGATTCGGCATCGACGTAGAAGAAATAAGGATCCGTGGCAATCAACGCTCGCAATGCTCCTCGCGCGATGTTTGGAGGCGTCGGCAACGGCAGATTTCCGCATTCTGTTGGAACTGGGACCTGTGCCTCTTCGAAATAACCCGCTGTGTCGAGATTCTCTTGCTTGAACTCTGGGATATAAGAAAATCCCCCCGCAGTCACATATTCGTTTGTAAGCGAAAGCCCATTTTCGAACGTGAACTGACACCCTGGGCTGATCGTTTGTACGTGCCGAAAGAGGGACGCTGTAACACCCTCAACGTCGATTCGTTTTTTGATGAAGATGGTTCCGGTCTCTTGGGGGTACATCCCGAAAAGGTCGAATTCCAGTTCAAGCTGAGCTGGCACCCCATCGATGATCACTGTGAGTTCCGAACCGTAATTACGATCGATCTCGATGGGAGCATCTGAGCGATCGCCGAACTTCAAGCCCTGAACGACGGGTCCAGTGTTCCCGTACACACTGAGAGTCTCAGCGGCAGTATATCCGTTAATAACGTACAGAAAGACGGTCTCGCCGCCCACTGAACTGCCACAACTGGTTAGAGTTGTGAGTATAATTGCTGTTGTAGCGAGTACGTATGCGTATCCGCGGCCAAACAGAAGGTTCATAAGATGTCCTTGAACGTTCGCGTCTTGATCTCTTTGAATGGCCGTAGCGTAGTCCACAAG
>JBBKVQ010000099.1:0-6633 GCA_037968515.1 Bradymonadaceae bacterium
ATACGTGAACGTTCGCAGATCGATCATTATTCGACTCAGGGGTAAGTGGGCGCTTGTCCGTTGGTTGCCGAGGGTTGTATCAGAGGACAAGTTTGGCAACAACCGTTGTTGCAGTCCGGTGCTCAGCAATCACAGCGCACCACTCGAGGTTGACGTGTCGTCATTTAATCGGCTCTTGCAAGAAGTTCGTGCAGAAATCCGCGAGGAAACTATCGAGGTATTGGCGAGTCGAATCTCGGCAGAACCAGTGCTGGTGGTGGATGTCCGCGAACGCGACGAATACGTCGACGGTCACGCACAAGGTTGTATCTTTGTCCCGCGTGGTCTGCTCGAACAGCGAGTCGAGGAATTGATCCCCGACAAAGATCGGGCCATTGCCCTATACTGCGCTGGAGGCACGCGCAGCGCGCTCGCGGCCCACTCGCTCGGCAGACTCGGGTACACCAACGTGGTATCATTGGTTGGTGGTTTTTCGGCATGGAAGTCCTTTGGGTTGCCCACACAAATTGCTGCTCAGCTAAATGACGCCCAGATGTCCCGATACAGCCGTCATTTGCGACTGCCTGAAATCGGGACCGACGGCCAGCTAATCCTTTTGCAAAGCCGTGTCCTGCTTGTCGGAGCGGGCGGATTGGGTTCTCCCGTCGCGCTTTATCTGGCAGCCGCTGGAGTGGGCACGCTTGGACTGATCGACGACGACGTTGTGGATCGCTCAAACTTGCAGCGGCAGATCATTCATACTGACGAAAGGGTAGGGCAGCTGAAGGTCGATTCGGCTGCCAAGTCGATCGCAGCGTTGAATCCGGACGTGAATATCATGAAGTTCCCAGTTCGACTGACTGCTGGAAACATCGACGAGATTTTCGGAATGGGTTGGGATGTAGTGGTCGACGGCGGGGATAATTTTCCCACGCGATACCTGGTCAACGATGCGTGCGTGAAACACAAAATCGCCCTAGCTCACGGCTCCGTTCATCGATTTGAGGGCCAGGTCACGATGTTTCATGCTGGTGGAGCCCCGTGTTACCGGTGCTTGTTCCCCGAGCCGCCCCCGTCAAATCTGGCGCCGAACTGTCAGGAAGCTGGCGTTCTGGGGGTACTACCCGGTGTCGTCGGATTACTTCAGGCGAACGAAGTCATCAAAAGCCTGCTGAAGTTGGGACAGTCGCTGTCCGGTCGGTTGTTGGTGTTTGACTCGCTCGAATCGAGCCTGCGGGAGTTGGGTTTATCCGCAGATTCGGCCTGTCCTGTTTGTGGTCCAGGGGCTGAATTCCAAGACTATGCAGACTACGCGGCCTTTTGTTCGGCAACCTAGTCCTCGAGCGTGTCCTCGATAGATTCCACGATTCCCTTGATGGCCGCCCTTCGCTGAATTGTGGCCACAGCTGCACGAATATCATCACGCAGTGAGTCAGGGGCCCGCTTCAGGAACTCTTCCAGACGCTCTGCCGCAAGGATATCTGTCGAAAACGACAAGGCCCGCAGGTAAGCTTGCTGCCAATTCAAATCTTTGACTGATTCAAGGCGGTCGAGCAGGAAATCCCTTGAAGTTTCGGTCCTGGTTCGTCCCAACGACATGAGCGCCCGCACCTGTAGGTTAACGTTTCTGGAATCTTCAAACTCCGGAAAAGGCTGATCTGATTCGATGACTTCGAACAGGAGCTTCTGATTGGCGGGTAAGGACGTGATGCCGAGCGCGTCGATGACGTGCCGCTTAAGAATGAAGCTGACTTCCTTGTCTTGGAGCAGCTGCCGACTCACCGAGAGCGAGATTCCGCGCGAGCCGCGCTTCAGGGCATCGGCGATGATTTCAGCGCGAGTTGTTCGAGGATCGCGTAGGATTTCGCGTTCCAGGAAATTCTGATCGTTGGCATCGCCATGAAGGACAAGAACGGCATAACCAGCGCTGAGGCCGCGTGGCCAGGTTTCGTTGGCGACGTAGACTTTCAATGTTGGCACCGACGAACGACCGTCTTCGCGTCGGGAAATCGCCTCGGCCGCAGCGATTCGCACATCAGGGGAATCGTCAGACAGGGCGCCCTCGATGGCCAACCGAGCATTGCGAGTATCACGCGGAGCTAGGGAGTGAATGGCTGCCCGACGCACGAGAGGATTGACGTCGCTTTTGATGATCTTGGATAGCGTTATCTCGTCTTCGGGAATTGAGAAGTGCTCAAGCGTTCGGATAGCAACCATGCGGGTACGAGGTGATCGCGAAGACCTGGCTAGGCTACCCAAGATTTCTGCCCCATCGACGGTTCCGGGGGCGGTCTCAAATAGTTTTCGGCCGATGACTGACACGGCCCTAAGGGCGTCTTCGGAAGCAGGGGTGTTGGGTTTAACTCGCATCACTGCGAATAAATCTCCGAGCACGGGGAATCCTGCGCGCGAGATTGCTCGAACCCGCTCTTTGCGCAGTCGGGTATCTCCTTCGCCCAGTGACGCAGTCAGGAAACGAAGATCATCGGGGGCAGCCAATCGTCCGACCATGCGGATCAAATCGGAGTGTTTCCTTGAATCGTCGGGAGGCGACTCGCGCAGATATCGCACCAGTTGCTGGCCAGCGACCTCGCGGTGCATTTCCAGTCCACGGCGGACCGGTACATAAAACGAGCTGGCCGGGCTGCTTTTTTCAAACAGGTCGATAAGAATTGGAACGGCTTCGTCCGAGGGTAGGTTAACAAGCAACGGCGCCACCCGGGCGCGATCCTCGTCCGAACCTCCGGTGACGACGCGATCCAGAATGACTGCTAGGTCTTTGCCCAGTGGGGAAGTCAACATGGCTAATCGTCTGGTATTGCGGTTGTCTCCCTCTTTGAGCAGTTTTTCGACCACGACGACGGCGGCAAAATCAGTGGGCAGGCCAAAGAGCTCCGAAACCGGGGTCACCTCGCTTATCGCGCTCGCGTGGGCTTTCCAAGCGTCGTCGCCAGTCGCGTCACCTACCGCGCTATCGAGAAGGGCGATGGTCAGGCATCGGGTGCGCACAGTTTCGGGAAATCGAACAAAGACGCCGCCGCGTTCCTTCATTTCGCTGAAGGGCGTGTTCGGAAGGGTTGCAATCATCGTGGATTCTTCGGTGCTGATCAGAATCCGAGTCGGCCGGGCCTGCGACTTGTAATCGGCTAGGCTGGTTCCGTTCCCCGGAAAGATCCGGAAGCCTCGGAGCTTCAGCGCCGGGTTGATTCGGGCGGTAACAAACTCCCCATCTCCGTGGCCTGGACGACCTTCGACCCACATGGTGTCAAGCTTCCCATCTCCAAGTTCAATCGGGCGGATTACAGTTCGCGAGTCATCTGCATTACGTCGGTCACTCGTGGCCAAAAACCAAAGTGAAAAGCCAGGCAGCGTGTCGTCTTGAAAAACCTCATTGGGAAGCAGCGCTGCGATTGGAGTCGCTTTGCCGACCAGCTCGGCTAAATCGAGGCCCGTTCTAAACGCGACCTGCGATGGATCAAAGACTTGGGTGGCGGTCTGGGCGCCACAAAACGTCGAGGGTCCAGTCGCGCTTTTGACCAATTCCGCTCGATTATCGCGCACTCGAACCACAAGCCGCTCACCTCCATCGAGCTCTGAATACCGGGTGGTTGCGACCTGTTTCCAGACGGTTTGTTTCGCGCCGCGGGCGAAAGCGACCTGAAAACTGGCGGCGACTTTAGGCGCGTCTGGACCCGGCGCTGCCTCAAGAATGACTACGAAAGACGACCCGACGGTCACGGTCGAAGCCTCGTAGGTGTAGTACTCGGCGCCTGCCCACTCGGGCATCGACGACTCGGCGAGCGTTTTTCGAGAGCGTGCATCGACAAGGCGCGCGTCCCAACTATTGGCGCTCGGGGCACGGTCCAAAACAACTTTGGTCCCACGCGAACCCACGTCGTTGAAACTTCGCTCGAAACGTGTCTGTCGTTCCTGGGCCGAAAGTGGTGATCCAACCAGAAATAACAAGACGCAGATGGGCCAGTGAGATCTCACCGATCGCCCCCAGGTACTGGTCTTGTCCCGGAGCGTTTGAATTTCAGATAGTCGGCCAAGATTCGCGAATGGTCGAAACATAGTTCGTCGGGCAAATCATCAAGGTCCACCACCTGGATGTTTTTTGCATCGTCGGCGGCCCGCGGAACGCCGCTGGCGGAGGCCACAAACACGGTCGATGTCGTGTGTTGTCGATGGTCACGTGCTGGGTTCGAGTACACATAGAGCAGGTCAGTAAGCGTCACGTTCAGCGTTGTTTCTTCGAGCGCTTCGCGGACCGCCGCGGTCTCGACGGACTCGCCGTAGTCCACAAATCCACCGGGCAACGCCCAGCCGGTGGGCTCATGTTTGCGTTCGATCAAAACGATGCCACCTTCTACCTCAATGATGATGTCGACGGTGGGTGTAGGATTTCGATAGGACATGGTAGCTTTTGGCCCGTTTAGGATGAAGGAACGTTATGAAGCGCGTAACCAGCGAGAATCCACAAATTGTATTGGCGAGCGGTTCTCCGCGTCGCCTAGAGCTTATGCGCATGCTGGGATTTGATCCACGCGTGCGTGTCAGTGCCGTCGAAGAAGTTTTGCGGCCGGGTGAGACCGGCGAATCGTACACCAGTCGCCTGTGTCGCGAAAAGGCAGCAGGCGTGCGCGAAACGCTGAATTCTGAGGACCCAGATTGGATCTTAGCAGCGGACACCGTTGTTGAGTGCGATGGCCATATTCTGGAAAAACCGACAGATATCGCCGACGCCATTGATATGTTGCGCAGCCTGTCCGCTCGGTCTCACACCGTTACGACTTCCTTTTGCTGGCTCGATCGTTCGTCGGGCGCCGAGGTCGTACGTTCTGTGAGCGCAACGGTTTGGTTTCGGGAGCTCGACGACGACACGATTCGTCATTATGTCGAAACTGGCGAGCCGATGGATAAGGCCGGTGCGTATGGGGTTCAGGGCATAGGCGGATCTTTGGTGTCTCGAATCGAGGGCTCCTATCACGCCGTCGTGGGGCTGCCGATTTGCGAGGTCATCCAAACTCTGGATGAAGCGGGCGGACTTGCTGCGTATCCTTTCGCGAGGCGTCGATGACGCGGGCGAGTGATCTGATCGAGCGCCTGTCGATGACCAACGAACGCATTGTGCGGGCCTGTGAACGGGCAGGGCGAAACCCAGACAGCGTAACGCTTGTTGCGGTTTCAAAGACTTGCGACAGCGATGATATTCAGGTTTTGTACGATGCTGGCCATCGCGATTTTGGCGAAAACTACGTGCAAGAGTGGGAAGGGAAAGCCGATGTGTTGCCCGATGATGTTCATTGGCATTTCATTGGAGGCCTCCAAAGCAACAAGGCCAAGCAGCTCGTAAACCGGGTTGAGCTGATCCAAGGGGTCGATCGCCTAAGCTTGGCTAAGGCTGTTTCGAAACGTGCAACCGGGGCGCAGAGAATCCTGATTCAGATAAATACGGGAAACGACGATGCCAAAGGCGGAGTCGAGCCCACCGACGCTTTGGCGTTCTGCAAGTCGTGTCAGGAGCTTCCCAATTTGACGGTCGCAGGATTGATGACCATTCCGCCTTTCGATGCCGAAGAATCTCAGCTTAGAACTTATTTTGCGCAGATGCGTGGCCTGTACGAGTCCCTTCAAACTGCAAATCCTGAAGTGGACACGTTATCGATGGGGATGACCTCAGACTTTGAATGGGCCATTGAAGAGGGCGCTAATATGGTACGGGTGGGGACGGCTATTTTTGGGCGCAGGAGTACTACATGAAAAAATTATCGGAATTCGTCGTTTATTTAGTCGGTTGCGGACAAATGGGTTCGGCTTTGATTCAAGGGGCGGTCGAGGCTGGAAGCATCGATGCTAAACGATTGGTATGCGTCGATCAGAACCGCGAGCGTGCGTCTGAATTTGCAGCAAGCTTGGGTGCACGGGAGTTGGCGGCAGGCCAAGACTCCGGACTTTCCGGGCCTCGCCTGATTCTGGCAGCAGTGAAGCCACAACACGTGGCGAGTGCGCTGGCAGGGTTTGAGTTTTCCGAAGATGACGTGGTTGTTAGCGTGGCTGCAGGGGTCACTATTTCGCAGCTGAAAAGCTGGTGCGGTGCGGCTCAGGTTGTGCGTTCGATGCCAAACACACCAGCGCTAATCGGCAAAGGCGTTACTGGCGTCTTCAGCGAAAAACCATGTGGTGCCGCGATCGAGCTGTTCGAAGCAGTTGGCGTGGTCGCTGAGCTGAACTCTGAATCCTTATTCGGCGCGTTGACCGGAATCAGTGGTTGCGGGCCCGCATATATCTTTGTGATCCTTGAAGCGCTTGCCGACGGCGGAGTCAAGATGGGCTTGGACCGAGCCACAGCGCGGAAAATCGCGGCTGCGACGGTGGAAGGTGCGGCGGCACTTGCTGCTTCTTCTCCGGCTCATACTGCTGAACTCAAGGACCGCGTGACCTCGCCAGGTGGCGCCACGATTGCTGGAGTCGCCTATCTGGAGTCCCATGGTGTGCGGTCAGCTTTTATTGGCGCAGTGGAGTCCGCCGCTAGACGTTCAGAAGTCTTGGGTGAAAAATTGTCGTGAATCCCGGGTGAGGTAAGATGCTTCCATCCAACGCGCGGCATGGAGGCCCCAATGAGATTCAGCAGCGACGATATCCTCAAACAGA
>JBBKVQ010000100.1:0-20530 GCA_037968515.1 Bradymonadaceae bacterium
AAGGCGAGGTCAAGGTTCGGTTGGTAGGCGACAAGGCCGAGATCGCCGAGAAGATTCAGTTCGACTACAACGCGGCCACGATCCGCCCCGAGAGCTACTCGATTCTGAACCAGGTCGCAGCGACCCTTAAAGCCGCCCCTCATATCGCGCTGGTACAGATCGAGGGACACACCGATGACCGTGGTTTCCACGTCTACAATCTGGAGCTTTCAAATCTGCGGGCAGAGTCGGTACGAACCTACCTGATCGACAAAGGTGTCGCCGCCAATCGCTTACGGGCTCTTGGGCTCGGTGAGGCCGACCCAATCGCAAAAGGCTTTTCAGAAGAGGCGCGAGGGAAGAATCGCCGAGTCGAGTTTCGCATCGTGGCGGTTGAAGAACGACGCTGAGCCCGATGAACTTGCGCCCGGGCTCCTCTCTAGACACAATAGGCGGGCCTGAGGTCACGAGTCTATGCCACAGTTTTGCCCCGAGTGCGCACGCACTTTCGATGACGACACACTGCGCCTGTGCCCCCACGATGGGTCACGGGTGTTTTCGTTGGAGCGCGGCAAAGACCCGATGATTGGTTTGGTCATTGACGATCGTTTTCGGATCGAAAAGTTGATCGGCGAGGGCGGGATGGGCACCGTATATCGCGGTGTTCAGCTATCGGTGAACCGCGACGTGGCCATCAAGTTGTTGCGTCCCGAGATGGCAAACCGCGAGATCGCACTTGAGCGTTTTTTTCGCGAAGCCCGCACGATTTCGCAGCTTACTCACCCCAATATTGTGCGCCTGATCGACTTCGGTCAGGATCGTGAGCATGACCTCTTGTATCTGGTGATGGAGTTGGTCAACGGCTTTGACTTGGCTGACCTGCTCGCCAAAGGTCGAATGAGGGTGCAGCTTGCGCTGGACATCGCTCATCAGGTTTGCGGCGCGTTGTCTGAACCCCATGCCGCTGGCGTGATCCATCGGGATTTAAAGCCCGATAATATTCTGATCGTTCCCATGGCCGACGGGACAGTGCAGGCCAAGGTTTTGGATTTTGGGATCGCGCGTGCCTTGGAACAGAATACGCAGATTACCGCGACGGGAATGGTCTGCGGAACACCAGCTTATATGGCTCCTGAGCAGGCTCAGAACGAGACTCTGGACCTTCGGGCCGACATCTATGCGCTGGGCGTGATCTTTTTTGAGATGCTCTCGGGCTGGCCACCATTCATCGGCACAAACTCTTTGCAGGTGATGATCAAGCATATTCAGGAAGAGGCCCCAACGCTTCGAGAGCTTTTGCCAGGTGGAAGTTTACCGGTGTCGATCGAGGAGCTCACGGCGTCTTTGCTGGCGAAGTCACGCGATAAGCGCCCCGCTACTGCCCGAATTGTGCGCGATCGCATCGAAGTGATTCAGCGCGAAATGCAGCTGACACGTGTGCCCGCAGAAGCCGACATGACCTTTGCTGAAGCCGTGGACGCTTGGCTTTTGCCCAAGTTACCGCATGGACAGGCCGCAAAAAGTGGTCCCACCGAGGTTCTACGCCACGAAACCGACATGGAGCGTTATCTGACCAAGGTCGATGACGACAAACCAACCAGTATTTATCCGCAGGATACTCGCGACGAAATCTATCCCACCACGCCTTTGCAAAACCCAGATATTATTCTGGCGGATCGCGTCAGAGTCGGCCGGACTCAGCCAGGTGGTCATTCCAGTTCACCCGAGGCTTTTGCTCGAACTGAAATGTCGATGCAAACGCCCGAGTCAGTGCCGTCTGGTCCCCCACCCACTGCGGAGCGAGCCAATGTCGATGCCACGGTGGAAGGAGCCAGGCCCAAAGAACTAATCGCTTCGCATGATTCGAAGCTCAGCTTGATTGCGATTGCCGTGGGAATTTTGACTTTGGCGACCGCTACCGGGGTTGTCGGCCTGATTTATTCGAATACAAAAGATGCCGAAACTCTTACTCCACCCGTCACTGTCGTTGAACCAGTAGAGCCCGCGGTCGTCGTCACGCCTTCAGCCGAGCCCGTTGTGGCTTTGGCACAAACGAGCCTTCAAGTGGCTGTTAAGGACGCGAGTATTTCTCAGCTGGCCGAGCATCAGGCCGCTCTAGATGCCAAGAAACCTTCCAAGACCAAGAAGAACCCCATCGAGAAAAACACACAAAAAAGCGCCAGCGTTCCTGAGAACTTGACGCCTAGTGAACCGACTAAAGTCGAGCCGAAAAAAGGCCTTACCGAAAAATCAATTTTCGGCGAGGGCGGCCTTCGCGGGGCTCAGTAGCGCGGTCGCCAGCAAACTCGCGCATATATATTGGAATCGGACGACGTTTAATCAAAATGGTTCGGTCCAGTACCCCACCACCAAGCTCGCCCCAAGGATCCAGAGTCTGCGTTCGCGATCTTCCAAGAAGGTCGTCACGCCATAATTGACGCCAACTCCCCACTCCCATCCAATGCTTTCCCCAAACAAGTAGGTCGCCTCGGCCTGAAGCAATGCGGGCCCAAACGTAGGACCGACGTCGGGAAGTGCTGTCAGTGCAAGCTGGGCGTGATTAAGGCGGAAGACAGGACCGACCTCAGGAAACAGGTCGTCGCCGAAGGCTCGAACCCCGGCAACACCTCCAAGCCACGGCAGGCCGGACCGAAAATGAAACCCAGCACCCACTTGCGATCGAGTTTCGGTCGGGGGCGGGCCCGTGTCGGTGATCGGTGGTCGAGAATCAAACCTTGCTGTGCGGACTACACCAGCGCGCATTTCGGCACCAATACCTCCACAGCCTGTCGATAAAATCGCCCAAATTAAAAGGTGGTTGTACTTCATTCGCTGAATCCCCAAGACTAGATTCGCCAATCCTAGATGAATCAAAAAAAAAGGCGCTAACGTTCTAAAAACGTAGCGCCTTCATTGAGTTATCCCGAGGGATATCAGTAGCGGTAGGTGTCTGGCTTATAAGGCCCAGCGACCGGGATATGGATGTAGTCCGACTGGGTCTTGCTCAGTTCGGTGAGTTTCGCACCGAATTTGCCCAGGTGAAGTCGAGCGACCTTCTCGTCAAGGTGCTTAGGAAGCGTGACGACTGACTTGCCGTAGGCTTCAGCATTCTTGTGGAGTTCGATCTGCGCGAGCACCTGATTGGTGAACGAAGCCGACATCACCAAGCTTGGGTGGCCAGTTGCGCAACCAAGATTCACAAGGCGACCTTCAGCCAAGATGATCACCGAGTGACCGCTCTTGAACTTCCATTCGTGAACTTGTGGTTTGATCTCGATTTTCTCGACCTTGCCTTCTTTGACCAATTTTTCCATGCCGGCCATATCGATTTCGTTATCGAAGTGGCCGATATTGCACACGATAGCGTTGTGCTTCATGCGGCTCATGTGGTCGGCAGTGATGATATTGAAGTTACCAGTCGCTGTGACGTACACGTCGAAGTCAGCCTTGATAGCGTCGTCGATCGTGATGACGTCGATGCCCATCATCGAAGCCTGAAGTGCGCAGATGGGGTCGATTTCGGTGATTGCAACGCGAGCGTGCTGCCCACGAAGTGACTCGACCGAGCCCTTGCCCACGTCGCCGTATCCGCAAACCAAAGCGCGCTTGCCCGAGATCAACACGTCGGTTGAACGCATGATGGCGTCGATAAGCGAGTGACGGCAGCCGTAAAGGTTGTCGAACTTCGACTTGGTGACCGAGTCGTTGACGTTGATGCCTGGGAACAACAACTCGCCGTCTTCGGCCATCTGGAGCAGACGGTGAACACCGGTAGTGGTTTCTTCGCTGACTCCGCGGATTGCAGGAGCGACGCCCTTCCAGTACTCGCCGTTTGCGGCTTGAAGGTCTGTAAGAAGACTCAGGATGCAGAACAACTCGTGATTTTCAGTGGTCGAAGGTGCTGGCACCTTGCCCGACTTGTTGTACTCAAGGCCTTTGTGAACCAAGAGGGTGGCGTCGCCGCCATCGTCGAGGATCAGGTTTGGTCCCTTGCCGCCCCAGTTCAACGCCTGGAATGTGCACCACCAATACTCTTCAAGGCTTTCGCCTTTCCATGCATAGATAGGAACGCCAGCTGGTTTGTCAGCGGTTCCGTTCGGGCCTACTGCAACAGCAGCTGCGGCGTGGTCTTGGGTTGAAAAGATATTGCATGAGGCCCAACGAACTTCAGCGCCAAGCTCAACGAGAGTCTCGATGAGGACATCGGTCTGAATCGTCATGTGCAACGAGCCGGTGATGCGTGCGCCTTTAAGGGGATTTTTGCCCTTAAATTCTTCGCGCAGCGCCATAAGGCCCGGCATTTCGTGTTCGGCGAGTTCGATTTCTTTGCGGCCGAATGCCACGGTTGCGGGCGACATGTCTCGGACCTTGTAGGGAAGGTCTGAAAAGAGCGGAAGCCCAGTGTTCATAAAAGTGGTCAAGTTTTCTGCGAGCGAGGTAGCCATGATTCTCCTGTTCCTTGAAAGAGACACGCGTTGGATGCGAAAAGTCTCTGTGGGATACACGGCGCATTCATAGCGATTTGCATTAATTGAGGCAAGGCTCTTGCCAGTTAGAGGTCAGCGAGAACCAAGCGACCGTCCTCAAGCGCATAAAAGATGCGGGTGCCTACCATGTCAAACGCAGAAATATTAGGCGCAGGCTGTTCCGAAATCACCTCACCAGATTGCCCGTCGCGCACTAATAACTTGGTGTTCGGGCCTCTGCCTTGAAGATGCATCAACTGCGTTCCGCCTTCATTTTGGACGCTGATCAAATTCCTGGCGTCCATCACTTCGACACTAAATGACGAGTCACCGCGGCTCTCTAGCGTTTTTGCAGTCGTAAAATATGCGTGGTTTTTGTTGGCGACGATCCATTCGGCAGGTGCCAGATTTCCATCTTTGATGCCGCCAAGGTCGATCTGGAAAAAACGTGGAGGCCGTCCAAGTTTGTGCGGAGCTCGCTCCATTTCCGAGATTGAGATCTTTACACCTGATGGATGGTCAAATACTCGCTGGGCCAGGACGCCCTTACCAAAAACCGTGGGCTCGATAAGTGGTGTGATGCCGCCGCTTTGGACGTCTAAATCGATCAAACCACTGATAAATTCTCCGGTTTTGGTGACGCATCGGGGCTCACAAAGCACAGTCGCGTTTTTCGTGAAGGCTAGCATCGGTGCGAGTGTTTCGCCGGTGTGGATAAACAGGATGGTTTCGCGGGTGCGATTTTTGAGGTCGACGCGGTCGAGTCCGCCTTCGCGTCCAAGCACCAGGCAGATTTCGTCGGAACACATGATCTGGCGTATTACGCGTAGATCAAAAACCTTCGAGGGTTGCTCGGTACCAAGGCGCTGCAGAATATTGCCGACACGACGAACGATCGTTTTTCCGTCAAAGAATACCCCGCCAGAAGCCGCAGAGTTTAGCGTGATTTTGGTTTCTTTGTCGTCGGTTGCTTGATTCGCGGGCATCTTACCCGCGTGGGCCCATATGGCTGAGGGCGTGCCGCCAAGTCCGATCAGCGTTCCCCTACTTTCAACCGTTTGTAGCCATGACGCGCCCCAAATAAATGGCTCGCCAGGCTCGCCATTAGCCTTCAACCATGCGGCTTTGGCGTAGTCCGAAAGCCAGAGTGCTTCCGAGGGCCACCATTGCGCCAACATCCTGTTATCTCGGACAAAAATGCTGTCGGCGTCCTTGAGTGTTTCGGCCAGATAAAAAGTCAGGTTCCCGGTGCCATCCAGGGTGGCAAACGACACGCTTTCTGACGACTTAGCCCAGATTTGGGTCTTTGCTGGGTTCATCCACACGTAGGTAAACGCGCCCGAACCAGGGACTTCTTGCGAACCTTCAGACCAAACGACCGTCCATCCGCCATCGTGTTCGAAAGACATGCTGCCCGAGTGAAACGCCACACGACGAATCACAAAGTCGTGCGGCAGCAATTTCGCGGGTGCGCCTTTTTCCCAACGCAGAACGGAATCCCCGCTAAGCACCCAAAGTGCATTGCCATCCCATGCCATCGCTGCCTGGTCCGCTGCACCCCGTGCCCATGCCACCGATGTAGCTTCAAATTCCGCGACAACCGTGTTTTCTGGGTTCAAGATCGCGATCTTTCCATCGCCGCGAATCGCCGTTAAAGAGCCGTTGGACACGATGAAACGTGGTTCACCCGGACTTACGACGCCCGATTTGATGGCCCGAGCCGGTCCGCCTTTGAGCAGGTCATAGTCGTAGACCCAGTCCTGATTCACACGGGCGATATGCTCGTCGACAATGTCAGAGGTCCCCAATTCAAGGACTTCACCGACGTCCAGGACTTCGGCGTTCTTGAAGGGGGCTGCGCCGAAGCTCGCCGTCCACGCCAAATCAGGAGGTCGGGGATCTTGAGGTTTTTCAGATTGCTCTGGCGCGGGTTTACACGCGGCAAGAACGACTAGAACTGCGAACCATCTGAATTTCATCGTGTTGCCCCGAAGAGTCCTGGCCTGAATCAAGGATACTGGTTGTAGACACCCTTCGGCGGGCTGTACAGAGGCGCATGGTTTGGCTATGCTCCCGCGCCTGAAGAACAGGCTGAAACACAGGTTTTTTATGGCAGTCCCTTTTCATCATTTGCTCGGACACGTCGTCGCCGCTGACGCCGGATTTCATGACAGCGCAGAGCTCGGACAGTTGCTTGCGAAAGCAGGTTTCTCGAAGGAGCAAATGGCCGCGGCACATGACCTTGCCCACAAGGGCGAAGCGTTATGGACCAGGTATCTTAGCGCCGAAGAAAACCGAATCGCCGACCACAGTGTCCACGTGGCAGTCAGCGAATTGGAAATGTGGGCTCAGACCGTGAAAGCGGTTCTCCGCACTAAGCTTGCAGCCGATGTTATCGCCGTGGCCATGGGCGCGCATATTCACGCCAGTGACCACACCACGACCGCCATTGCACAGGCTTTCCGGTTGTTGGCAATGATGCGAACTGACGAAAAAGTTCAGGCTTGTTTCAAGAACTCGCGCAGCTTGCATGACGCGACCCAGCGAGGCTGGGCGTTGCTGAAGCGACTGTTTCGCAACTGCGACACCCGCATGGACGCAGCCAGCACAGCCGGCCAAGCCGTCGTGGTCGAGCTGAATGCCTATCACTCAAAACTAAAGACCTGGGTGGAAGCAATGGATGCTGCCGCCGCAAAACTTGGAACGCACGCTCATTTGCTTGGTTTGCTGGGCAATGTGCCAGATGGAATTGGCCTGCCTATTGGTGGAACCGCTTTTGGAGTGGTCCTGCATCAGAAAGGCCAAGGTCAAGTGCCAGACCCCAACGGTGCTGTGCCAACCTCAGGTTGGTCGGTAGGCCGCCAGGGAAGAAATAGCGAGAACCTTGGAAAAGGTTGGGTCGAACCTACATTCGAGTAAGTTCTTTCCCGGACTAGCATGGAAGCAGATTATTATAAGACCTTGGGGGTCAGCCGCACAGCCGATGACGCGACGATAAAGAAGGCGTATCGGCAGATTGCGCGCGAAAACCACCCCGACCTAAACCCAGACGACAGTGTTCGTGAAGAACGTTTCAAGGCCGCTTCGGTGGCTTTCGAAGTGTTGAGTGATACCGAGAAGCGTAAGCTCTATGACGAGTTTGGCGATGACGGGCTTCGTGACGGCTTTAATAGTGACCAAGCTCGTGAATATGCTCGCTGGCAACAGACTGGCGGACGACCGCGTGCTGGTGGAGGCGGTGGAAGGGCTCCTGGTGGCGCCAATTTCGAAGATCTTTTTGGAAATATTTTTGGGGGCCGCAGCCCTTACGACACCTCCGGTTATTCGGATTTTGGCGGATTTCCGTCGGGTCCAATGAAAGGCCAAGATCTCGAAGCTGCGCTCGACCTCGACTTTATGACAGCTGTTAACGGCGCTGAAATGGAACTGACCATTGGCGGCCGGAACGTGAAGGTACGGATTCCCAAGGGAGCCGATGACGGGGACCGTCTGCGCCTTAAGGGCCAGGGTCAAGCGGCTCCGCCTCAGGCGCCAAAAGGGTCGGCTGGCGACCTGATTTTAACCCTTAAGGTCAAACCTCATCCGATGTTGCGGCGTGAAGGGTTAAATCTGTATCTGGATTTCCCTGTGACGATGCCCGAGGCCATCGTCGGCGCCAAATTGGACGTGCCCACCCCGCACGGAGACTTCAAGGTTTCGATTCCCGCCGGAGTCAATTCCGGCGCCAAATTGCGCTTGAAAGAAAAGGGCGTTCATAGGGGTAAAAAACATGGCGATTATTATGTCGTCATCCAGATTCAGGCCCCCGATCGAATCGACGAGGCCACGACTACGTTGGCCGAAAGCCTTGCCGAGGCCTACACCACAGATATTCGTGCCGACCTCATCCTCTGATTAATGCGTGGGCGAGAACGCATCTGCGGGCATTGCGATTTGATGGTGAATCATTCCCATCTGTCCAAGATTTCTGTATGCAGGTCCGCTAGTTATTAAGGAGACGCACGATGAATCGGATTTTTGCCTTGGCTCTGCTCGGCCTACTCAGCACCGCGGCTTGCTCGGACGACCAAGCCGCCACGGTCACGGATGCCGGAACGGACGCTCGTGTCATCACAACCCCCGACCTTATTACTGCTGACGTTGCGACCGATGGACCAAGTTCAGACGACGTGGGTGTTGATGCCGAGGTCGATCTGGGCAACCAAGGCTGCTGGCCAACGTCGGCCGCCAACCGAGTTCGCAAGCTTGTGGTTTCTCGTCCTTACGATGATGACGCCATGCCCTCGGGTCTGTTTGTGCTTCATGATGTCGCGCTAGACGGCAGTATTTCACCACCATCGGGACAATTTACGTTGGCACGAGCCAGCCAAGGGAAGATTCAGTTCACCCCCGATGGGTCGGTTGGATACGTTCGACTCGACGACGGGAAAATCGGCGCTTTTCGCATTTTGGCCGACGGCTCCACTGAAATCATCCATCAGGCCTTTCAGCCCGGCGAATACGTCTCCCAGGTCGTCATCGACCCGGCCGGCGAGTACCTCTATATGATCACGGTCGGTTTCAGGAATGTGAGCGGCGGGATCTACCGCGCAAAAATCGACTGTAAAACAGGCGAATTGACCGACCAGGGACTCATTGCTGCCGCGAAACTGGCGTACGGAATGGAATTTATTTCTCCGACCAGCGCTTTTGTCGAAGCTTTTGACATCGCCGATACCGAGGTTCTGGGCCACGTTCACGAGCTCACGGTCGGCGAAACGATCACGCGCGTTAAGAGCGGTGTCGCGTTCACCACCGAAGATGTCGGCCTGGGCGGTTTTGCGGTCACACCCGACGCGAAGTTCGCCATCGTCGGGGATACCGGCCTGTTTAATACCCATAGTGTGAGCGTCGTGTCTTTGACTCCGACCATTGCCCCTGTGCAGAATTTTCCCGCAGAAGATCCCTACGATATTGCCGTCTCGCCCTTTGGTAATGCGGCTGTAGTGCTGGAGTCTCAGGGCGATAATATCCAGGTCTACGACGTCGACACCACTAAGTCAGAGCCCTTGTCACTGCGAGGCGAACTGCAAACCGCTGCTCCAAAACTATTACCGACTGACCTCGTGATGGTGCGGCGCGGCGATTTAAATGGCCACGCTTTCGTGACCGAAAATGTCGGAATTCGGCATATTGTTTTTAGGCCTTCCGGCACCGTCGAAGATCTTGGCTTGACCTCAAACGGCGCGGGATTGGCTGGCATCAGTGGCGCCATTGGCGTACAGCCCTAACCACAGGACGAACGAATGAATCTGCCCACTTTAATCGACGAATATGTTGAAGCGCTGCAAACCGCCGGAGTAAAGACACCCTTTACCCCATTCCCCCCGGCCACTGATGCCGACTTGGAAGCGTTAGAGGCTGCCTGTGGTACGTCCCTTCAATCGGGTTTGGGCCCATGGTTGCGGCACGTAACGTGCGCGTTGCCGTTCCAAGGAAACTACGAAGCCGTGCCTATCTCATCGATTTTGGAGCGAGTTAAGTCCACAAAAACAATCGATTTTGCCAAACATCTGTCGAATATTCAGAGTTGGAATGACGGTCGATTCGAAAATGGAAAGTTGGAACGGACCTATTGGCAGCCTCAGTGGATTGGAATCGCACGGGATGGTTGCGGCAACGAATATTGTGTCGACCTCGCACCAGGGCCGACGGGCTCCGTTGGGCAGATGTTGGCGATGGAGTTTCAGGATGGTCAGGGGCCCTACGTGGCCCCGTGGGCCAATTTGGAAGCCATGCTGCGCGCCCATTTGGCTCGGGTCATCGATGGAGATTTCACGATAGATGAAGATGGATTCATCGAATTTGAGTAATGTTTTTTGGAAACGCCGTTTGGGTTTTAGGTTGACAAAGTCGTCGCAGCGGTGGTTTTAAGCCATTATAAACCTGAAAGGAAAGTTATGAAGAACAAGATGATTTTGGTGTGTTTCTCGTTGATGCTCGGTGTTGGTTGCGCTGGTTCGCAGCAAGTAGACAACTCGGCTTTGACCAAATGCGAAGCGGATCTCGCTCAATTGCAGGCCGATAATGCCGCATTGCAAGCCCGTGCAGATAAAGCCGACGCACTCGCCGCGGATCGTGAAAAGAACCTCGCTTCTTTGCGTGCATCACTCAAAGAATTGATCGATGCCGGAACACTGAAAGTGGTCGTTCGCAACGGCCTTATCGTGCTTCAACTTCCGAACCAGATTCTGTTTGCTTCCGGTAAGGCAGTCCTGAAAGAAGAAGCTACTGAAACGCTGAATAAAGTCGCGACCGCACTCAGCTCGATTTCTAATCGCCGCTTCTTCGTTTCGGGTCACACCGACAACGCGCCGTTTGACAAAGCTATCTTCAACTCAAACTGGGAGCTTTCGGTTAAACGAGGGCTTAACGTTCAGACTGTTCTTTTGGCCGGCGGCGTCCCGGCAGCCAACCTGGCTGTGGCCGGATTTGGTGAGACCGACCCCATCGCTTCGAACGACTCGCCTGAGACCATGGCCGAGAATCGTCGCATTGAAATCATTTTGATGCCTGACGTTAGCGCGCTGCTTCCAGAGCTCGCATCGAAATAATCTTTCGAATTCGTGCACAAAAACGGCAAGCGAGAGCTTGCCGTTTTTGTTTCTTGAATAATTAATGCCGCTAATTAAATTTCGTGCCCGCGCCAAAGTCCGGTGAAAAACCGACGAGCATTTGTACCAAGTACTTTGGTGTCGTAACCACCCTCCTGCACCACAACTGTGGGCAGATGGGCCTCGCCAATTAGCCTTCCGAGAGTCTCAAAATCCGCCGCTGCGAGCGACCAAGTACCGGTGGGATCTTTTTTCGCGGTATCGAGGCCAAGGCTTATGACCAAAGCCACTGGTTTATGCTTTTTTGCCCGCGCCAGCGCCGCCTTTAGGGTCGTGATATACTTTTCGACTGTGATCGTTTCTGGCAGCGGATAATTGACGTTAAATCCTAGCCCTTCGTCCTCGCCTAACTCGTCGGAAAATCCACAAAAGTAGGGGTAAGCGAAGGTCGGGTTTCCGTGGATTGACAGCGTCAGAACATCGGAGCGTTTGTAGAAGATATCCTGCTGACCGTTGCCGTGATGATAATCAATATCAAGCAACACAACTGGGCCCAGTTTGGTCAATTCATGCGCGGCGACCGCTGCATTATTTATGTAGCAGAATCCTCCAAATGCGCCGTATTCCGCATGGTGCCCGGGCGGGCGGACCAATGCATACGCCATCGGCGCACCTGCGGCGACAGCCTTTGCTGCCGAATAGGCGCAGTCAGCAGCCACACGGGCAGCATGCCAAGCGTTTTTGCTCATCGGTGTAAACGTGTCGATGCAGTAATAACCAACCCGGGTCTCTAGGTCCTTGGGTTTGCGTTTCGCATTACGAATTGGGAACACGTACGGATATACCGACTTGTCTGCCGTCAGGGATTCGCTGAGCTTTTTCAGGTAACGAACCATCTCAGGGTCATGAACCCCAAGAATGGCGGCCTCGGGCGCTCGAGTGACCTCACTGGGCGTAAATAGTTCTGTTTTATCCAGTTCGCGCTTGATGGCGGTGATGCGCGCGGGCGTTTCGACATAACCCCGTTCTTTTACGTGATGAATATCGTGCGAAGCATGGGTGAACAGAGCGATTCGTTCGTCCACCGGCACTTTCAGAATGTCTTGTGCAATTTCGTCGGCTGCTAAATATCGCGGCTCACGAATTCGTATCGGGTTGTCAGTGAACGACGAGACCACCGCGTTGCGGTACTCGGGCGGACAAATCTTGGGATATTTTCTTGTCAGGATTGCCTCGGCAATCTGCTGGGTTTCTTTCGGCTTGAGTTTTGTTCCCTGGCCAAGGTCGTCAAACACCAGCATCGGTGGCATATCTCCCGGTTCTGCATTCGGCAGCTCAAGCTGCCAGTTGGACCCGATGATGGGGCGCGCGCCAAAGCGCTCGTAAAAACGCATTCGGGCGACGTTCTCTTTAAATGCCGCGTCTGAAGAACACTGGTCTTTTTCGTCGGGCAAGCACTCCATAAAGATGCCCGGAACATCAAGCTGTTTTGCCGATTCCCGGACACGCTGATAAAGGGCAGCACCAATTCCACCGCGTCCATCTCGCGTGGCTGAAATGAAATCCAGCCAAAATAGTCGCACGTCGCTGGCATGTTTTGCGTAGGCAAATCCGCGCAATTCGCCGGCGCTGCCTTCTGCCACCCAAAGAATGCTTCGAAGTTTAGAGGTGTGCGGGTCGCGCAGTTTTCCGGGCAGTCCGTCAATTTCCGATTGGCGCACATCCGGGAACCGATCCCGCATCAAAGCTTGTACTTGCTCGATGGCGTGAAGGTTTGTCGGCAGGAGATCATCGTGAATACGTCGAATTCGAAACATATCGGAATACCCTCATGAGGATTCGCCAATGCGATACTCCTTTGTGGCGGTTCGGTCTATGATCCCTGACGTGTTTTTTGCGCGCGGAATCATCCGCCCGAGTAGAGTTCGTCGCCCGAACCGGTTCGCCAGGCAGCGCCCACGGCCAGAGCCAACCACAACAAATCAAAAAACGAGAAATCTAGTTTTTCTTCAAGTGATGACGATGCCAGGATGTCGTCTGCGAATGGTGCAGCGATTTGCTTGCGGTCCTCTATTGGCATGCGTGCGGCCCTCTGCTCGAGTTCGGCGTCGAGCAGGGTCATCCGGTCAGCAAGCTCGGGAGCCGGCACGTCTCCTTCCTGCGCGTTATCGTACCAATCCGTTATCTCAGGGTCGATTAGACCCTTCTGGTGTTCTACTCGGTAGAGGGCAGTCCCCATGGTTTTTGTGTCTTTCGCGATTTCTTCGGTAAGTTGAATCGGCAACACTAGGGCAACGATCAAAATCTTGGCCGTGAGCAATCCAATGATCGCCAAACCCACCGCCAACCCGCCCGTGACTTGGTCGGCCGCGCCCGCGCCCTGCGCAACAGCAAAGCCAGTGAGCCCACCGACGCCGACGGCGAGATACCCAATTTCGAATCCGGTAAGTCCGACGATCGCAGCCCAAAGGCCAGCGGTCACCAACGAGGCGATGAGCCCAAGGACAGCTGCAAGAACAAACCTCGGCTTAGTCGGAACGCGATGATCGTCCCAATCTGCTTCGGCTTCTTCAGTGTCCGCAAAAAATTCTTCATCTGGCAATTCAGTCACAGGTGACCCCCACAGGTATCGTTTAAAGTATGCGTGGGACAGTGACGGCACGAAGCCTGTGAGTCAAGAGTTCGTCAGTTTTTGACGTCACCCTTTGCCGCTCGCCAAGCCGCCAAACGTTCGGATGCTGTTTTTTGAATTTTCGATTTCAAGAAAGGAGTCCAGCCTAAAACAACTCCGGGCGCGCCAAGGGCTTGTCGGGACCAGCGCCAAAAATCGAAGACGTCGTTATGTACCTTGATTTTGCCGTCTTTAAATTCAAATCGGGCGTAGATGATATTATGAACTTGTCGGCCCGTAGCAGAAAACGTGTACCAGGCATCCCAGCGGGCTGAACCAGTTTGGTCGTCGGCTTTGACCTCGGAAACTTCGATTTTGAGTTCCGGAGCTTCACACAACATGGTCCACATCGCACGCACTCCTTCCCCGTCAAGGTTGGGAAACACCGGGTCTGAAAACGTTGCGTTTTGATCGTAGTGCGCAGTCATTTTGGCGGCGTCTTTTTGGCCAAATGCCGTGTAAAACGCGTGAATTATTTCTTCATTGGGGTGCATTGGGCGTCCTGAATCGGGCAAAACGATAGATTCGCACGTTTATCAGTCGACGAGCAGGTAAATTCAACATGTTGGCTGCCACGCAGTGAGGTTTAGGTTGAAGGACAGCGTGATTTACTTGCAAGTAGCGCGAGCAAAAAGGTGACTTACACCCCGGCCGAGGTGCGTCAGATGTCGTTACATGACGGTGTGGCAATATGACGTTGTGATGGTGAGAGATCGGCCATCCATGTGCGGATCTTACGGAGGTCGGGGGTCACCGCTCGGCCCTTCAATCACAATCAAGTCGAACACTGTTCTGATGTACGACTTGGCGAACTTCAAATACAGACTTCATTTAATTAAGTGTTTGTTTTTATTTGTTTAATTAGGAGTGGCTGTTTCATTTTGTGACCGTTTTTGTTATTCAGGACAGAATAGTGCAGACGACTAGACGATAGGGGTATGGAAATGTTGAGAACAAACGTGTGGTTGGCAGTTGGCATTTTGGCCGTGGGCTGTTCGTCCACGGACGGGGAGCAAGCTGCTGTATCGTGGCCAGTCAAAGCAGAGGTTGTCGCAGCATCCGAACCAACACCACCTGCAGAACCCGCAGAACCCTCAGGTTTGGAGGGTGTTACCATTCTTCGCGCGTCGGCTGACGATCCGTTTTACAACCATAGCATACGTTTTTACCGCGATACGCCCAGAGTAGATGGCGAAATTCAATGTGCGGGATTGAGGGCAGACTTTGACCTGCCAGTAAAAGAAGACCGTATTATCGTCTTACCGCGTTCATTGACGCGAACAGATGAGGTCTATGGTTTGGAGATCAAAAAAGGATCCCGACTGACATCGTGGGTGTGGGAATCGAGAACTGGCGTCGTGTGGGCAACAACCCTTCCCGAGTTCGGCCCGTTTTCTTCGGATCGTCAGCTTAAAATATCCTTTTATCCATATAGCTCGGAAATGCCCGAACAAGTTCGCGACGGTATGTTGGAAGTCCTTGGCGGATCCTGTGGTCCTATCCCTCAAGAATTGACCGAACAAATGGAAAGTCTACCTGCCGAGATTGATATCGAAGTGCACGCAAACGGGACGACAAATATCGTGAAGATGGCTTTGGATGACACCTATATCTACAGAGAGATCCAATGACAATTTCTTTACAGAAATCAAACCGATAACGCCGTACCGAGCGATTCGAGGTTGGCGTCGATTAAGTCCGCGTGAGCAGGGCGTTTTAGCAATTCTGCAAGGGCAGGAGGTACGCCAACGGCATGGCCAACCAGCGGTTCCACCACAGTTTCGAACTTGGCAGGGTGCGCGGTGGCGACAGCGATCCAGTGTTCGCCGCCGACAATCTCGCGGGCAGCGATGGCACAAGCAGTGTGTGGACAAAATACTTGTCCCCATTTTTCTTCGCCATTTCGAATAGTTTCCTGAATCAATCTATCGTCGATCGACACGGCGCGCGCAAAATCGGGGCGTTCTGGATAGAGGTCAAGCAAACGCTCCATATTGCTTGGTGCGCCCACATCCATGGCGTTCGCGAGCGTTGGAACTGTGTTTTTGGGTGTGTATTTCCCGCTCGAAAGCCAGTTCGTAAGTGGTTGGTTGGCGTTTGCCGCAAAGACTATTTCACGGACCGGAAATCCCATCTCGCGTGCCCAAGCGGCGGCCGTAGCGTTTCCAACATTACCACTAGGAATAACAAATCCAGGGGCCACCCCGTGACGTGCGACGTACCAAAGGGACGCGGCAGCGTAATAGGTGACCTGAGGAAGCAGCCGCCCAATATTGATGCTGTTGGCCGACGAAAGCCGAAGCGCTGCGTGCCATTTTTCACTCGAAAACGCTTCTTTGACCATGCGCTGGCAATCGTCAAAAACCCCGCGCACGGCAAAGGTCTGGATATTATCGCCCCAACATCCAAGCTGATGGGCCTGCCGGGCAGACACTTTGCCCTCCGGATAAAGCACAACGACGTTCACTCCAGGTTTGCGCCAGAATGCCGCAGCGACCGCGCCACCGGTATCACCCGAGGTAGCAACCAAAATAGTTAGTGGTTTTTCTGCCTTCACTTCCAGGTCAGAAATAGCACTGGCAAGAAACCTGGCACCAAAATCTTTGAAGGCGGCCGACGGACCATGAAACAGTTCGAGCAAGCTTGTTGTGTGACCGATATCGACCAGCGGCACCGGGAAATCAAATGCGTCGTCGACCAGTCGACCAAGATGAGGCTCCAGGATATCGCCCTCAAAAAACGGAGCCAGCACCATGCGCGCGATCTCTTGAAAATTTGCGGTATCAGCGTCGCCCGTCGCAAAAAGTGGCAGCGACTCGGGGACATAAAGCCCGCCGTCCGGAGCAAGGCCCTGTCGCAGCGCGTCGCTCAAGCCGAGCAACGGCGATGCGTTTTTGGTGCTTCGAAATTTCATGAAATGATCCTTGCGCCCTCGGCGCCCATCTTGGAAACCCAAGCTTCGACCCGATAGGGCTGGCTTTTGTAGAGTTCTAAACACGCCCGGACGATCGCGTGACCATCACCTTGATTTGCGATCGCAAACATCGTGGGTCCAGACCCGGAGATGTTAAAAGCCAATGCTCCTGCGGTGATGCAGGTCTCCCGGACTTCATCAAAGATGGGAATCAGCGTTTTACGGTAGGGCTCGATAAGCAGGTCGCTACAAGCGTTCCCAAAGGCCTCGCCGTCGTTTTGGAAGGCGGAACATAGCAAGCGGGCCAGATTCGCTGTCTGAGCGACTACAAGGCCCCTGTCGAAACTGTGCGGCAGCACCTCACGTGCTGCTTTGGTATCGACCCTGACCGCGGGATTGATCAAGACAATTTCAAGGTCTTCCGGTACCGGCACCTGACGAATGCAGAGATCTTCCGGACTTAAACGACCCACGTTTTTCTTTAGTAATTTTGCGAACGTAAATCCGCCGTACAGACAGGGCGCGGCGTTATCTGGATGGGCATCACCGCTGGCAACAGCTTCGCCAATCAACGCGTAACCAAGCATTTCGGCCTGGCTTAAATTGGCTTTTAGGGCTGCGTTGGCGGCCACGATTCCACCCACAGCGCTTGATGCTGAGCCGCCCAGTCCTGACCCAATAGGAATGCCTTTTTGGATATGAACGTCCAGCCCGCCGGAATAACCCAAATCGGCGATCAGCCACAAAAGACCAGCTGTAGCTGTGTTTGCCTCAGGCTCGAGCGGGATGACTTCGGAGCCGGGTCCTTGGATCCGTAGGCGAACACCGGGAGCGTCCGAGGTCTCGACTGTGACCGTGTCACCTTTGCCTTCGACCGCAAAACCTAGGATATCAAAACCGGGGCCGACATTGGCCACAGTTGCTGGCGCAAAAGCTGTGGCCTTCAAAGGCTTGCTCCAAGGTACTGGGTCAAACGCAGTAGGTCAGCAAACGCGCCGCCTGCTGTGACCTCGGGGCCGGCACCTGGGCCCTGAATCACAAGTGGGTTTGTCTGATAGCGTCGCGTTTTAAAGAGCACGATATTATCGGTCAGCTGGATCCGCGCAAACGCATGGGTCGCGGGGTAGCGACGCAAGGCGACCTCGGCCTTCCCATCTTTTGTGATCACGCCAACATACCGCAGCACTTCACCGGCAGCGTTTGCATCGGTCAGCAGTGTCGCCATGGCTTCATCGACTTCTGGAAGTCGTTTCATGAATTCTTCTGGCGAGGCTTCGCGCAAATGCGCGGGCACCAAGCTTTCGACTTTCACGTCTGACATCTCGATTTTTAGGCCGATTTCGCGGGCCAAAATGACGAGCTTTCTTGCCACGTCGGTCCCAGACAAGTCGTCTCGCGGATCCGGCTCGGTGTAGCCGAGGCTCTTGGCCTCGGTCACAATTTCCGAAAACGTCCGCGACCCATCAAAAGCATTAAACAAATACGATAATGTACCCGACAAAATGCCTTCGATTTGATGCACTTCGTCGCCAGTCTGAATCAAATCGTGCAAGGTCTGAATGATCGGAAGACCCGCGCCCACGGTGGTTTCGTAGAGGTAGTGCACGCCCCGTGTACGGCAGATTTCACGCAACGTTTGATAATAATCAAATTCAGCGGAATTGGCCTTTTTATTTGGGGTAATCACGTGGATTCCACGCTTCAGCCATTCCGAATAATGACGTGCCACAACCTCGTTGGCTGTGCAGTCGATGATCACCGCGTGGGGCACAGAGTCGGTCTTAATATGGCTGGTGAAGGCCTCGAATTCGAAGGCTGGGCCATCGGCTAAAGCGACCTGCCAATCGGCCAAATCGATCGATTGTTCGTCGAGCACCATCTGCCTAGAATTGGCGATGCCACGAACTCGTAGGTCAATCCTGAATTCCTCGGATAGACGTGCAGCCTGGTCTTGCAGCTGCGCCAGCAGAGT
Organism: Bradymonadaceae bacterium; assembly: GCA_037968515.1. GTDB lineage: Bacteria > Myxococcota_A > Bradymonadia > Bradymonadales > Bradymonadaceae > JBFFMO01. The sequence continues at coordinate 18,596 of JBBKVQ010000100.1, forward strand.
AGCGCCAACAACTCCCGGACCCACGATACCAATCGAGATCGTCTGGTTCGACAGATAAAATCCCGAATGTACTGCACGTAGGGCGCGCTGCGCGTCTTTTCTATCGATGACGATCGAAATATTTCTCTCGGACGAGCCCTGAGCCACAGCACGAATATTGATGCCCGCATTTCCGAGCGCGCCAAAAAACTTGGCAGCCACGCCTGTGGCACCCGCCATACGGTCGCCAACGACGGCCAGAACCGTGCAGTTATCATGGACCTCAATGGTTTGGATTTGACCGTGATGGCGTTCGGCAAAAAATGCCTCTTCGACGGCGTGCTGAGCAATCTGTGCGTGGTTTTGTGGAACGACGAAACAAATCGAATGCTCCGAGCTGCCCTGAGAAATCATGACGACGTTCACGCCAGCCTCGCGCAGCGCGCTGAATAAACGGCTGGCGATGCCCGGGACCCCAATCATCGAGGTTCCCTCAACGTTTACCAGGGCCATATCGTCGACAGTCGCTATGCCCTTCACAGTGAAGGAACCGGAGGTCTTTTCGCTGATCACAGTGCCAGGTCGTTCTGGCGCAAAAGTATTTTTGATAACAATCGGTATATTCAGGCGGACTGCGGGTGCCATGGTGCTTGGGTGAATCACTTTGGCGCCAAAATAGGCAAGCTCCATGGCCTCGTTGTACGAGAGCCCGTCGAGCACGATGGCGTCGGGGACCAGCCGAGGATTAGCGCTCATCACACCGTCGACGTCCGTCCAGATGATGATCTGGCTCGCATCAAGCAACGCACCAAAGATTGAGCCCGTAAAATCGCTGCCGTTTCGACCAAGAGTGGTGCTCACGCCATCGGCGCCCGTGGCCACAAATCCGGTCACAACGACGATCGGCTCCGAATTTGTAGCAAACCATTTATCGGCGTGGGCCTGTGAGACCTCCCAGTTCACCAATGTGGCTGGTCCTGGGTGCAGATGCAGGACTCCGCGGGCGTCGAGCCACGTCGCGGAATGTCCTAGTTCCTGAAGGTGTCCGCATAAGAGCTGGGCCGACCAGATTTCGCCAAAACCTGAGACCAGATCCAGCGCGTGGTGAGGGACAGTTTTCAACAGCCAGATCGCGCGCAAGAGATCTTCGATATCGTCGAAGTCCTTCTCGAGCGTTGCGACTAGCGCCTCCGCCCTGGCGCCTGTCATCAACTCGCCGACAGTTTCAATATGTTTAGCGCGTAGTTTTCGAAGTTCGGCCGCATAAGCTGCGTCGCGGTGACCGGCGAGTTCAACCAAAGAAATCAGCGCGTTCGTGACGCCAGACATCGCGGAAACCACCGCGGCCTGGCGGTCTGCCGAGGCAGCTCCGTCGAGGATGATTCGACCCACATTACGGTAACGCTCCGCGCTCGCGACGCTGGTACCACCAAACTTATGAACAACCCACATACACGCTCCGGACAGAAATCGGCGCGTCAACATACAACGCGTCGAGATGCTTCGCTATAGCGGTGAGCAGTGAGCGGTGAGCGGTGAGCTGAGCGATTGGTCCGCGAGCCTTATTGAGGCTGTCGCATAAGGGGTCGATGACGAGGCTGATGTTGTGATTGGTCCGCGAGCCCTATGGAGGCTGTCGGTTTCACTCGACTTTGTCGACCCTGACGGTTTTAGAAGGCTAAATGAGAGCCATTCTGAGGAAATCCTCGGCAGAAACTGATGGACTGTCTCCAAACTCCGATAATCGCCTCCAGCAGCCTCTGAATAAGCCAAAAACGAACCAGGGCGGCTGCCCGCTTAACGTTGTGGGCAATGGCGTGGAGGCATAATTCTAATTTCACCCGTCGTTTTCCAAACCGAGTGAATCGTGTCAGGCCTTGATTCGATTTGATCGCTCCGATCACCGGTTCCACCGAACCCAATCGCTTCGCATAAAGCACCTGACATTCAGGAAGC
>JBBKVQ010000101.1:0-10966 GCA_037968515.1 Bradymonadaceae bacterium
GACAGCCTCCAGGAGCCACGCGAACCAAACACAGGCGCGGCTGGAGGCACGCGAACCAAACACAGGCGCGGCTGGAGGCACGCGAACCAAACACAGGCGCGGCTGGATGCACGCGAACCAAACACAGGCGCGGCTGGAGCCACGCGAACCAAACACAGGCGCGGCTGGAGCCACGCGAACCAAACACCATGAAGGGAAAGCGTGAGCAACAAAGCAGTCATCAGGTCCTACCCAAGAGCCGAGTTTGGTGAGACCGCAAAAACCCAGCTGGAGGCCGCGGGTATCTGGTTTGAATTAAGGAATTCAAACGACTCGGATTCCGACGTGGTGCTTCCGTCGGAGGCTGGCAACATTCACCTGGTGGTCTTGGAGAACGATAAAAAACGGGCTCTGTATGTCATCGGCGGTGATTGGCATAACGATGCCAGTCCGAACGATAGCCCCGCCCGGTGTCCGAGCTGTAGCAGCGCATCCTACACGTTCGGTCTTTCGTTTTTTGTTCTGATGGGCCTACAGATACTCGTCTTGATGGCAGCCATTATCGTCCGGATACTGTCCCCAAGTTCATCATCCATCGTGTTCTGGATGGTTGTGGCGTTCGGTATTTTTTTTACGATTATATTTAAAAAGAAATATTTCGGCGTGAAGTGTAAATCGTGCGGACACCAGGGGCTTTTAAAGGATTTTAGAATCAAGTTGTCGCCGTAAACTGAACTTTACGCGCCAGTCACGGCGGCCTTCCTTCCCCCAGCTCGCCGTCCACGAGCTGAGTTTAATTTCCCCTCCGCGGGGACCAGAGGGAACGCCTTGCCCAGACCAAACGACGGCATATGATGGTACACACTTTCATACGAGCCGGGCTCGATGACATAGGTTTCATGCCAAATTCCGAGCGCTCCTGAGATGCCTATTTTGTCAGCCCACTGCTTCCACGCGGGCGCATGCGAACGTTCCTTGCTGTGTGCGTAGCTCATAAGGTCTTCGATCGATCGCCAGTATTGAACCGAAATAGTCGTACGCCCAAACCAATTTTCTGAATGCAATAGTCCGAGGTCTGGATTGGTGCTCAACTCGCCCAGCATGCGCGGCATTAATGGAAAAAAGGGCCACAAAAAAAGGGCCAGCCACCACTTATTAACGCGAGCACCAATCACAAAAACAACAAAAGATTTGTCGGGAGAAACGGTCAAACGCTGAGAGTGAATCATTCAGGCCTCCTATGTAGACACTGTCAACTTAGGCGTTGATGTTGTCAGTGTCAACACCGTGGGATATATTGATAGAATGAATGACCAATATCATCATGGAGACTTGCGGAAGGCCTTGCTTGAGGCCTCCGTGGAACTGATCGCCGAGAAAGGCGTGGCGGGTTTAAGCCTGCGTGAAGCAGCGCGCAGGGTGGGCGTGTCGCATGCCGCACCCTATCGGCATTTCCCGGACAAGAATTCCGTCCTCGTTGCGATAGCATTACAAGGCTACGACTGGCTGGCCGAGGCTGGCGAGGCGGCGATGGTCGCGCACACCGATGCCCAGCGACGCCTCGATTCTTATGGCGTTGCTTATGTGCTGTTTGCGCGCCGCCATCCCGTGCATTTTCGGGTGATGTTCACTGAATCGATGGAGCTTCCTGAAGGCGTATTGCCAAACAACCAGCACCGTTCATTTGACCTTTTGGTCGATGCCGCGAGCGCCGCCGTGGGGGCAGGGCGCGACCCGCTTTTAACCGCCGTGAGCGCGTGGTCGTGGCCGCATGGTTTGGCGATGCTGATTTTGGATGGGCGAGTGCCGTCGGAGAATGTTGCAACCGACGAACAGGTCGAGACTTTGGCGTGGCGTGTGGCGGCTCAGCTCGGTGGTACGCTTCCAGAAGGTGTCCTCTAAGCCTTGTTCGATCTTGTTTCACGTACGTTTCATCTGCGATTCATATGCGGCGTGCGGCGGCCTGATAGTGTTGTTCAATGGTAGATGGGAACTCAACAAAAGGACTTCCATGGTCGGCGCACCAAAAATAGTTACTCAGATGACTGGAACCTGGTTTTTTGGCGGCATTTTGGCGTTGTTCTGTTCCGCGGGCTTCAGCTCGGACATCTCCGGTGTCTTGGTGGCAGCCGGTGCCTTCGGTGTGAGTCTGATCGGCGGGTGCCTTGCCAAGTCTGGGCGGCAGCATTTCGCCGTCTTGTTTTTGTCGCTCGTGGTTTTGATCGCCGGTATCAAGATTTTCGGCCGCACCGTGGAGGGGAAATACTCGTGTGAAGGTCGTCATTCCGGTGTTGGTGCCGATGTTGTGTTTTGACCTGAAAAAGCACCAAGTAAATCAACGCTCGTTGTAACCTTTACCCGCATAGATTTTGGGCTCGCATCGTTCAGCGCGACTTTCGCGCGTCGCGCTTTGTTTTGCCCCTGAAACGTAAAGAATAAAGCTGCGTTGGCGCCCTGGTGTAAGCGAGTCATACGCTTTTTGAAGGTCGGCGTCCGCGGCAAGCCGCTGTTCCAATTCGACGGGCATGGGCTCGGTTTCGCCGGGGTTGACCTCGATGCCCAACCGTTGCAGTTCAATTGCTTGCTGGATAAAATCGATGGCTCTCTGCCGCCTTTCCGTCAAATCTTCAAATGATATGAAGCTCAACCGGCGCAAGTATCGCGAGTTTGGGCCAGGGCTTTCAAGCTCGCCGTCGGCGTCTGGAAGGGCCGCACCTTTGAAAAAACCAAGCGCAAAGTGTTCACGAAAAGAGGTCAACATAACGACGTTTTGGCCGTCCAGACTGTAACAAGGTGAGCCCCATTTCATGGCTTCCTCGAGGCCGGCCTCCAACAAGATTTCCCGTAACTCTATCAGGCCATCTGTCCAAAGGTGCACCTTGCATTCTGGCGTCTGATATAGCTTGCAGCGACCACAGCCGTCTGCGAGGTAGGACTCAACACTCGTGTTATTCATTGATTTTACTCAGCAAAAATCATCGCTTAAATTCCTCACGGTTCAGCCTGTCACCGTATCAAGCCGTTCGAGGAATTCAATCATGATAACCGGCGGTGATTTCGGCGTGCCCTCGCGCGCGGATTGGTTCTAGGGTGAGGTGGCGACCCAATACCCGAGAAGAATGATGGAAAACGCAGCCTTGATAGCCTTCATTATAGTGATTGGTGGAGCTTGGATTGCCTGGACAATCTGGACCAGAAAAAAGCAGCGTGCGAATTGGATTTTAGTCTCCGATAGTCTGGGTCTAGAATACGTTGATGACTACTTTAATCCGAGCATCGTGGGGAGCCTTGAGGGCTTTCAAGTCCATGTGTGCGTCGAGGCTCGCGGTGGAAAAAACTCGCGTCAGCAGGTCACCGTTTTTAAAGTCAACATCGCGGATCTACCTCAGGATTTGTCGATCGAAGACGAATGGGTGGGCGCAAAAGTAGCGAAGCTTTTTGGTTCGCAAGATGTGCAACTTGGTCTACCGAAACTAGATTCTAGACTTTTGATTAAGGCTCAGGATGCAGACGCGGTGCGCGAATGGGCGCAGGGCGAAGGCGTGGCCAAAGGCCTACGAAAGTTGTCCAATTTGGATGCATTCCGGATTCGGCAGAACACCTTGAGTTTTGAAGAGTCTGGAGCTCGGACGCAGCCGGACGAACTTGAGGTTTCGATTCGTAAACTGGCGTCGATCGCAGCTTTAGTGTCATCCACTAAACCAGTCAGAATGCAGGTCGCTAGACCAGTCAAGGATTTAGACAAGTCTCTCGACCATGAAGTCCCGGAAGACGATGAGGCCGAGGACAACCTATGGTGAAGTGTCGAAAATGAGGCGATTAGCTCATCGCGATCGTTTTATCAGACAGGTCGGCGACAAAAGACTGCTGTGCCCCCGTGAGGCCGGCATGCATTTCGCTAAGTTCTCGATAAACTTTAAACTGAAAGTCTTTCACCACTGTGCGGTAGGAATGGCCAAGAAGCTTGCCCTCAAAAAGATTGAGCCCTCGTTCGAAGGCAATTTCGTTCCGCGGGCCGCCGTGTTCTATGGGGCATAGCACGTAGGCTTGGGCATTTTGTTGCATCAACGGCAGAAACGCCTCCGAGGCCCATCGTAATAGGGGTTTATGGGCCTCATCTAGTCTGTGATTTTCGGAAAGTACCAATGGGCCGTCCAGGCTTCTGCGAAGCCATTTGGTCGTCAGCGGCGCGCGTTTTTCGAGTCGCGACGCCGCTTTTGAGTCGACCAATAATGTGCTCCCCAAATTTCCAATCAGCGCGGCGTCGGCCAGCGTCAAGCCGTCGCCGAACAAATACGGGCGACCATCGGCCAGGGCCGCCTCGACCGCGTCGACCATGCCATCCCAGATCTCTTCTAAAAGCTGGTGAGTCGGTGGAAATCCGTCACGCGCCGGAGGCCGAACCGCAGGCGCCATGTCGTCAAATTGGTTGGTTTCGGGGGCGACGCTGAACAAGTACGCCAAACGCCGAACCTGTCGCGGCCCAAAACGCCCCGTAAAGAGCCGGGCCGCTGTTCGACCAAGGCTACCTGCGACTTCGTCTTGAAGGACGTCCATGGCCTTTGTGGTGCGTCCTGAGGCCACCCAGCGCATGTGGTGAAGTGCGTAAAGGCCGACCTCGTCCACAGCTTCTTCGATCAGGCGCACTGCGAAGGCGCACGCCGGGTCCTTGGGTGTGAGCCGTCCCTCGACTTTTGCGGTTCGCTCTAGGTAGAGCCCGATTTCCGTGCTGTCGCACAAATATCCTCCGCCGTCGGGAAAAAGCCACGGAACCAAGGGCGTCTCGCCGAGCGGGGAGGGCGAGCGATGCAGGCACCGTCCTTTGCCGCGCGCTGCAAGCTCCATCTTCGCCTGAATCCCTGCCGCGGTCCAAAGTCCACCATCTTGCGGAGTCAGTCGAGGCTGAACTCCGAACGCCTTGCAAAGCAGGCGCGATTTCACGCTGAACGGTGACAGCAACGAGTATTGAAGAATCATGCAATTGCGGGGTGAACGGTTGGAGCTTAAGTGCTTTAATCTTGTGCAGATACACTGCCATCGCTCAGCCAGGAAAACCATGTCGGAACTTCAGCCCGAAAAAGAGATTCATAAGGTTGCCGAGCCGCGTCCGCCGATCATCGTTGTGTGGATACTCTCGGGCGCGACGATTGCTGCGTCATGGGTGATGTCAGTCATCGAGGCGGCGTTTCTTTGGAAGACCGCCGAGAATCCCGCGATGAATGAGGGCAATCCGGGCTGTGTCTGGTTTTTGGCGAGTGTGCCGCTGGTTTTCTCAGGATTTTTTGTGGGAGGCATCGGGGCAGCGGCGTCTTTGATCGCACTTTTTCTGGCCATTCGTTGGCGGTCGACGTGGTGGATAGCGGCGGTTTTAGGGCTGATTTCAGCTGCGGCGTTGATTGTATTGAGCTGGTACGGCCATACCCACGTCTTGAAACTCTAGCTGCGCAAACTCCCGCAAATGAAGCCCGGGGCAGCTTGGTTCATTTTACGCGAGCCGGTGTGGCCCATGGCCCGCTGGAAATCGCCAGTTAAGGGCACTAGTACGCGTTTTCCGTCGCGTATTTTTCGTCAAGCCTTTGCAGAATAAACGAAAAGATCCAGTCGTGGAATTCCGGCGGACGTCCGTCTTCACTTCAACTCGAGCGTCCCGATGTCGCCGCTGGCCCGCTGGAAATTGCCTGATTGCAGCCATTCTGTGGCGCGGGCGCTGCCGAGCAGATGAGCGTCAAACCAAGCCACACCGGCGGAAAGAAGCCAGTCGCGCATTTCCTTGCAGTGCGCCAACGTCGTACCGTTCACGCATGCGTCAGTTTCGGCCTCAAAAAGTGTGTGTTTTGCGCCTGGGTCGTCTAGGTAAATTCTTCCGAAATCGTACCCAGAAGCGCTGGCGGCAAGTGCGTCGTAGACGCCCTTGCGATTGGCGGGTTCGCCTGGATTGCCGTCGTTGGCTCCAGTTGCCATAAGAAGCGGAATCGCTACGTTGGCGTAGCCTTCGGTCATGAATCCCGACTGTCCAGGGCCTTGCGGCGACAACGCCAGCACCGCTTTTATGCGGTCTTCTCGCATAGAGACAAGGTCCGCGGTGTCGCATGGAACAACCGTACCCTGATTGCTCCCAAATGACTGTGCACAGATAAAATTACGGGAAACTCCTGCGAGCATTTCGCCGGCACCGCCACCCGCCGAATGTCCGGCGTGCCCGACCTTTGTCCAATCGATGCGGCCTTCTAGGGGTTGGCCAACGGCAGTTCGTGCCTCGAGCCAATCAAGCACGACAGCCACATCGAATGGGCGGTCCCAGTCGATTTTTATCGAACACATCACAGCGGTCGACGTGAATCCGATTTCGGTGCAAAGGGCGTTATAGGACGTTGCATTTCGACCCGGATGCGCGATGGCGACCGCGATGTATCCCGCAGAAGCAAAAGTGGGTCCCCATTTATCCATGCTCTTTAAGGGGTCGGTTTTGCCAATGGCGCCCCCGTGCGAAAGCACGATCAAAGGAGCGCTTTCGGTGATGCCCGTCGGCCGATAGATGGCGATGGCCAAGCGACGTTCTTGCCCCAACACGTCGTTGTAGGAAAGCGTGTCGAACGTGGCAGGAGCGCCGACCATGTAGGTCTGGTCGGGTGCGTACAGACAGTCCGTGCAGGCTGTCGCGGTGTCGGTCTCGGCATCTTGGCCGGCGTCGCTCGTGGTGTTGTTCGTGGCGTTGTTGGTTGCGCCACTATCCGAGCCGTTATTGCCTGCGTCGCTGGTGATAACCGTGTTATTGGCGTTCACGGTAGGCGTATTTGTGTCTCCGCAGGCCGCGGACGAGATGAGTGCGATGACTGCTGCCAGTCCGATGAGCTTCATGCCGACTCCAAGATGATTTAATGGTCAGACCATCATATGTGGCGCTGCCCTTCGAAGCAAGCGGCTTAGCGCCTGTTAAGCGGAAGGCTTGTCTGGGGGCAATGGTCGCGAAGAAACGTCGTGCGAATTGGGCCTTGGCCGCCCAACCCCTAGGTCTTGAACACGTCGGTGATATCATCGCGGGACGCCTCGATAAACTCATGAATCAGGCACAAGACGCCGATGAGGTGCGTGAATGGGCACGTCGCGAAAACGTCCGTGTAGGCCTAGGTATGCTCTCCAAACTGTGACCAAGGTGCGAACAGTGACTAGGGGGCGGCGAGAAACCACATCATATCATCGTGTCGGGGATAATATGCGTATCCGTTCAAAAGCGGCAGATATTGGAATCTGGTTTGGACTCCATTTACCGCATCGGGCAATTCCTCACCGCCCGTGGTGCCGACGAAGGTTGCTTCAAAAGTAATGGGGTCGATTTGGATGATTTTGTCGGTTTGACTAGGTTTCAGAACAAAGGCGTTCAAGGCGTCATTATAAAACCCAAAACTCTCTCGCCACGATACGACCTCGTTGACGGCTTCTCCTGTGAACAAAATCTCGGAGAGCGCGTTGGTCGAAAGGTCCAAAACCAGTCCGTTATTAGGTGGTTTATACGCGTCTTGAAAGAAGACGACTCGGTTGCGTTTGCGGTCCACGATGCACGGCGCTCCCTTGACCGAGTCCTGCGCTTGAATCCAACCCGTCAGCTTTGTGAAGGTGCCCGATTCTTGCGAAAACCTCCTTACTCCGTCTCGCGCCCCGATGTAGATGTCCTCGGTTAGTGGGTCTTTGCAGACCGTCTGCGAGATCGCGCCGCCTCGTTGACCCTCGATAATTTCGGGGTAGGAGCCCGCTGGAACCCAGTCGTTATCAGCTAAAACAAACGCCTCGGTCTTGAGGTTTCCCTCGTTTCCTGTTCCGTAAAGCGAACCTGCGCCGAACCGGAAAATCGCGCCGCGGGCTGAAATGAAGTGCATGGCGTAATAGCTGTGCGTCGAGCCAGGGCGGCCATCGAGGTAATAGTCGGAGTATTTGGCATCGTTGTAATTGCCGGCTTCGATGAATTCAGCGGCCGTGGGCTGGCGCAAGATCGTCCATTCTGGCTGATCAAGCGAGAGGTCGATGCCGTAGACCTCGTTTCCTGCATAGTCCGCGTGTCCGCCATTGGCTGCCGAATAAACCACGCTGGTCGTGGTGTCAGCGGCGAGCCCGTTCCAGGCGTCAATTCTTCCGTAGAGGCCGCCTCGGACACCGATGCCGTTGGCATCAGGTTGGCCCGAGATGAGCGGGTCCGGCTGCAGCGCCGAGAGGCTTGTTCCAGAGATTTCCTTCCACTGCCAGGGTATCATCTCGGCTCGCCAAATCGGACTTTGGGCGCTTGGAGCCTGGTCGGGACGGGCGTCCGCCTCTTCGAGTATGCCGAAATCGGGCATATCAGAACCTGGCAGAGCCGCGTCACTCACGATATCGGTATTTTGACTGTCCTGAGCGTCACTTACGTCGGTCGAAGTGGAACCTTCGCAGGCACTTAAGAGAATCACTAACAATAGAAGTCGAATCATGAGTTGGTCCGTTGGTGTAATGTGATTATTTCCGAACGGAAACATAATATCATCAATAAACCCACTCCCAACCTTCGTCAGGTGATGCTCATCTGCGGGCGTCCCTTAATACAGCTCGTCGGAGAAGTTCAGCAAATCCTCTGAGCGATAGGGGCCGGCGAAAAACGCGAGCTTGATTGCAGGTTCCGACCTCGTAGCGAAATCGGCCTGCCCAGAAGCACTTGGACGCCAACCGAAAAATATTTCGCTTGCCCTAGCAGTGGCTTCCGCTTCCGCTTCTAAGCTCACTGGTGTTTTTGGTGTCCAAAATGCTCTTCCGATGTGAAGGTTTTGCGATTCAGAGTCATGAGTGATTGAGCGGCTCGTCATGGCGTAAGTCATGTTGCACTCTAATCATCAGTTGTACCGCTCATGCGTGCGTGCATGGGTCAGGAACAGGACGGAATCAACGGTGTCAGCTAGGAGCTGAACCAAACGCTATACCCACCAGGGTTTGGTTGACGTGGAGTGCGTCGAGTTGTTCCCCGTAAGTGCTGAAGCCGATGGCGTTGCCTTTGCCCAATATCTCACCGGCCTGGTCGTCGACCCCCTCTTGTTCAAATTCAAGTCGGCGAAAAATGCAGTCGAATGCCAAAATGGCCTGCGCGCCTCGTACGCGTTCATGTGCTTGGGAAACTCCCTCCCGAAGGGTCTCGATCATCGCCTGAGACTCTCCAACTCGTAGGACAAGTCCTTCCTCGAGCGCGCAAGCGAAATTCATCGCCAAATTTGGTTCCACATTTTTGGGTGACCGGATGTAGTGCTTGTCACCGACCTTCAACATCAACGGGTGTTTCGAAAAGGACACCGGTCCGAGGTTTTCGACATCGACACCAATGGCTTCGGCGTAGGCCTCAGCTGCTGGCATGCCATTGAATTCAACGACTTGTCTGGCATCGGTATCGGCCTTGGTCACCATAAGACGCGTGGCAGTCGGGTGATGGTGTTTCATCGAAATGATTGAAAATGGGATCTCGGTCGACACCAGTGTGAAAGTGGCGATTCTTGGACGGAAATCACCATCATGAATCACGTGTGTCGCCTCGAAGACAAGGTGGTCGCCAGCGGAACCGCCCACGATTGGGACGGGGGGCAGCGCGCCGAAGAGAGACGCCGTCAGCTGTTCTTCGCGTCCGCACAAACCGTCGACGAGCAGAATCCCAAAGGTCGATGCGATGGGATGCTCCTTTAGAATCTCGACGACATCGGCGCGGATTTTTTCGATGAAAGGCAGCGGGCTGCGAATATTTTCGATCGACCAAGTCCAAGATTTGGTCGTTTTGGCGTCGAAAGACAGAGCCGCCGCGCCGCTTTTTTCGAATCCGGTGGCGGCAATATGGCCCGAAGTGGTGCACCCGATGACCATTCCGGTGGTGCGTTCCTTGAGCTCCTTCGCAACATACTTGAGGTCAAATGGGGAGGTGACGAAAACCAAGTTCAAGGCAGCCGTCTCAAACGCCGGCGTGATCAATTCGTTGAGGGCGATATCGACGTCGTTTGCAGTCGTTTGCGCGCGAAACATGGTCTGGCTCATGGGTGCTCCTTACGGGGTTCGCTGGGTCATCGGCACGGGTTGGCGAGTAGTTTAGGTAAAAGTCGGCAAGATGTTGATATTTATTGCTTATGCGCCCGGTGGAGGCCGTCGAAGGCAAGCCCGGGTCGTTCTGCTTAGGCAGCACCGCATAGAAAGCGTAGCTACTAGGACCACTCCGCATTCTGTTTTATGGAACAGACCCCCGAGACTTGAAGGTGACCCATGGCTGCGCCACGCTTCTCGATGACGTGTCGGTGAAGACGAAGGTCGCGGCGCAAAAAACGGCAGGGGTGTTGGGTGATGACCTCGCGTTGAATGCCGAGCAGGTCACAGGCGTTAATGCCGACCGAGAGTTACCGGTGGTTTGGGCGGTGGCGAAGGGGTCGGCAATCAACTAGGCGATTCTGGTGCCTGCGGCCCTTGCCATCAGCGTATTCGCGAATTGGTTGATCGTTCCTCTTCTGATGCTTGGCGGGTCTTTTCTTTGTTTCGAAGGGTTCGAGAAAGTCGCCCATAAACGCCTTCATAAAAAAGACGAGGACGACGCGGAACATGAATCGTGAGAACGCACGGGGTCGCAGAATCGCGGGCGCGGCTGGAGGAGGCTGTCGCATAGGGATCGATGACGAGGTTGGTTTTGCGATGGTCTGCGAGCGTTATGGCTCGCATGCGATTGGTCCGCGAGCCATATGGAGGCTGCCGCATAAGAGGTCGATGACGAGGCTGATGTTGTGATTGGTCCGCGAGTCTTATGGGTTCGCATGTGTTTGAATAACCTCAGGAATCGCATGCAGGCCATAGGGCCTGCGCACCAAGCGCAGAATCACAGAAATTGTACATTTCTCGTGTCGAGTCAGATAGACAGCCTCCTTGTGGCTCGCATGTGTTTGAATAAACTCAGGAATCGTATGCAGGCCATAGGGCCTGCGCACCAAGCGCAGAATCACAGAAATTG
>JBBKVQ010000102.1:0-17639 GCA_037968515.1 Bradymonadaceae bacterium
ATACCTGAGCTTCTTTGCCGCTCAAAAGAGAGCGGACAACTTTGTCGATAACACCGTACTCGATCAACGGAACCAAACGGGTTGGCTTCCTCATGTTACTCCTACCGTTTTGCACGAAAATCAGGCTTCGTGCGCGGCTGCTTTGATAGAACGCGACCCTCCAAAAGGTCAACACTTGCGTGCGAATTCCTCGACCGAATCGACATGTTTTCGCGAAAAACTGGTGTGATCTATGAAACCTGAATCACCGGGACCGACCTGTCGAGACCATATCCCGCGCCGACTTTGACCAAAACCGATCGAAGTCCAAGCTTGCGGAGGGCGCTGAGCGAGACGTGCAAGCGATTCTTGGCAGCCTCTGCTTCGATGATCTCTTCGGGCCACCCAGCGCTTAAGATTTCGCCGATTTCCGCATAGGGTCGCCCGACAAGGCGATGATGGATCAGCAATTGGAAGATGTTTCGATACGCTTCGCGAGACTCCAGATCCATCGTTTCACCGCTCAGTCGAAATTTGCGCCTTGTGGTGTCTACAATCAGCGCGGTTTCGCTACCGATGGCGAGTGCAAGACGCCCCAGGATTCGTGACGGGATTTGAAGCTCATCGCATTTATGCTCGTATGGGCCCACCTCAGAAAAGTTTGAAGGTCTGTGTTCGGCCACGCTCACGCCGCGGCAGATCCTGTCTATCTGCTCGTAGAGCTCACAAGCCTCGGCGAACGTGGCATCGCCGACGTCTTCAAAATAGCACCTTAAAGACGCCAAACTTTGGGTCGCCGGAATTCCAAGTTGGGCTTCGACCCCAGCGAGGGCGGCCCGCGCCAGGTGGCTCATGCGAAGGTCATGAACTGTCTCGAGGTCGAAAATCGCATCGGTGTAGCCACCCAAGGCGGCCTCCAACGCGCCCTGTTCGTGGTCGATGGAGGCGATGTCAAACTTCGCTATGGCAATGAATCGAGAGTTCGAGGCAACTTCGTGGCAAGTCATCGCCCGTGAATGCAAATCGCGAGCTTCGTCAAAACGTCCGGCGTTATGGTTCATCACGCCAAGGGACGACAAGATCAAGCCTTCAAGGTGCACATCTTGATCCTGCTGCGCCCTCGCTAGGGCACGTTCTGTCGCGATTTGCGCGCGCTGGTGCTCGCCGGACTCCCATAGGGCGGTGGCATGATTCAACAGGATTAGGGGCGATTGTCCGCCGGGTAGCTCGAGTGACCTTTCGTATTCCTCTACGGCAAGTCCCGGCGAGATGATTCGTGTGATTGACGCTCTAAGTTGCTGGAGGTTTGCGGTTTTTGAGTCACCAAGAATCACTTCGGCTTCGTCGGCCAGAAGTTGAGCCGCCGTGATTTCTGAACGTCTTAGCGCAGCCTTTGCACCGTGCACCAGGAGCTCAGCGAGGTCTTCGTGGGCCGTCGTTCGCGCGGTGTGGATGGCCCATTCTAGAGCCTCGGTTGGCGGCGCGGGGCCAAGACAGAGCTGCGCTACTGCCGAAACTCCAAGGCCGAGATCTTTAACCGCTCCTGCCATAGCATTTCGGGCGACTGACAGGAGTTCTTCGCGCCCGCCGGATTTTAGCGCCCATTTGGCATGGCGTTCGAGTCTATCTTCGTCAGGCAAACCAAGTCGCCTCGAGGCGATTCCGAGCAACGGGGGCACCCAGAATCGACCCACGTATGGGTTAATTTTTTCGACAAGGTTTTGTTCGATTAAATTTTTTAAAACATCGGTACTATTTTGCGTCAGTGCCTCAAATGTGGACGAATCAAAATGAGAAGAAAGGACGGAAAGATCGCACAGGGATTGGATTTCCGGCGTGGAAGCACTTTTAAGGTGCTCGATGTGGAGGTCGACTAATCTGGTACGAAAGAAATCCATTTCGGCGGATAGAAATCGCTCGGATCCTAATAATTCGATTTGGTCGGTCGCGGCCACAAGGCCTGCGACTTGGCCTTCGCTGAGCTCGGCGATACGAGCCAAATCCAAGGGCGCCAAGTGGATTGCGCGCGCGCTCAAAAAATGACGCAATAAGATTGCTGCAGTGGACTCCAATCCCTTGAAGGGCAGGTGTCCGATCGGGATTCCCGCTTCGTTGGGTAGGTTAAGACGCCGCCTAGACGTTGCGATCCAACCGGCGGTCCGAGTCGCGACGAGCCCGCTGAGCGTCTTCATCGCAGTCGGCGACAGGGAGTCCACCGAGTCGAGTACGAGCCATTTCTGAGAGGCGTTTTTTTCGAGTTCGTCTGAAGCGGTGTCTTCCGTACACCAGATGATCTGCGCTCCCTGCAATCGCCGGAGCACCTCGAGAGCAATGGTGGTTTTTCCCGAACCTGGCAACCCGTAGAGCGTAATGAGCCGAAACGTGCGGGTAGTCGCGATGATTTTCTGGACTTCGAGTTCACGGCCAAAAAAATTTGGATTCTTCGGGAGCATCAGACCTAGGTTCCATGCAGGATTTCGCGATTTAAGCGAATCGCAGTGAGTTTAAGTGGGGAAACAGTCACGCGCCAATCATACTCGTTTTCAGTGATTGAACAGTCCTAATTTTGCGAGAAAAACAATGGTAAGATCAGATTTAAAGTGGACCCTTTTATTATTCATCGGAGCCTGTGGCGTGGCCGATAAGGACCCGTTGCCCGAAGGCGCTGGTGACAAAACTTGGGAAATGACGGAGTCGGCGAACACTGAGCCAAACGAACCCACGCAGACGGCCGACCCTTCCGAGGATTTGGATCCCATTGGCGACCCTTCAGCCTGTGACCCGAGCGCTGGGCTCAAGTTCCACACACATATCCGGGGCGACCAGTATTGGCAGATTAACAGAGGACGAGACATCCGTTACGCAGTTTTTAATGCGCCGCTTCTTGTCATATCAGTCGCGCCTTCAGAAAGTGATCTGCCACCGTGTTTCGAGGTCAAAGTCGAATCAATGACCCCGGATTTTTGTCAAATTGGGGGGATTTTGAACGGATCCGTGATGCCCTTTGTGAACGACACGGAACTGCTGGAACGCGCTGTTTACCTGCTTCAGGCAGGCACCTGCAGCGTGCGTTCGACGATCGTTGACGGTAACGGGGACGAAACCATAGAAGAAGTCAGTTTTGAATATGTCGGTGTCGTACCATCAGGACGTTGCCCTGTGATCCCCGAATAACTCAGAGGGTGTCGCGCAGCCATTCTCCGGTCGTCGGCTTCCACTCGGCTTTGGGTTCAAATGGCCCAATAGGTGTGCGGGAGACATCGACCGTTTCAAAGCTTATCGGCACGCTATAGGAGCGACCCGCGGCGACGTCGTACCACAGTAAAACGACGTGAATATGCGGTTCCAGCGTGACGCCGGAGTTGCCCGCAACACCCAAAACGTCACCGGTTTGGACCCAGCTTCCGACTCGCACCGATGGGTCGATGCCGTCTTCCTGAAAATGAAGGTAATAGACGTAAAATGAGCCTCCAAGCGCGATTCCCACCCAGTTGTTCACCGCTTCAGAGGTCGGCGGGTGTTCGCCAGGAGTGTTGTCGACCGAAGTGGAAACAACGTCGATGACCTCGCCGGTGACTCCAGAAAGGACCGGTTCATTCCACACAAAATAGTCGACGTTGTTTTTCCCATCGCCCGTGAATCTTTTTCCGGCAGCATCGGTGATCTCGAAGTCCCAAGCGTAGTCGCCGAATCCGTCTTCTTCGAGGTGGTAGGAATCATTCCCCGTCAGGACAAACGACGTGTCATCGAATGGCGGGCGTTGAATGAAGATATCGCGATTTCGCAGAAACTCACGATAGGTCATCGGGACGGGTATAGGGGTGGTCAAATCGATCGATACGACCTCTGTGGAGGGGACGAACCTGAGGCTTAAATCATTGGGATAGTCTGCGAATTTGTGTGGATCGAAGATCGCGTAGAGCAGCCCTTCGCCGCCTTGCCACCACCGAATCAGCTCGTAGGTCGCGATAATTTCGCCCTCTACTTCTGTTCCATCGAGCAGCTTCACGGATACCCAATTTGCGTTTGAGGGGGCGTTTCCACTGTCGTCGAATCCTGAATCGCTTCCGATATCCGGCAGGCCAAGATCCTCGCTCGCGGCGTCTAAAAGCGCCCCGGCGTCGGGTTGTTGTGTCGGCTGTTTGGCGTCGTCAGCCCCGCAGGCCACGACAAATAGAGCAGTTACTACGAGCCATCTTGTCATCAATTTCCCGATCAAAGTCTCGTGCAGTTTAGCAGGCGGTTGAGTTCCACGCGATATTTTTATCTTGCTCGTAGCTGTTCGTTAGTGTTCAATGATGCTCATGAATGACTACATCACATTTGAAGAAGCGATGGAGGTCCTGAGCGCCCCACGCAGCACCCTGTACCGGTGGCTGCGCGAGGGCCGCGTTCCAGGCCACAAGATTGGACGCCAGTGGCGTTTTTTAAGAAGCGAGCTTGAGGCTGTGCTTCACGAGCCCAATGGGCAGGCCGAGGGCGCATTAATCCAGCTCACAGAGGTTCTGTGTGCACGAGGAGGAAACATGGAAAGCGACGTCACAAAAACACCTTCGATGATCTTAGAGAGCTTAGTTTGGGACGCCGTGGATCACGGAGCTCAGGCGATTCATCTGACGTCGTTGGGCGATGGGCACGAGATCTTGTACCGCACGGAGAAAGGGCTGGAGCCACTGATTCAGCTTCCCAACGCGGCGTTTGACGCGTTGGACGACGTATGGTCGACAACAAGCCCCAGCCTTGGAGATCCAAATCGTCGGCGAGTGTTGATGACCCGCAGTAAGGACGAAGAAGTCGAGCGAGTGCACGTAAAATATCAGCGGATCGAGACGTTGACGGGGCCGCGGATAACGCTTCGCCTTATTAAGGAAAACCGTGTTTCGATCGATTTCGATCGAATCGCCCCAAAACCCAAGGAAGCCGCCATGCTGAAGCGTTGGACTGGGAAACCCCACGGTCTGGTGTTGATTAGCGGACGATCGGGCTCAGGTAAAACCACCACGGCTTACGTTTGTTTGAATGCACTCGCCGCTGAACAACACAAAGTCATTTTCACCATCGAGGACGAGGTCGGGAGCTATCTGCGTGGCGTAAATCAGGTCGAGGTGAATCTGGACGATGAACGGAGCTACAGAGACGCTTTTTCAGCGATTTTTGCTTCGGATTTGGATGTGCTGTTTATCTCGTCCACCTTTGCGCAGCGCCATCGGTCGACTTTGTGGGGGACTGCCTTGAGTGCGGCAGAAAGCGGACATCTGGTCTTTGTTCAGATGGAGGCAGATTCGGCCGCAGACGCACTGGAGAAGTTCCAATCCGCCGTTGATCGGTCGGTGGACGAGCATCTCGTGGGTGCAGTCTGGCAAGAGCTGACCGCCAAACAAGGCGGCGGCCGCGAGGCGACCTACGACTTCTTGCCGGGTAAGCTTGATGCAACCCAATCGGTTTAGCCGATAACTCCTTAATCCACGTTCAATCGCTTTATCCGGGGACAAAAACCCGTTCGTACGGGACTTGAATTCCGAAAAGGCCTGGCAGGCGGTCACGATTTTTGGCGACCACGTCGGTGATGTCTTCGATTCCCCAGATCCACGTTTCGTTCATCTGCCGAAGCGTGTCCCCGCGGATCCCGAGCTGCATGGCTCGGCGTTCTAGGGCCTTTCCGACGGGGTCGTGATCGGGGTCCCACTGAAGGCGCACATCACCATTTAGTGCGCGTCGCCATTCGTCCTCAGAGTCGTAAAATTCGGGGTGATACGAAGAATATTCGGCTTTTGCCAGAATTTCTTTGAACCCCTGAAGGCTCAGGCTGATGGCCAAGACTCGCTCCTGATCTGGCTTCTGTGCCCAACCCGATCGATACATCATCCAAAGGAAGTTCGGCTTGATCCAAGTCATCCGCGAAAAACTAAATTCACCACCAAATTTTTGATTTTCAACCGCGAAGCGAGCGATCGATGGCTTATAAGCTTGATAAACAACGATTTCGTTTTCATCAAAACTAGCAAGAATGACCTCGCCGGTCTTTGGCCAGGTAGCAGCAACTTCTTGGTAATCATTCCAATTGAGCTTCATGCGGTGCCTCGGAATTCGAGCCTTTTGGTGTGTCGAATTTGACACAGTGTGGAACCTCATACAAAACACTCTATGTGTATAAATAAAAAGAGGAAAAAATGGCGAAGAAAATCGGAATTGGAGTGGTTGTTTTTTTGATATCTGTGGTTGGCTTGGCTTATCTGCAGCCGCGAGAGGTGCATGTTGAGCGCGAAATTATCATCGACGCGACACCCCAGGAGATTTTCCCATACCTGAGCGATTTAAAGAAGGCACAGGTCTGGTCACCGTGGGCAGAAATGGACCCCAATACCGAAAATACCTATACAGGAACCATGGGCGAAGTGGGCTCGTCGATGAAGTGGTCCAGCGAAATCACGGGCAAGGGAACTCAGACGATCAGCGAAATCCGACCTTTTGAGCTCGTGAAGACTGACTTGGACTTCGAAGGGCAGGGGCCCGCTGTTGCAACCTTGAATCTGACGCCGCAGGGTGCGGGTACGAAGGTCGTCTGGGGCCTTGATGCCGATATGGGCAATAACCCCATCGGCCGCTGGATGGGGCTCGCCATGGATTCGATGCTTGGCCCAGATTACGAAAAAGGCCTAGCGAAGCTCAAAGCCACTGTGGAGTCGGCGAAGTAGACCTATTCGAGGCTCCACAGGTAGCCGACTTCTCCGAACCCACCAAACGTCTGTGCCGTGTCGTAATCAGCGATGCTCACTCGGACACCACCGTTCAGGTAGAGCTGCCATGGCGTGACCCATCGGACATATGCGGAAATAGGGCTCATCTTCGAGTTTTCGATCGGTAGGGGCTGCCCGTTATTGTCGAAAAGTTCGTCGTCGGGAAACAAGCTCATGAGGTTGAGCGCCGCGTAAGCGTTAATCGAGACTTGGTCGAAGACCTGCAGCCCAGCCTGGAACTCGACGCCGACCATATAATAGTCGCCGCCTTCGATGAAGTTGTTGTAACCCGCCGCGAATCCGTATTGCATCACCAAGTCTTCATCGTCGCCCATCGACGCCATACCCACCCGCAACATGATGTTCGTCGTGCCAAGTCCGCCGGCGTCCGGCGAAGCGCCTTCAAGACTCAAATAAAAACCGTCGTCGTACTCGGTGCCTTTGGCGGCCAACACAAAGGTTCCCCACATCGGCTGGTTCGCCATAAACCCGCTCTGAAGTTGATAACCGATGGTCACAGACCCATCGCTCCACTCATACCATTCGTCTCCGCTATGACCCCCATTGGACGTCGCCAACAAGCCACCGACCGCGTTTGCAATGACCGGATGACCATATTCTAGGCCTCCGCCGACCGACCAGATGTAGCCAGTCCAGTCTTTGTTATTGATGGTCTTTTGACCTCTCAAGATATTGGCGTCTCCGCGCAGTTGGACCCCACCGCCAAGATGGAATCGCAGGGCGGATTCGCCCATGAAACCCTTCAGGTCATCAAGGTTTGACTCGCTGAATTTTTGGTAGCCCACACGGATCGGCGACAAACTGAACCGTCCGGCCTTAAAACGGCCGAGTTGTGCTCCTCCTGCCAGACCAATGGACGATTCGTTGTCGGAATCTGCCAAGACCATCGAGGGCTCAAACCAAATCGAAACGTGACTTGAAAAGCCGCCCAGCCCGAGTTCGACGTTGCCGCGTACCGTCTGCCTGGTCGCGGTAGCAAATTCCGACGGGAAATTCATCTGCGAGAACATGACGCCCAGCAAGGGACCGCCGGACGCGTCTGCCCAGATATAATCGTGCCAAATCGAGTACGGCACGAGGTCATCGAAAAAAGGTTCAACAATTGTCGGGTCGTTTCCGCCCAAGCCGTCCACGATTCCGGTCCACACTTTCTTAGAATCTGTTTCGGTGATTTTGATGCCGATCTTGTCCGCGCAACTTGGCAAAAGGATCTCGCCTGGAGCTTTGCCGAGGATCTGCCCCGCGACCTCGATATTTCCGGAAAACGGGTTGTTGTCTCGGTCCACGGGCATTCTGACATTGACTGGTCGTGTGCCTTGGCCTTGCCCGATGAATCCCTCACACATCGCTAGGCGGAGTTCTGGCGGGTCGACGAGGCGAATCAATTCGACGACGTCAGTCGCGCCGTAGATTTCACCAAAGTTTTTAAGGAGTTCGACCTTATTCTGGTCCGAGACGCTCCTCAGCGGCAAAACCTTTGCGATTCGGGTGAAGTCGGAACCTTTTTGTGACGCAAGGTCTCGTTGTTTCTGTGCGTAGTCCGCCCACTGGCGCGCTCTTTCTGCGGCTTCCTCTTTGAAAGGATTATTCTTCTCCATATTCGCAACTTTCGTCCATGCCAGCGCCGCAGCGTCAGCATCGGACGCGCCATTGGCATCGATTGCAAGCGCTTCATCCCGTGCAATAAGAACGTCGGCATCCACGCTGAAATTGATCGCTCCTTTCGGGTTAAGGCCCGACGGTAGCGAAGGAACTCCATTTTGTGAGCCTTCGGAAACAGTGATTTTGACGTCAGATGGTTTGATGAAAGAGGTCTGAGGTTCCCGCGCCATTTCACGCAGCATCTTGGACAGTCCCGGGTCGCGTTCGGACACGCTTCGCGTCAGAACAGTGTCCCCATTTCCGAACACTGAAGGGGTCTGATTCATGCGCCCTGGGATGCCCCGCAAGGCTCGCTCGACAAAGCGTTGCGCCTTTTGCGCGGTGACGTCTCCGGAGTCGACTGCCCATCCTCGCATGGCGCCAAGCAGCAGATAGCTAAATGCTGGACGATCGTCGCCGGGAAGGGGTCCAGCAAACTCGTCGGCTCGGGCCGCGGTGAGCACGACCGTCGTCGCAGCCAGCGCGGGCGTAATCGACGTAGGGACCACAGGTTGAGCTTTGACAAGTGCATCGCCGTTTCCTGACCGGCCGCTAAAACAAGCATCGACAATCAGAACAGTCTGCGCCTGCCGCCCCGTCTGCAGAATATCGAGGATTCCCTGTTGCGGCATGCCACGAGCGAAGAGGCTTTCTGGGGTGGTCTGGGCATCGGCACCTACCAGAAGTCCTTCGCTGCCGTTTTTGGAGGGGGCGCCGTGGCCGATAAACACGAACCAGACCGTTCCACCGGGTTTGGAGCTTGCAGCAGCGAGCATGGCGAAACGTTGGAGCTCCTCTTTGGTCGCCTGAGAGTTCGACAGGAAATGAACCGTCCCGACACCCATGCTGTCCTGAAAGAATCGCTCCCAGTCGCTACCGTTCGACGTGGCGCCTTTGACGTGTGGAAGGAAGATATAATCCTCAACCGCCACCACGATAGCGACGTCATTTGCGCCCGTTTTTTGAACAGCCACCGCTTTGCTCAGCGAGGGATACTCCGCGAAAGCGGGCGTCGCAACGATACCGATCCACAGCGCACAAATGAGCGCAACTAAACCTTTTAACACGACTTTTTTCCGACTGGGGGTGATGAGGCATTAAATTACCACCACGTCTGGGTCTTGGGAAGTCGCCAGTTTGCGGGACTTAAGGGGACTAGATACAGGCTTCGGTGGGGAACTCGACGGCGTGCCTGCAATGCGTTTCGGCGTCATTCATGGCCTCCATCAGATGATGAATTCGGCATTGAAGGGTGGGTCCGGTCAAATCCCCGTCTTTCCCAACTGGCATAGTTTGGCATGCAGTCTGACAGGCCTCGATGGTGTCGTAGATCAAGTTAGCACCAACACAATAAGTCATCGCGTTGGTGCAGTACGTGTCGCACAAAGACAGCGCAGCACACTCGGCATCGTTGGCGGTTGTGCAGCTCGCAGGACAACAAGAATCGCCTGCTCCACACGCAAGATCTTGGTTCACACACAGCGCCGAACAATCATTCGCCACGCCCACTAATGTGTCGGTGGTGCACGGGTCAGAGTCATCGCAATCCGCAACGCTAATCGGGCACGCGCCTGGGTAACCCGCGGGAATCATCGAGTCGCAGTTTTCGAGGCCGTCTATGACGCCGTCGCCACAAATGACCGCGTCGCAGTCAGCATCCGTCGTCGAGTCACACGCTGCAGGGCAGCAGCCATCGCCAGCAACACAGACTCCAACGTCGATGAAAGAACACACCACGCTGCACGTGTCCGATGAGCCCCCAAGGCTCTCGTTTGTGCAGGCGCGGTTATCGTCGCAATCAGGCGTGCACGCGCCGGGAGCCGGCCAAACCAGACCGTTGTCGCATTGCTCCCCTATATCAACGATCGCGTTGCCACAGGCCGCAGCAAGGCAGTCGGCGTCCTCGTCAGTGGCACAATCGGCGGGGCAACACCCATCGGTATTTGGATAACATGCGGTGATCGGAATGACCGTGCATGCAGCGTTGCAGGCCTCAGGAATTCCTGTCAGCGCAATCGTTTTGCATGGGTCATCGTTTGGACACGATTCTGGACAAGGAATCTCGGGTGGGTCGCACGTTTCGCGATCATCCAAGACGCCGTTTCCGCAACCCACGGGCCTGCAGTCCGAGTCGGTCTGTGGATTGCACAGGCTTGGGCAGCAGCCATCGTCGTTGATGCATGCTTCGGTAAAGGTCGTCTCGCAACTAGCATCGCAGGTCGTGACGGACCCGGTGTACACCGCTTTCAAGCAGGCATTGGTTGATTCGCAATACGACGCCGGCGAGCAGGGCCGATCTGTGGAGTCGTCACAAGTCTCGGTATCGGCAAGGACGCCGTCTCCGCAGCCTAATGCGGTGCACAAACCGCCCTCGCAGGTTTGGCCCTCGGTGCATGCGCCACAAGAGCCGCCGCAGCCGTCGTCACCGCAAACCGCATCTGCACATTGACTCGTACACTCGTTGGGCGAGGAGCAAGCGGTCAGCAGACCAAACACAAACAGAATGACAACGAGTCTCATAGACACTCCTGAGGCCATCAATGAGTAAACTCTGAGGCCAAACTTAATTCAGCGGGTAGGAGGTCCAACCTTCAGTCCAAGGAGTCGCACTCGGAGAAAACGCTCCCCGATAAACTGCGGTCGGGTCAAACCCTTCCGGTGGAGGATCGATCTCGCGACCTGTGGTGTATTTCGGATTAGGAATCCACCCCGGGTTCGCGAGGTCATAGGGGTTCACAAGACCTGGGTCGTTTCCGAAAAGGTTGTTGAAATCAGCGCCTTCAAAAAACGAATAATCAGAAAATCCCATGTAGGTTTCATCCCCTTCGTCCACCAGGCCAAAAAAGTCTGTCCCCGAGGCGCCGACATCGTAAAAAACCGTGTTTTGCACGTTGATCAATGACGCGGCCGCAAGCTCCGAGGACTCTTTACCTTCGATGTAGAGCGCAGAGGATTTGTATCCAGTGACCAACCCATGCGACAGGTAACCTTGCCCTCCGTTTTTGAAGTAGAGGCCCGTCTGCCGGTCTCCCTCTTTGTCGGCTCCAATCAAAGTGAAGTTGTAGATTCGTGCGATCGTTAGCGGTTGAGCAAGCGGGTCTTCGCCGAGGTTCTCGATTTCGAGCCCCTCAGCCCCCAACAAGTCTTGTTGAATGGCCAAGAACTGGGCCGTGCCTCTCCAACCGGTATCAAAATCGAAAGCGTCGTCTCGGGCTCGTGTGCTCACGATATACCGTAAGTCCACCGTGCCTCCAAAAACGCCGACGCCGTCGTCGTCGCTCAGGTGAGTTTGCACGTATTGAATTTTGGTTTTAGAGCCGCAGCCAGCCAGGGTAAGACCTTTCAGCGCTTTCTGGCCATCGACCTCGGAGCCGCCAAATTCAATCCTTACATACTTGAGTCGGCCGCAATCCCACGAATCATCACTGCCGCCGACGGCCGTGTCATATTCGTCGGTGGTGATACGCAAATTAAACGGTTGTCGGTTCACTTTGGCCAAGCCGACCATCGCGATGCCCGCCCAGTCTCCAGCCAAGCGCTGCCCAACGGGTTTGTCGCTCGTAAAAACGATCGGTTTTTCCCGGGTGCCTTCGGCCACCAATCTGGCGCCAGCCAACGACACGAGCCCGGTGTTGCTTCTTCCCAAAATGATCGTGCCTGGCTCTATCGTTAGCGTTGCCGGCGGAACAATCATGGTGATGTTCTCCAGCACGTACACCTTGTCTGCAGTCCATGTCGTATCGACCACGATGTGGTCTGTAATGCTCTGCCTGCCGCCTTCCTCACATATGCTCGAGATACACGATGCCGTGGCAGGGCAATCAACATCAGATTCACATTGGGTGAAATCGACCAGCAGGGAACAACTCGTTAGATGAACGAGTCCTACCAAGGCCCCAAGCTGTATTAATCGTTGTCGATTCATGGCTTTTTTAACGTTAAGATTTGAGTGACCAACCTACATTGATGCGCGTGCCGAGGCAACCTCGGGTCCAAGCGTCCCCTACAGCTGCGCACCGCGGACCCTTGAGAACGATGCCCTAACGCCGCATCCAGTGCGGGCAGCAAGTCGATTGACGAGATTGGCACGCCGCTCAAAACCTGTAGAATACCCGCGAACTTGATCAGGCGAGGCAATCCATGAAAATCGAACAAATCCATCACGTGGCGTATCGCTGCAAAGACGCGAAAGAGACCGTCAACTGGTACAAGGACAACCTGAAAATGGACTTTGTCTTGGCCATCGCCGAAGACCGCGTTCCGTCCACCGGCGAGGACGACCCCTACATGCATGTGTTTATGGATGCCGGGAACGGAAACGTTCTGGCATTTTTTGAATTGCCGACTCAACCCGAGATGGGGCGCGATCCGAACACGCCTGTTTGGGTGCAGCATATCGCGTTTAAGGTCAAAGACCGTGCGACCCTTCTTGAATTCAAGGGGCATCTTGAGGGACGTGGCATCGATGTTCTTGGCGTAACCGACCACTCCTTATTTCATTCGATTTACTTCTTCGATCCGAACGGCCATCGCATCGAACTGGCTTGTCCGGACCCCGAAGAAGATCGGATGTTGAAAAAGCTCAACGAGGTGAAGTGGGAGATGCTGGAGGAGTGGTCGCAGACCAAACGCGCCCCGAACCACGCCGACTGGCTTCACGCAAAAGCGAAATCCGGCCACGTGGCTCAGAAGAACTGAGCGCCCTCGATATTAGGTCGCGATGTTATCCAACACGTAGATCAGCGGGCTCTTCAGCAAGAAATCCGCATGGTTGCTGGACTTGAAGCGGATAACCACCGTTCCAGAATGACCGTATCCGCGCTCGTTATCGGTGCTCAGGAGTTCCCATGGCTGCGCGGGACCTTGAAACATCACCATGAACAACTTGGTTGTGTTGGCGTTGATGGACGACATTGGGGCGCTCGTGTCCTCGTCCATGTCCAACACTTCCATCACGGGCAACTCAGCGACTAGTGTTCCATCGTTATCGTAAAGTTCGATGGTTTGGATCTCGAGGCCCAGTCCTTCGACCTGGCCTGAATTTGTGATCGTGAACGTGATTTGTGCGGTGTCGCAGTTTAGCGAACCACAATTGTCTTCCGCGCAGTCTCCAGCAAAAGCTCCCCCGCTCTCGCCCGCCGGTGCGTCAGGAGTGTAGCCCTCGTCGGGACACGAGGCGTAGTTACCCAAGTGGCCGGACACAAATTCGCTGTTTAACACCGGTGAGGTCTGTGGGTTGGGATTCGTATTCGGATTTGTGTTGGGATTCGTATTCGGATTCGTGTTGGGGTTCGGATTTGTGTTGGGGCAATCATTGCCCGTGCAGGATTCAGTGAAATCCCATTTCGACTTTTCGGCGTCTTCGCTGCAGGCCGCGAATGGAATTGCAAGAGCAAGCAGTAGGATTAGTCGTTTCATAAGATACCTCAGAGTGAATTTAGGAATTTAAGTAATTGTTTTTCGTCTTCTGAACTCAGCATTTGCCCTGTCGGATGGCCGGATGAAAGGACACCTGACAAGGACTCCACAGCTGCGTTGTTCATGAATCGCGTGGAATTTGAAGCGCCAAGGAGTGTGGGAACTTTATAAAAACCGGTTCCGCGCAAACCGCTATTGGCCGCTTTCGGATCCGAGTTCAAAGCCGTGGCAGGTATCAAGCCGCCGCCGAATGCTTGGTCAGGTCGATGGCATGAGCCACACTCTGCAACAAACAGGTCGAAGCCATTTCCGCTTAATTCGGGTGAAGTGCCGGCGTCTAGCGAATAGACGAACATCGCAAGTGCCCACGTCAGAACGCGTGGAGGGCGCCCTGTCATGGATTGGCCTTCGATATACTGAGTCTCGAAGCGGATGGCGATCGACGCTGGCGATGCCAACGCAACGGCTGCTGACCGGTTAATATACTGCTGGTCCTTCAGGTTCCACAGATTCGGGATGGCAACCGGGTCGTTTGCGTTGTCGTCGGTCACGTCCACGGTTCCAGGGCCCCAATGGTACGATTCGCCAGAATCGACTCCCAATCGTTCCTCGACGATCGAGCGTGCCCGACCCAAGTCAAGGTCTTGATTTGCGGCGCCCGCGATGCCTTGATCGCCGTGGCAAAAGCCGCACGTCAAAGCCACGCGTTCTTTCCCAAATGCATCGTTGTATCGGACTAAACCCCGAATATTTCCGGACTCGTCGGTTTGAATTCCGACTTCTTTCATGAGTTCAGGTTCGTCGATCAGGTAGTCCAGATAACCGTCACGCCGCATGGGAAGGTTCCAGAAAACTTGCTCGCCCAAATCGATCCAAGCCTGTCGTGACGTTGGAAGCGCCTCGTCAATATGGGTAGATTTTGGAGCGTCTCCCACCGAGGTCACGGTTGGATTAAATTCGCGTAACCTGTCCCAACCGCCCGAAGGAAGGGCGTAGGCATCGAGTCGTTTTTGAGCGTAGGGAAGGTCAGGGCGCCACATCGACGCTTCGAGTTCACTGCGTCTCCACTGCGAATCCTCAAGGTACGATGATGTGTTTCCAATCAGCCAATCGATCGAATCTGGCGTTTCCCCGGCAACAAAATCGCTGGGCTCTTGTCCGGTGCAGGCTGCCAACAGGCAGAATATGGGAACGATTCGACGCATGATGATAGCGGTTGCAGCTTATGTACCAAAGGCACAAGAAGTCAGATATTCCTCATCATCATTGGACCTGAAGAATCATCGGTAAATGCATCCCACGGATTACTGTGGGTTATTCGACGACGGTCTCAGATTTTCGTGACACAACCGTTGACAGCTGCTGTGAACGTTGTTTACTTTGTGAACGTTGTTCGCATATGAG
Source organism: Bradymonadaceae bacterium (assembly GCA_037968515.1). Taxonomy (GTDB): domain Bacteria; phylum Myxococcota_A; class Bradymonadia; order Bradymonadales; family Bradymonadaceae; genus JBFFMO01. The sequence goes on from JBBKVQ010000102.1 coordinate 15,201, forward strand.
GCCTGAATGAGCTCCGCAAGGTTACCTGAAGACAAAATTACCCCACGTGAACGCCGACGAGCGGATCGATTGGAATCGATTCGAGAAGCGGCATTGGCCCTAGTCGTTGAAGAGGGACTCGATGCTTTTTCGATTCATCGACTCGCCGAACGTGTCGACCTGACCGTGGGCGCCCTATACCGCTATTTTGATTCCGTGGACCAAATTTTGGTGGCGGTTCAGGTCGATGTCTTGGACGAATTCGATGGGTTCTTGAGCCGTGTAGAGACGTCGCTGGTTGACGTGGTTGGCGTGGACCGGATTTGGGCGTTGGCGCAGGCGTATGTGGCTTGGAGTCAATTGCAGCCTCAACGATTCCGATTGATCAGCCGATTTGTTTCGACGCCAGAGCCCGTGTTTGAAGACACCCTGGCCCGAACATCAATCGAACCGACTCTTCGTGTGCTTGGCAGGCTCGCGAACGCGTTTGATTTGGCAAGTATGCAGCTTTCTGACGGAATCGCGCTCCAACGTGCGGTTCTGTTATGGTCTGGAATTCACGGACTTATCGAACGACAAAAACTCAATCGGCTTCAACCCGAATTCTTCCCATTTGATGCGCTTCTTTGCGAGTTTATCGCAGTAATGCTGCGCGGTTGGGGAGCAGATGGTCAATTGGTAAATGATTCACTTTCACAGAAAATTGATCTCGATCAATTTGAAATAATACTGGGCCAAAAAGCTCAATGACGGAGACCTCATGTACGACTTGGTAATTAAAGGCGGAAAAATCGTAGACGGCTCGGGTGCTCCTTCATTTGTTGGCGATGTGGCCATTCAAAATGGAGTGATTGCAGAGGTCTCACCAAATATTGATTCACCAGCCCATCGAGTCGTTGATGCCGCTGGTTTATTGGTGACCCCGGGTTTTGTTGATATGCACACGCACTACGACGCACAGGCCACTTGGGACCCATTTGTTACGCCTTCAGGCTGGCACGGGTGCACGACCGTGGTCATGGGAAATTGTGGCGTCGGATTTGCGCCAGTTCGCGCTGAAGATCGTCAGTGGTTGATCAATGTCATGGAAGGGGTCGAAGACATCCCAGGGTCAGCTTTGACCGAGGGGATCCAGTGGTCCTGGGAGACGTTTCCAGAATACTTGGATGCGCTCGAAAATATGCCGCGTGCCGTCGACGTTGCGGCCCAGGTTCCTCATTCGGCGGTTCGCTGTTACGTAATGGGTGATGCCGGGTCAGAAAACGAAGACGCAACCCCGGCGCAGATCGAAGAAATGAAACAGATTACGGTTGAGGCTCTCAAAGCGGGCGCGCTGGGTTTCTCGACTTCGCGAACGCCGTTGCACCGATCCGCAGCGGGCAATCTGGTGGCTGGAACCTTTGCACAACTTGATGAGTTAAAAGCATTTGGTGATGCGCTTAAAATCGCCGGATTCGGCGTCTTTGAAGCCGCACTTGAGCACATGAAAGTTCCCAGCGAAATGTACTGGCTTCGCGAGATTGCCGAAGAATCTGGCCAGACGGTTCTGTTTAATCTGAGTCAAACTTGGGAATACCCCGAGATGTGGAAACAGGTCCTCGAACAACTCGATGACGCCGCAGCCAAAGACATTCCGCTCTATGCTCAGTCGGCCGGACGCGCGATCGGTATCCTCATGGGATGGCAGGGATCGGCGCATCCTTTCCTTGTTTATCCGGAGTACTGGAGCGCGGTAGGCGGTCTGTCGGACGAAGAGAAAATTGCCAAACTTCTAGACCCAGAAGTTCGCGCAAAAATCTTGGCAGACAGCCCAGTTGATGCCGGAGAGTTTGCGAATTTTATCGCGACTAGTTTTGATAAAATGTATTTGTTTTCAGAGTTTTTGGACTATGAACCAAGCGACGAGCAGTCGGTTTCGCATCGAGCAAAACAAGAGGGCAAGACGCCGCAAGAGGTCGCCTACGACGCACTGTGCCAGGTTGAAGGAAAAGGCTTCCTCTATTTCCCACTATTCAATTACGCGGACCGAAATTTGGACCCGCTATTTAAAATGCATACTCATCCTCGCATCCGCATGGGCCTTTCGGACGGCGGCGCCCACTGTGGAGCCATTTGCGACGCTGGTATGCCGACGTTCATGTTGACCCATTGGGCGCGGGATCGCTCACGTGGCGAACGTATCCCTTTAGAGACCATCATTCATCGCCAGACCCGTCAAACTGCCGAGATTTACGGCATGCTGGATCGAGGACTTTTGAAGCCCGGATATCGCGCGGATATCAATGTGATCGATTACGAAAACCTGACGCTTGGCATGCCGGAAATGTTGCACGATTTGCCTGCTGGCGGCCGCCGTTTGATTCAGGATGTGACCGGATATCGTATGACTTTAGTGGCCGGCCAAGTGATCATGGAAGACGGCAAACCGACGGACGCTCGACCGGGAACACTCGTTCGAGG
>JBBKVQ010000103.1:0-7768 GCA_037968515.1 Bradymonadaceae bacterium
CGCATGGCGCGTGACGGTTCGTACGCCTCGTACACCAAGAAAGAAGTTCTTAACTTCGAGCGCGAGCGTGAACGACTTGAGTCGAACGTCGGCGGAATTCAGCACCTGACTGCTCTTCCAGGCGCACTCTTCATCCTTGACCCCAAGAACGAAGAAATCGCAGTGAAAGAAGCACGCAAACTCGGAATCCCCGTGGTTGCCGTGTGTGACACGAACTGCAACCCAGACGGCGTTGACTACGTGATTCCAGGCAACGACGACGCCATCCGCGCCATCCGCTTGTTCACGACCGCAATCGCTGATGCCTGCCTCGAAGGCGGCAAGGGTGGCAAGCGCGGCGCAGAATCTGGCGAAGGCTACAACGCTGCTCCAGCAGTGCCTGCAGTGATGCCAGAGGTTCAGGCTGTTTCTCGTACAGCTGAAGCGACCGAATAATCTTTTTTGTGAGGGGTCGGCTAAGCCGACCTGATGAGGAGTAAGTAATGCAGATTACAGCACAGCTTGTTAAGCAGCTCCGGGACCTTACCGGTGCCGGTATGATGGACTGCAAGAAGGCGCTCGTTGAATCCGAAGGTGTCATCGACACAGCGGTCGAGTGGTTGCAGATCAAGGGTATGGCAGCAGCAGCGAAGAAGTCTTCGCGTGTGGCCGCAGAAGGTCTTGTGGAATCGTGGGTTAGCGCCGACGGGAAAGAAGGCGTTCTGATCGAAGTCAATTGCGAAACTGACTTTGTGACTCGCAACGATGGCTTCCAGAAGCTCGTCAACGACCTGATTACGACCATCGGGCCATCATCGGCCAGTACGGTCGAAGAGTCCCTCGCCTTGAAGAAGGGTGAAGTCACACTCGAGAAAGTTCTTACCGAAGCGATTTCGCATATCGGTGAAAACATTCAGCTGCGCCGTGTGGCTCGAATCAAGGCCGATGGTCTTGTCGCGCCGTACATGCACGCTGGAAACCAGATCGGTGTGCTCGTGGGCATCACAGGAACCAACGACGCGTTTGCTCGCGACGTAGCAATGCATGTTGCTGCGCTGCACCCAGCAGTGTTGTCGCCTGAAGAAATCGACGCAGACACCGCTGCTAAACAGGAAGAAATCTTCAACGGTATCGTCCGTGAAGAAGGAAAACCTGAAGCGATCATCCCTAAGATTGTTGAAGGGAAAATGTCGAAATGGCGTCGCGAAGTCAGTCTTCGTGACCAACCTTTTGTCAAGAACCCTGACCTCACCGTCGCTCAGTACGAAACAGAAACCGGCGGCGTGACGCTGACGGGATTTGTTCGACTTCAAGTCGGTGAAGGTATCGAGAAAGAAGAGAAGAGCCTCGCTGACGAGGTAGCGGCAACCCTCAAGGGTTGATCGTTGGGAGCGCGAAAGCGCTCCTTTTTTTTGTCCAGATTTCGCCCAATAGGCCGTGTATGTCATCTCCACAGTACAAACGCGTACTCATCAAACTCTCAGGCGAAGCCCTTCAGGGTAATGCAGGCTACGGGATCGATCCTGCAGTTCTGCACTCACTGGCTGGCGAGATCGCGGAACTTCAGCGCATGGGCACCGAGATAGCGATCGTTATCGGAGGTGGAAACATTTTTCGTGGCGTCGCAGGTAGCACCGCGGGCATGGATCGCGCCTCAGCCGATTATATGGGCATGCTCGCCACGGTCATCAATGGCCTGGCGTTGCAGGACGCGATTGAAGCTCTGGGAGTCAGCACGCGCGTGCAGGCCGCCCTGGAGATCAAAGAAGTCGCCGAAAGCTATATTCGGCGCCGTGCGATGAGACACCTCGAGAAAAAACGAGTCGTGATTTTTGCAGCCGGTACGGGAAATCCCTATTTCACGACGGACACGGCAGCGTGTTTGCGTGCCATGGAGGTTCACGCGGAAGTGATCCTTAAGGGAACCAAGGTCGACGGTGTTTACGATGCCGACCCGATGAAAAATCCCGAGGCGAAACGGTTCGACGAATTGACCTATTTGGACGTTTTATCCAGAAATCTCAAGGTGATGGACTCAACGGCTATCAGCCTTTGTATGGATAACGATCTGCCGATCATTGTTTTCAACCTGACTGAGCCAGGGAATATGAAGCGCGTGGTCACAGGAGAAATCTTGGGGACATGGATCGCAAACCATCCTCGCCCAGACGATCAGGGTTGAACTGAGGCACGGCCTCGGGTTAAATCGCGCCACTTTGACGAATTAGTTACCAAATTACGGGCAAGATGCCCGTGCCCCAAGCAGTCGTTAGCGACTGCGGACCACGAATTATAGGAGCGAAGCATGCTTCAAGATGTCATCAAATCATTGACCGAATCGTACGATAAAACCATGCAGGACCTCGCCCGCGATCTCTCGAAGATCCGGACTGGTCGTGCGAATGTTGGGATGCTCGACGGCGTGACCGTTGACTACTACGGCTCACCAACGCCCATCGCCCAGCTTGCCACAGTGCGCGTTGCCGATCCTCGACTCATCACGGTTCAGCCGTGGGAGACCAAGTTGATTGGCGCCATCGAGAAAGCCATCGGTTCGGCAGACCTTGGGCTCAACCCGTCTAATGACGGCCAAGTGGTCAGGGTGCCGATCCCCGCGCTTACCGGCGAGCGCCGTCAAGAACTCGTGAAACTGAGCAAACGCGCTGGCGAAGACCACAAAATCGCACTGCGCAATCATCGTCGCGACGCCAACGACATGTTGAAGGCGCTCGAGAAAGACGGCGAAGTGAGCGAAGACGGCATGCACGATGGCTTTGAGAAGGTCAACGCATTGACCGAGGCCTACACGAAAAAGATCGACGCGACGCTCGACAAGAAAGAGTCCGAGATTCTTGAGATCTGAATCAGACTAAGAAAAGACTCAAAATCAGCACGGCAACCCCTACCACTGCGGCCAAAACCATGAGCGCCGCCAGTGGTATTTTTTTTCCTGGAACATCAGACGACTCGCCATCCTGAAAATTGGGGCCGGTATCCTGCGGATCATGGGATTCGACTGGCTCAACCTCGGGCTCAGGAATCGGGCTTAGTTGAGCCTCCAACGGGTCAAAAAAGGCCACGTCCGAGCCTGCCAAATCGAATCGTTCCCCACTGCGCAGGCGCCTCGCTGGCTTTTCACCCACTTTCAAACCGAACCCTTCGCCGTCTCGGACAACGAAGTGCTCCGAATCATCGCTGAATTCCAGTGTTGCGCCTCGTATGCGAATACCGACGCCTTCTAAGCCGTCTTGCAGTTCGATTCGCGCGCCAGCGGCTGGACCGTCCATGGCCTCAATGAATGCGTAGCCTGTTGGCCCGGCCATATTGGCCGCCAATTGTCTGGCGATACTTCCCGACAGGCCAAGTGTGAATGCAACGACTTCGGGCACCGAACGGCTGAATTCTAGCTCTAGGTCCTGGATGATTAGCTCAAGTTTTGAGCCGATTGAAATCGGGGAATGGGGTGTGATCGGACCGGCAGACGACCGCGTGCCGTTCGTGCTGCCGAGGTCTTCGACAAACCATTGGCCATTTTCGGCAAATACCCGAAGGTGGCGAGCCGAAACGAAGTCAAAGGGTAACCAGACATCCGAGGTGCTGGCACGTCCGACGATCACATCGCGATCGAGATGAACTTGAACCGCCGCGCCGGCGCCGCGAATGCTTAACGTGACCCCCTTGCTCATGATCACATCCTGTCGAAAGCAAAATATGCCACGGCCACAAGGATGGCGGCGATGAAGGCGAGTTGAACCCCAATCATGATGATGTCTTTTTGCTGACGGGACACCCGGACGGCCTCGTTATCGCGCCAATCGATTGCTTTTCCACCCGTAGCGACCCTGATAGCTTGCTTGGCTTCATGTGCCCAAAACGCGTTGTCGTCGTCGTTGAAACGTTGAAGCGTAGTTTCAACCGTATAGGCGAATCGAATCGAGTTTCCGATCAACTTTATATCAACATCCGAGAGCAGCTCAGCCATATTGGATGACCAGATGCTGGCGCCTTTGTTTCCTCGTCGAAGTTGGGTTCGAACGATGATCTCTTGACCGTCGTCGGCTTCGTCACCGGCTTCGTCGTCGGCCTCGTTACCCGGCTCGTCGTGCGTGTCCTGAGCGGGAGTCTCAGGCAGGCGGGAGGCCTCGTCATCGGCCTCGTCTTCTTCCGCCTTCCAAGTCATGATCGCCGGTCGAGGCCCCCGGGTGGACTGAACGACCTCATACCCATTGGTCTGAAAGTATTCGACGATGTCCGCTAGCGGATCGCTACTTCCGAACGGGCCATCCGCGACATGGGAGGTTTCGAGAAACGACAAATTTCCACCTTTTTTAGAAGACCCAGACGATAGCGCCGATTGGTTCGGTCGCCAAGGGCCGCCCGGCCGGCTTGAAGTTAAGCCAGCGCTTGAGTGAAATCCGCGATCAGGTCGTCGGCGTCTTCGATGCCCACCGAAACACGAATCAGGCCGTCGGTGATTCCAAGGCGTTCACGTGCTTCGCGAGTCAGTGGTTTATGCGAGGTTGTCGTTGGCCGAGTCACGAGGGTTTCGATACCACCTAGGCTGGGTGCGTCCACGCCCAATTGCAGCCGGGAACACACACGGGCGGCCACCTCGGCGTTTTCGACCTCAAACGAAAGCATTCCGCCGAACCCGTGCAGAATCCGGCGAGCAAGGTCGTGTTGAGGGTGAGTCGGAAGTCCAGGATAGAGCACCTTTTGGACTCGACTGTTCTCGCTCAACGCGCCGGCGAGTCGCATGGCATTATGATTTTGTCGCTCGACACGCAGTGAGAGCGTCTTGACGCCCCGCTGAAGCAAGAAGCACGCATGGGTATCCAATGTGCCTCCGTAGAGGTTCAGGCGCGGCATGAGGACGTCTAGCAGGGTCTTCGAGCCCATGATCGCGCCAGCCACGACGTCGGAATGTCCGTTCAAATATTTGGTGGCGCTATGAACCACCAAGTCAAAGCCGAGCTCGATCGGACGACAATTGACCGGGCTGGCAAACGTGTTGTCGACGACCGAAATCAACCCGTGTTTGCGCGCAAAAGCGCTGGCTGTGGTCAGATCGGCCACTGCCATCAGCGGGTTCGACACGGTCTCCATATAGAGCATACGTGTGTTCGGACGTAGTTTCTGTTCCCACTGATCTGGTTGATCTGCGTCCACAAAATCGAATTCGATTCCAAACCGAGGGAATTCGTTGACGACAAGTGCCCATGTGCCTCCATAAATCCCGTCTTGAAGCAGGATGTGGTCACCTTGGCCGAGCAGGCCGAGCAACACCGTGGTTATTGCGGCCATTCCGCTGGCCGTGACCACGGCTGCCTCTGCGGACTCTAGATTGGCCATTTTTGTGGCAAGCGCTTCATGATTTGGCGTGTTATTGAGTCGAGCGTACCGCACGGCGTCGTAATCATTGGCGTCTTCAAAGAGGTACGTTACCGATTGGAATATCGGCAGAGTTACGGCCCCAAGAATCTTGGGTTCGCCCACGTGAATCAAACGCGTGTCCAGCGTAAGTTGTGACATATCGATGCTCCAAATATTAAGCCCTTGACACGTGTGATAGCGTTGTCGGGTAATTTTTGTCTACGTAGATGAGGTAGTGAAATGAAGAAGCCGTGGACGCAGTCAATGCCCGCCAAACAATTTGAACTTATGCGCCAGATCATCGGCGCCCCGAGCCCGGTTGGACTTGAGGCTGCGATGACCTACGGCGTGCTTAAGCCCTACTTTGAGTCGTTTGCACCGAAGTCGTGGAAAGTTCACCAATATAAGGGGAATGCCGGGATCGTACTGGACACCCATCCGGGTCAAGACGACATGCTCAGCCTGATGGTGATTGGGCATGCTGATAAGATTCGCATGCAAGTTCGAAGCATTGGGGATGACGGGAAGATCTGGATCGATACCGACTCTTTCTTGCCCACGACCTTGATCGGACACGAAGTCACGATCTTTTCGCGAGACGCCGACAAAGTGGGGCAGTTTCGTCAGATCAAGGGCGGCACTATCGAAGCCTTGGGTGCGATTCACTTCGCTGACAGCGCGGTGATGTCCGGTGAAAAAGGTATCAAGAAAGAGATGATGTACCTTGAACTGCAACTTCACGGTGAAAACCGCAAAGCTCAGGTAGAGAAGCTCGGAATCACCTCAGGTGACCCGATCTTGCTGAATCGATTGATCAAACCTGGATTCTCGCCAGACACATTCTACGGCGCTTATCTGGACAACGGTCTGGGGTGTTTCGTAACAGCAGAGCTTGCGCGTCTGGTGGCCGAAGCCGGTGGCTTTAAAAACGTTCGTTTGATGTTTGCGATGGCTTCTCACGAAGAAATCGGACGGTTCGGTTCACGCGTGCTGGTGCAGGAATTACGTCCTGATGTGGTCGTGGCTGTCGACGTGTCTCATGACCTCAAGGCGGCGCCGGGCGTGGGTGATAAACGCTATACCCCGATCGAAATGGCCAAGGGCTACACCTTGTCGGTGGGCTCGATCACCAGTGAGTTCCTGAACGGTCTGCTCGAGACAACCTCGAAGAAAGCAGGGATTCCCATGCAGAAGATCACCAAGGGCCGCGATACCGGGACTGACGGAATGGCTGCGGTGCTTGCCGCTGTGGACTCCGCCGCGACCTCTATCGGCTTCCCAATCAGGAACATGCACACGATTTCGGAATCAGGGCACACGGGCGATGTTCTCGCCTCGCTCTACGCGCTGTTTGAGCTCGCGAAACATATCGACAAGAAGAAGCTTAATCGCGATGATTTCAAGAACGGGCATTCAAGGCTCGACGACGCGTCGGACGCTGCTCATTCATAAGAGAAGCTAAAGTCGGCGTTGAATTTCATTAACGTTTCTTTACCGGTGGGGGGCAGTCGCCAATGGCGTGCAGTTTCGACAGCACAATCTTCCAGGACTCGATTTTCAAGTTCGGACCCGATCACTTCGACAAGGGCGACGGTTCCGTCTGGCTTGACCCCAAAGCGCATATCGAGGCGCCCAGCAAGGTCTTCAGACTCAAGAGCGACCGCGTAGCAAGGCATCAGGTCTGCGTAATGGTCTTGCACGAACGCAAGAACCATGGCGTCGTTATCGACTTGAGTCTGTTTGTGGGTGCCAGTGATATCAAAGGTCGAGACCTCGGGGTCCAGGCCGGCTTCAAGCCAGCGACTTTCGGGCTTGTAGGCCGTGACGCCGACAAGAGATGCCGCGAATTTGGGGTTTTGTTCCAGAACAAACCACGCAACCACGACGGCGCTGCTAATCAGGGCAGCCACCGCGATGACCAAGATAATGATAAGTTTACGATTCACGCGCACCTCAAGGGGAAATACTACTGACCCCAAGCGGACTTTCAAGGAAATGGAGGAGATATGACTGACGACAACAAGGTGATCCGGGTTGATTTTGGCGCTCGCAAGGTCGTGGGCAAGGAGCCGGAGCAACCAAAAATCGCGCTGCCTGACGATCCCGAAGACGCCAAAAAGGCCGTTACTATGAACGCGATGCTCCTCAAGGGCGCAGTCATGGTGACGTTGGATGCCCGTGCTGAAGGAGTCGTCGTGCCCGTTGCACACGTAGGCAGTGTGGGATTGAACCTGAACTTCGACTACGACTACGGAATCCCGGATTTTGAAGTAGACGAGGTTGGGGTGCGCGCATCGCTGTCATTTGGCGGCCGCGACCAGTGGTGCGATATCCCATGGTCTGCGATCTACGGCCTCAGAAGCCATGACGACGATGAACTGACGATCTTCCCGAAGAGCTTTCCAGAGGAGCTTCG
>JBBKVQ010000104.1:0-4976 GCA_037968515.1 Bradymonadaceae bacterium
AAAAAAACGCCGGATATTTTTTTCCACAGTGTTTTCCACAGCCTTGGGGTTTGGAAGTCGATGCGAAGGGGTGTCATGGGTTTGTCACACGCTTTACATGCGCATTGTTTCGTTAGGTATCTGAAATAAAACATGAAATTGCTTTACTGGCTGTAAATCACGAACAATCACGCGGGTTTGGGGACAATCCCCCCAGCCTGTGGAAAACTTGTGGAATCTTGTGGATACCCCCCGCAACCCCGCGAAACATAATGGTGTGGGCAATTCGCAACTTTTGATGGGCATTGACCGATAACCCTGACGACATTTTCAGGGAGTCGAGTTGAACGCATTCAAAGAACCCACCGTGCGCGTGGTTATGAGCGCCGTATTTGTCCTCGCGGTTTGCGTGACCGCGTCGCTGGATACGTCTGCAGTCGCAGCAGTCGTTTCTGGGTGTGCGATGTGTTCATGGGTCTTGCGGGTCAAGGGCGGGAGCTATTCTTTGTGGGTTGGAGGGATGGTGGGCGCCGTGCTGTGGTTGAGCACGAGCAGGGCGCCCAACTATATGGCCGAATTGGGGGAGGTTCGGCATACGCGACTGATCACCATCGAAGTGATTTCAATGCGGGCGACGCAGAGCGGAGGAATCGGAGACGGGCGGCTTTTGGAAATCGACGGGCAGATTGTCGAGTCGCGACAGGCGCGGATCGTGTCCAAACGGAGTTATCCTCCAGGGACGGTCTGGCGAGGAAAGGCGATTCTAGAACGTGTCGCACCCGCATGGAGCTTAGGTACAACCGACCCAAGGCAGCTCGCCGAGTTTCGCGGGGGCGGCCTCGTGGCGCGCCTTGGCGAAGAGACTCTGGTTCAAAAACCTCCTTGGTGGAGGACGCCCCAGGTTTTGGTTTGGTCACGTAGGGCAGCGATCGAGACCGAGCTTCTGGCGGGGCTCAAAGATCCGTGGCGCGGGCTTGCGATCGCTTTGGCCACGGGCAACAAATCCTGGCTGGACGAGGACCTCGGACAAGAGTTCGTCGATACTGGGACCAGTCACGTGCTCGCGATTTCGGGGCTGCATTTTGGTATCGTGGCGTTAATGGCATGGTGGCTTTGCGGACTGACGACTCGACGGATGCCATGGGTGCTGTTGAGGTGGGGTGAAAACCCCGCCCGTGCCATCGGCATGGTGGCGGTTTCAACAATCTATCTTCTCTTTGTTGGGGCTCCGGCGTCGGCCTGTCGCGCGTGGGTCGTCGTCGCTGCAGCAGGGCTGGGTCACCTGACGTTTCGTCGAGGCTGCAGTCTGCATGCGTTGATGATTGGTGTCGCGGTCGCATTGGCCACTGACCCGCTGCAGATCTGCGATATGGGATTTCAGCTCTCGTTTTCGGCGACCCTTGGGATCTTGCTCTTCATGCGGAACCAACCCTTTTTCTTGCGCCCGCCATTCTTTAGTGACGAGACCCGGGTGCAAGGTTTTTTGCGCCGTGTTGGGATTTTTGTGGGGGTGTCGTGGTCAGCAAATATCGCTACGGCTCCGGTTTTGCTGTGGCATACCGGAGGGTTGCCCGCTTCGTCCTTGTTGCTCAACCTAATCGTGGTGCCGTTGGTATCGCTGGTGGTGTTCCCTGTTTTTGTGATGGGCCTGGTGATGAGCCAAATCTGGAGTGCACCAGGGATGTGGCTAGCAGGCGCAAGCCTGAACTTATTGGTCGAGTTGGGACCAGTCATGGCTCATTTTGCCCACGCGGACTGGAACCTGTGGATTCCCGGTTCGCCACCGGGCTGGATCGTCTGGGCGACCACTGCTGCTGCGGGTTTGGTGGTGACCGGAACGGCTTCAACCAGGTGGGTGTTTGGGTTGCCGCTGTTGGTTCCGCTGATCATCTGGTCGGCAAGGGAGCGCCCAACACGGGTAACGTTTTTGGATGTCGGGCAGGGGGATTCGACCCTCGTCGAAATCAACGGAACCACAATCCTTGTGGATGCAGGCGGGCGGGCTCGAGGTCCAAGCGTCGGCCGGACGCGGGTGATTCCACAACTGCGCCGCGCAGGAATTGACCGAATTGACTACTTGATTGTCACTCATCCTGACATCGATCATTCCGGCGGCGTGCCTTTTGTGCTGCGGCACACACGCGTCGAGGCAACTCTGGTTAACGCGCTAGATGCAGAGGATCTATCGCGGTTGAATGTCGCCGGCATTCGCTGGATGCCAGTTAAGTCGGAATTACAGATCACCCCCGCGCTGCGCATTTTGGCTCCGCCACTTACGGGCCGAAACGACCGTAGCCTCATTGTTGAGATTCGTGATCCAAATGGCAGTGTGCTGCTCACGGGAGACATCGAGGAAGCCGCCGAAAGATGGTGGCTGGCACAACCTGGCAGCAAACGGTTTGACGTGGTGAAGGTTCCGCATCATGGCTCCCGCACCTCGAGTACGCCCGAGTTCGTTGCCGCCACGCAGCCGTTGCTGGCTGCCATCTCAGCTGGCCGCAACAACCATTTTCACCATCCCGTTCCCGGCATCGTTCGCCGCTGGCAGGATGTCTCGCGGACGGTCAGCACCCATGAAAGGGGTGAATTTAGCGTGGATTTATTGGCGTTGGGTCTGCGAATGCGAACTAGCCGAGGACCTTGAAGGCCGCGACCACGGGTAGGTCGTCGATGCTCGGTTTGACTTCTTCAATACCAAACGGCTTGAGCAGGAAGTCAACAAACGCGTAGCGGTCGAGCAGGGGACTTGTGGCGGGCATATCGAGCGCTCGAAGGGCGTAGTCTCGTGGATCTTCGTCGGTGCATAGCCCGTTGCGATGAAAAACGCGTGCATGGCTGGGGCCGGGTTCAACCGAATCGGACCAAGCAAGGTCAATGGCGCCCGCGTCCCATGTGCTGACAAAGAGGTTGCCACACGAGGTGTCGTGTCCAAAAAAGGCGGCGTTCGCAGCGAGCAGTCCGGCGATTTGACCAGCGGACTCGTCGTGAAGGAGTTGGAAGTCCGCGTCCAAATCGGTCTCACTTATAATGAGGGCCGCGCCATTTCGCACGATAATCAGGGCTGATTCCCAAGCTTCGGGTTTTGCCGAGACGTCTTCGAGTTCCAGTCCGTTAACCTGTGCGACGGTTTTGAGTGCCCGCAACAGATGCTCAAGGTTGGCGTCCACAACAAGCTGTGAAAACGCTGGCCAATCTTGGCTTGCATCATCGCGGAACCGAGAGAAATTTGGACTGGTATTATGAACGGGACGTTGCCCGTCACGGTCAATGAGGAACCATTGCGACATGATCTTTACACGCGTGAATTCGTTGTGGGGAAAGCCCCGATGCAAAGACCTTAGAACGGCGCCTAAGGGGATCAAAAAATTTCTTCGGTTCGCCAGCGACGGATCTCGTCTAAGACCCCGCGAGCCCTTATGAAAGGCGAGCATCATCGGTTCGAGATAGATTTTTTTGGGGGGTTCAAGATCGGCGAAGGAGCCGCACAAAGCGATCGCACTCGAGCCTGATTTGATCTTGGTTTATCGCGCAGTTGGCTGCTTTTTTGGAGGTCTTCCAGGCGATGATCGCCCTCAGATCGCAAGCGATCTCTGCCAAAAAGGCGGTCAGTCGATGTACGCGCACCGCAAACCAACGTCTGCATTTCGAGCATCAACCGGAAGCCTTCGTCGGCCTGTTGTGCGTAAATCAAACGGTGAGGATGCCCATGAGCCGCCCCGCGCAATAGCCTCACGCTCGCTGCTTTCGACCCACTCTGCGACGTTGCCAGCCATATCGTAGGCGCCGCTCGGGCTTTTGCCAGATTCGAACGCAGATGGCGGTGCCGCCCATGGATGGCCGTCGATTTTTCCAACAATGCTGGTTTTCACGACGTCGGTTTCGCCCCAGTTTGCCGCGATAGGATCCCAGTTATCGCCCCACGGGAACAAACTGCCTTTGGTGCCGCGAGCGGCCTTTTCCCATTGGTCTTCCGAGGGAAGCGCCCCTCCGGAAAAACTACAATACGCCTGTGCTTCCTGCAGAGTGATGCACGTTACCGGCATGGCGCCTTCCTGCAGCTGCTTGGGTACACGCATCGAAACTTGGAAGCCCTGGTTCGTGTAAACCTTACAGTTGCGGTAATCAGGGGCAGCGCATTTTCCGGCCTTTACACAGGTTTGCCACTCAGCGTTCGTAACCTCTTGGGAATCGATCGAAAACGCGCCGACCGTGATGGTCTCTTGGGGAAACTCTCCGGCCAGCAGCTTGTTTTCATCACAGGCTGCACGGTCTTCCGAGATTCGAGTGCAAGTCATCAAGATGAAGGCACGAACCTGTTCACTGAGTCCTTTGGTAAAGGGCCCACCCGTGACTACCACAGGGCCGGGGTCGGCCTTCAATAGGACGGGGTCAGGTTCAGTGTTGGCCATAAAATAGGTCAACAGCACCAGAGCACCGGTTGAGACAATCCAGCCAGCAAAAATCAAGGCGTAAGACGAGCTGCGCTCCTCTTCGGGGACTGCATGCAGGCCGCTCGTATATGCGGTGTTTTCTCGAATCGGTTCATGACCGCGAACGGTCTCCGAGTCGTCAACGACGACGGGACTGAGCCCTTCCAAAAACGTTACCGAATCGGCATCGGGCGTATTGGGTCGCCGAGTCCGCCCCGAGGGGACTGACGGTACGCCTTCTGGGACCGTGGCCCGCAAGGCCTCCATATCAACCGCAGCGCGCTCGACCTCTGTATTGGCCTGGAGTTTTGCCCGATTTTGTTGGACGCGGGAGACCGCCGCATGTCCTTCAAGCGCCGTGGGCGCGCGTCTCAACCGAAACCCGCAGTTTTCACAAAACGGTGCATCCACGTCATTTGGCGTGTTGCATTCAGGACAGCTTAGCTTGAGGGATTCAGTCACGGGTTGCTTGCGTATCGGGTGTCCGTGCACTAGTGTGCCCAGCCATTCAAAACAGCACGCCGCTAGGGCGCGCAACTGCTCGCGTGCAATGCTATTCAAACCACG
>JBBKVQ010000105.1:0-5787 GCA_037968515.1 Bradymonadaceae bacterium
ACAAAGGCTGGTCAACGATTTTGAATAGGACTGCATGGGGATCCTCGGAGGACGTGCCAGGTGAATTCGCAACTTTTATCAGGACTGTCCGATAACGGGTCCTTGAGTATCAGAGATGCCAATTCGAATAAAGGAGGACGACGTGAGTGAACTGACAACAGAAGGATTTGCAGCATGTTATCGGGGATTGGAGGCGCTTACCGGAGCGATGCACGAGTGGGTGAGTGTGAATACCCGCTCTTGCGCTGATGTGTGGCTTCCCGACGGCCCTATCGCTCGGATTCAGCGTTTTGGTGAGTGTGTCGAGGTGTTGATTTTTGAGAGCACAGACAACTTCCATGCGTGGCGGGAGGTTCTGGCGGGTGCACCGGCCGATCGCCGATTTCGCTACATCAGGCTCTCACCTTCGGTAGAGATCGACGAGTCTGTTGCGCAGGTGTGTCTGCAGCACTTCGAGGAATTCGGAAAGTCCGCGCCGGTCGACGACGCCATGGCGCGTCGAGTCGAATTCGTGTGCAGAAACTTGGCGTCAGTGTTGCGGCAGGCCCTCAGGAAGGCGGCATGACGCACTATTGCAGCACGATCTCAAAAGTCTGCGCCGCATCATCCCAACGTTCAAGCCGTTGAAGGATAATCGCTTTCATCGTAGTTGCGTAAGGAAGCTGAGACGGATTGTCTTGGCGCAGCTGGCGAGAAAACGTCTCAAGAGTTTCGAGGGCAGCGGCGTGGTTACCAGCGCGGACCTGCGCCACAATCTCGTACCAGGCGGTCCACTTCAGGTCTGGGTTTTCCTTACGGGCCAGTTTAGCCAGGTCAACAGCTTTACCCGTTCGTCCGCCCAACAAAGCTAAGCCGGCTTCTACGACGGTTGAGCGTCGGTCGACCATGGCAATGAGCGTCGGCTCAAGAGTTACGGCGCGCGCTGAGGCCAAACGTTGAGACTGGATCTGCCAGGCCTCGATGCTGAGCTGTGGAACCAAGTCATTGCCTTGTGGTTGCATTTGGCCTTCGAATTCGTCGAGGAGTCTTCGTGTCAAAGTTGACTTCAACTGCGCTAAGTCGGGTTGGACATATCCAGTGCGAATAAGGGTTTCGTAGAGTCCCCATGCTCCGCCGCCGCCTTCCGAATACGCCTTGCCGGTCTGCAATTCTGTGTCGAGTGCCTGACGAGCCAGCCGCTGATTGTCCGGAATGGTCCAGACCTCTTCGCCGGACCGGGTTGAAGCAAGTTTTCGTTCAGCTTTAACCTGTTCCAAGTCTGTCGAATCGGCTGGCGCGAGGCGCAAGTAGTGATCGTAAAAGGCCGTGGCAGCCGCGTACTGGTCTTGCCAAAAATACGTCCGTGCCAAATTCCGGTAGGTTGAAGCTTGGTTGGGGTCGGCTTGAATGGCCTGCACGTACCAGCGCAACGCTGTCGGGTAGTCGCCACTGTTGTAGGCTGTATTTCCTGACTTCACTGCGGCTTGTTGGTCGAATGCCTCAGCAAGTCCGGTCGCCGGTAAAAACAGCAATAATGCAAAGATGAGATAGCGCATCAAAGCTTCTCCGGAGGTTCAGCGTCGAATCCGAAGACATTGGGAAATGCCGCTCCAAGTCCGAGGTACAAGAGGTGGTCGATTCCCAATCCAGCGTCAAAGTATCCCTGAATCCCGTAACGAACTGTCGCAAAATAGTTTGGCGTCATGAAATACTGAACACCGACGCCCAGACCCAAAAAGCCTTGGGACTGCGACAACGTCACCGGATTGAAAAACTTGCTCTCGATATCGAGCCACGTGAAGTCCATGCCCATTCCGCCCTCAACGAAAGGGACAAAGTTGTCGTAGAATTCACGGTAAGAAACCTGGAACGGACGTAATTGAAGGCGCTGAATTCCAATCAAGTTTCCGAGTTCGTCGCTACCCAGCGGCGTAGTCACAGCGACTGGTTCCTCGGGTTGGCCAAGCAGGTACGACATCGACAGCAAAACAATGCCGATATTTCGGAAGCTATAAGAAAAATCGAGCCGAACGCCGTTGGTGTGGATGGTTCGATCGAGCGCACCAACCGAGGGAAATCCACCGTTTTCATCTGTAAAGCTTCGCAGTTCATGCGGCCGATCGTTGTCGGTTCGGGCGTCTTGAAAACTCGCGCTCTGGATGCCGTGTTCAAAGCCAATGCGAAAGATATAGCCGTTAACCGCAATTGCTTCGGGTCCAAAACCCGCAAACAGTCCGAGTTTCTGGCTGAGCGGCGCACTGCGACGCGACTCCACGCCGGGCGTTATGGTCGCGGCGTCGCGCATGGATTCAAAGCCATCGGCTTTGATCTCGATCGCGTAAGTGCCTGGCGGTAACTCAATGGCACCCCCCACCTCGCCATAATCCTTGTCATTTACAAAAACGTGCGCGCCAGGTGGAGCATCGGTGATCAGTAATTGTCCGGGGAGCGCCTCGAACGAATGTTTGATCTGTTCGGTGACGCCGCTCCGGATTTCAACCTCGCCGCTTACGACCGCAAAGTTAGAAAGATGAAGGCTGTATTTGTGTTTGCCGATCGGCAGGCGAGCGAGTGTCGGTGAGGCGCCAACCGATTGTCCGTCGATCTCAACGCTTGCTCCGGCTGGAGTCGTCTCGAACTGAGCTGCCCCAGTGGCATCAAAAACTTCGCGAACAATCTCAAACGCTGCATCTCGCGGGGTTGCCGCATCAACAGAAGATTCATGCGATACGCTACCTCGCGCGTCGACCAGAGCGTATTTTGCCCTCGCACGTCCGGTAGACGTATCAAGTTCAACGTGAATTGCCAGCGACAGGCCCAATGTCGTGAAGACAAGTGCCTGAGCCCCAGGACACGAGTCCACTCCCAGGAAACAACCCGGCACTGGCCCAGCGTTTTCACGAACGAAGGTTCGAAATGTGTCCTCGGTCAACAAATGCCGCCCGACTTCACCCGCCAGTGCTTGGCCCACAGATGACCGGAAGACCTCTACTGATTTGGAATCCGAACCGCCGATATCCCAATAAACGACCTCATGACTGACAGTCGTGTTTTCGGGAGGGGCGTCTTGGGCGGTGCCTGTCGTCGACAGAGCAGCAACCCAACACAGAATAAGAATTTGAAGACATCGAAGCATCCGTGCTCCGCCCTTGCAGGTGTTCAACTTGCGCGTTTCTCGGCGATGAGCTCAAGCGCCTTTTCCAACGTGGTGTCATCTGGCGTCAGGTCTTTAGGCAACGATGCGTTGACTTTGCCAGCCTTCACGTAAGGTCCATAGCGGCCTTCCAGAATGCTGATTTCGTCGCCCGATTTGGGGTCTTTGCCCAATTCTCGAAGCACTTTTGGCCCGCGACGTTTGCCTTTCGGCTCTGCCAACAGTTTAAGTGCTTCTTCGAGTGTGACCGTGAACACTTCCGCCGGCGTACCCAAGTTACGGTACTCTTTGCCGTGTTTGACGAACGGTCCGAATCGGCCGATTCCAGCCTCGATATCGACTTTGTCTTCCGGATGTGGACCGACAACGCGCGGCAGCGAGAGCATCTCGATGGCTTTCGCAAGTTCGAGCGTGTCTGGATCGACCCCTTTTGGAATCGAAGAGGTACGTGGTTTCGGATTATCGTCTGTGCGCTCGCCGAGCTGTAGGTACGGCCCGAATCGACCTTTCATCAGGAAGATAGGCAGCTTGCTCTCGGGATGGTCTCCCAGACTCAGTGGGCCTCGTTCGCGCTCCTCAAGGAGCTTCGCGAGACGTTCCATGGAAAGGTCCGCAGGCGGGATCGAGTCGGGCACGTTGACGGTTTTCAGCTCGCCGTCGCTGCCAGGAAGCTGTGCGTAGGCGCCGTAGCGACCCACTCGCAAGATTCCTTCAAAATCCTCGAGTTCGACCACTCGAACCAGATCCGGTTCGATGGTTTTGTCGCCGACTTCAACTTTGTCCCTAAACGCGCCTTCTTTCCGATAAAATTCGTGAAGGTACTCGACCTTGGTGCCCTTCCCATGGGCGATTGAGTCCAAGTCGTCTTCCATCCGCGCTGTAAACTTAAGGTCTACAAGATCGTGGAAATACTTCTCGAGGAATCCACAAACTGCGAAAGCCATATAGGTCGGAATCAGGGTTTTCCCTTCGCGTTTTGCAAAACGACCATCCGAGATTTTGCCCAGAATGGTGGCGTAAGTGCTTGGTCGACCGATCCCTTCCTCTTCAAGCTTTTGAACCAGCGAAGCTTCCGTGAACCGTGATGGTGGCTTGGTTTCGTGGTCGAGCGCGTCTGCACCGGTGCACGGAACTTTTTCCCCTTCTTTCATGGTCGGCAAGATCACTTCTTTGTCTTCAAGGCTTGCTTCAGGGTCATCCGACCCTTCGACGTACGCCCGTATGAATCCTGGGAAGTCGATGCGATTGCCGTTGGCGCGCAGGGTCAGCTGTTTGCCGGCCACTTCAGCGCCCAGTTCAACGCGAATCGAGGTCTTTTGTGCGTCGTTCATCTGGCAAGCGACGGTTCGTTTCCAGATCAAATCGTAGAGCGACTTTTCCTTGCCTCGAAGGCCTGATTTGTCCGGATGCGTGAACGAGTCCCCTGTGGGGCGGATGGCCTCATGAGCCTCTTGGGCGCCCTTTGACTTGCCGGCATAAACGCGAGGTTTCGCGGGCAAATAGGCGTCGCCGTAAAGGTCCTTGATTGCCGTGCGAGCGCCGTCTACCGCCTGTTGCGATAGGTTGGTGCTGTCAGTTCGCATGTAAGTGATGAAACCATTTTCGTACAAGCCCTGTGCAATCGACATCGCGTCACGGGCTGACAGATTGAGCTTACGCGAAGCTTCCTGCTGCAGCGTGGACGTTGTGAACGGAGGTTTAGGGCTGTTTTTGTACTGACGCTCGGTGATCGAGTCGACGTTGAGTTTGGCGTCCGTCAGACCTTTAGCCATCAGCTTCGCGTCGGCTTCGCTGAGCAACAACACGTCTTTGCCCTTCGTCACTTTACCGGTGGACTCGTCGAAGTCCTTTCCAGTCGCGACCCGCTTACCGTTGACCTCAAAAAGGTCGGCGGTGAACTTGTTCGAGCTCTTGTCCATATGGGCTTTGATGTCCCAGTAATTCGCTTTGCGGAAACGACGACGCTCGCGTTCACGCTCGACCAACAACCAGACCGCGGGCGACTGAACGCGACCAGCGGAGAGACCGTATTTGATCTTCTTTGCGACAAGCAACGACAACGGATAACCCACCAAACGGTCAAGGATTCGGCGAGTCTCTTGGGCCTCGACCAGACATGTGTCGAGTTCTCGCGTGTTGTTAAGAGCTTCGTTGATCGCGGTTTTCGTGATTTCGTTGAAGACCATGCGTCGCACTGGCATTTTTGGCTTAAGCGCCTCAAGCAAGTGCCAGCTGATGGCTTCTCCCTCACGATCCTCGTCTGTTGCGAGCAACAGTTCGTCGCAACCGGCCAATTCTTTTCGAAGTTCGGTCAGCGATTTTTTCGATCGAGGGTCTTTGACGACGTAAACCGCCTCAAAATCCTTGTCGATGTTCACCCCAAGACTAGCCCAGGCTTCTTTCTTATATTTTTCAGGCATCTGCCCGGCGTTGTCCGGGAGATCTCTGACATGACCCATGGAGGCTCGTACCTTGTAGCCCTTAGGCAGGTACTTCTCGATGGTCTTGGCCTTTGCGGGCGACTCGACGATCACAAGCTTCGACATTCTAATAACCTATGGTGAAAACGCGACTGAATGGCTTCGCGAATGCCGAAAGCAATAGGGGCAAGTTTTGGCTTTGTCTACCCCGTTAAATCAAAACCCGTCCTACTC
>JBBKVQ010000106.1:0-4343 GCA_037968515.1 Bradymonadaceae bacterium
GCTCGGCAATCACCCGGAACGTCCGAAAGTCGCGTCTTGGGAATCCGGTAGAACTTGCCGTCGGCTCGAACCGTCAAGAGGCCAGTCTCGGACTCACCGATGATGCCGTCGTCATCCCGGTCTTCGTCGGGCTTTTCGCTTCTTGGCCCGTTAAAGCAGAAAACCGACGGATCGTCGGCGCCTTCGGCCCCGGACGTGTTTGGTCCACCGGGCAAGCCAGAAGCGCGGCCTGTGAAACTCTCGCCAGTCATGACCGCCTGAGATGCCTGGGGCGAAAATCTGACACGAGTCGACGAGCTGTCAGAGGCAGGCCAGTCGATATTCCAATACGAAAAATGGCCCACTTCACCACGTGCATACACGCGCTGCCGGAACTCACCGCTTTTCAGAGCCGCAAGTTCTGTTTCGGCTAATTTCAGGCCCGAGGACGAGAAGAGCACGGCGGTGCTTTCGCGCTTCCATGTGCCCAGGTCCTCGCTAAACGCGTAAAAAGGAACGTCGATCTGTCCGTTTCCAGGCGTAGTATCGACCACTGAGGGCCAAGCAGAACGCTGAAACTCAAGGTCCATGCGGGCTGGGGTATCAAGCTTGGAAACCGGGTCGCCGTTTCCATCCTTCAGCCCAACCCAAACAAAGCCGCCCGAAATCAGCCGGTCGCCCTCGATCGCATCAAAATCGCCCGGAAAGGCGTCGATTTCAGATGATGGGTCAAAGACACGCGCTGTTCCCACCACCCCATCGGGAAGTCCAGACAGGATGATGCCATCGCCAGAACACTCACCGGACACGCACTGCATCGCTTCTGCGAAAGGCAGCATCAGGCTCGCGGATATTTCGCCGGTGCCAGAAATTGCTGAACGTTGGTGGATCTCAACGTAGCCAGTAGCACTCGCCGATACCAACAGTGTTTCGCCACTCTTGCCGGAGACCTGCGTGGAGTATTTGCCCTGAGCGTCAGTTTGAACGGTCGTGGCTAGAGTCAGCGACCCAAAACTCCCGGTGCGCAGTTCGACCGTGGCGTTCGGCAATCTCTCGCCGCCCTCGTCAAAAACCGTCCCAGACACAACTTGTGCGGTAGGTTGCGACTCTTTGTCGTCACTGCAACCCGTTGATATTGCGACCAGTGCCAGAGCACCTAATAATTTTTTCATTCCCCCACTCCTGTCTTAGTTTACTGGCGTTTCTACTGGAGCGACGACTTCAGCCGCGACCGGTTCTTCGACCACGGGCTTTGTCACTGTCGGCGTATAACCATCAGGAAGCATTGGCGTAAATCGCCAAACCTTCTGTTTTCCATCACGCATCGAAGTGAAATACACGAAGTTATCGGCGGTCCACACGGGCCATGTGTCGTTCTGAGGATGAGTCGTCAACTGGGTCAGCGCGCTGCCGTCGTTGTTCATGACCCACAGATTGATGCCCGAAGGCTGAACCGAATCGGTAGTTTCTGTACCTGTTGAGGTTGTCGTTCGAACTTCCCAACTTTCGGAATTTACGCCCTTGCTGGTTGCGAACAGAATCTTTTTGCCGTCAGGCGACCAAGTCGCTTGAATTGCGCCCCAATCTTGGGACGACATCAGCTCCGTGAGGCGCGCTCCGTTTCGATCCATCGTCCAGATTCCGTACCATTTTGCGCCCATTTGCGACGGCTTTTGAAACAAGATTGTGGAGCCATCAGGCGAGAAGCGCGGGTTTACTCCCGGGCCGACCTGCACGTTGGCATCGGTCTCGAGGTCTTTGGTCCAGATATAGAACTGGCCGTCCACGCGTGAGTAGCGAGTGTACGCAATGACTCCACCGTCCGGCGAAAACGCAGGCTGGAATTCGTCCTCATTCGAGTCCGTGACTTGCCTTTTGGCCGTGCCACCGTCGGTACGTAGGATAAAGATATCGAAGTTGCCGCTGCGATTGGAGGCAAACGCCACCTGTGTCCCATCGGGAGCAAACGCAGGATCGCGATCCTCGGCACCATGATTGGTCAGCTTTTGAAGGGCCTGAGCGGTCGGATTCGTTTTGAGATAAAGGTCCCAATTTCCATCTTTTGACGATTCGAAGACGACCGAACCGGAGGCCGAAACCGTCGGGCGACTGGCTGGAAAAACATTGCCGCTGATCTCAGTCAAATTAGCGAAGCTCTCGCCCTTTGCGACAAGCTGAATATCATCGGCGGTTTGAACGCCACTGCACGCCAGGGCACAGATTCCAAAAGCCGAAGCCACAACCCCAGCCAAGTTCTTCAGTTCCATTTTGTCTCCCGTAAATCAAATACGCGCGGAACATCGCACGGTGGTCGTCGGCAAGCAAGTTAGCCAGACCGTGCTTGCCCCACTGAAAACGAGGGCCTAGTGTTGCCCGATATGCCCCTCCCCTTGGCTGGCAGTCAGGATTTTCGCATGCCCAGTCGCCCACAATATTTCCGCATTTTCTTGGTCGGCGGGGTTGTTTTGGCTGTCGTGGCTGGATTCATCAATGCCGTGACGATTTTGTCTCCCGGACAAGTCACCGCTACTCACGTCACTGGAACCGTGACGCGTGCGGCGGTCGCTTTTGCAGACCCCAAGAGCGGGCTCGATTTTTGG
The DNA here is from genome assembly GCA_037968515.1 of Bradymonadaceae bacterium. Lineage (GTDB taxonomy): Bacteria > Myxococcota_A > Bradymonadia > Bradymonadales > Bradymonadaceae > JBFFMO01. The sequence continues at coordinate 2,580 of JBBKVQ010000106.1, forward strand.
ATCGCCGGATTGCTCGTACTTAGTTTTGTGACTGGCAGCGCCATCACTGGCGCGGTGTTGGACTCCACGCGGCTCAGGCTTGGTCGGCGCTATGGCGGCTTGCTGATGGTCGAATCTGGGCTTCTGGTGACTTCGGCGATGAGTTTTGAGGATCACCTGGTGCAAGGTCTCTTGCTCGCAGCGTTGGCCAGCGGGATTCAAAACGCCCTGGCGACCCAATATTCACAGGCGATTGTCCGAACCACACACCTCACCGGCATCGTGACCGACCTAGGCATTGCGATGGGCAAGTGGATCGCACGTCGGGGAGTCGATTGGTGGAGAGTCCAAATCTACCTGGGAATCCTGACTGGTTTTGTGGGTGGTGGGATGTCGGGGGCACTGGCCTGGGAGTCATGGGGCTCGCGTGCGCTGATGCTCCCAGCAGCTGTGCTGGCGGCCATGGGGGTCATTTACTGGACCGTCAGGGACCAGCTATTGGAGATTCCATAGTTTGGTTGTCGCAAACGGGCAGGCCTGACCATTCCGTTCAGCGTTTGAAGTCGGCCTTCTTGAAGCGATATGGCAACAACTCGTTCAGCCCCACAAACTCGTGTTGCCCAGCTGTGGTCGCCATCAGCACCGGTAAGTCTTCACAAAATTCAGCCAGGACTTGGCGGCAGATTCCGCACGGAGCCACAGGCGAGTCAGCCTTCGTAATTACGCAGATGGCGGTAAACGTTGTTTTCCCTGACGCAACCGCCGTTCCGATCGCGGTTCGCTCCGCGCAAATCGTAGCGCCGTACGTGGCGTTTTCGACGTTGCAACCCACGATGATCTCGCCCTCGTCAGTCAACAACGCCGCCCCGACATGGAAATCCGAGTAGGGGGCGTAAGCGAGGTCGCGAACACCGCTGGCGGCGTCCAACAGTTCTTGCCATTTCGATGCTGCGATGCCTCGGTATTCTTTCATTTTGTGCCTAGGAGCTCGACGATTTTGCGTACCAAAGACGAGAACGTGTCACGCACAAGGTCGGCAGTAGCCTTGACCTCTTCGTGGTCAAGTTTATGCTTCGAGATGCCCGCTGCCAGATTGGAAATACAAGAGATTCCGGCGACTCGCATGCCCATATGGTTAGCGACGATGGTCTCAGGAACGGTCGACATGCCCACGGCGTCGGCGCCGAGCGTGGCAAACGAACGAATTTCGGCGGGAGTTTCGTACGAGGGACCGGGCACGCCGATATAGACGCCGGATTTGATGGGCAAATTGAGCTCACGGGCCGCTTTCACAATCAGTCCGCGCAGTTCTGCGTTGTAGGCGTCGCTCATATCGGGGAACCGAGCCCCAAATCGAGCGTCGTTTTCCCCACGCAACGGGTTGTAGCCCATCTGGTTGATATGGTCGGTGATCATCATCAAATCGCCCGGCATGAAATCGGAGTTGATTCCGCCAGCTGCGTTGGTGATGACGATATTCTTGATGCCCCATAGGCCAAACACGCGAACCGGGAACGTCACTTCTTCGGGCGTCCAGCCTTCGTAGTAGTGAACACGACCCTGCATCACGACGACAAAACTGCCCGCGAGCATCCCGCAAACCATTTTACCGGCGTGTCCTTCGACGCCCGACACCGCGAAGTGCGGAATGTCTTTGTAATCGAGGACAATTCGGTCGGTTAATTCATCTGCCAGCGCGCCGAGGCCGCTTCCAAGAATCAAAGCCACTGTTGGCTGCTGAGGCACTCGTGCCTGTAGCCACGCCATGGCTTCATGTGCGTTTTC
>JBBKVQ010000107.1:0-15585 GCA_037968515.1 Bradymonadaceae bacterium
TTGGGTCGATCCACGACGTAGTCGAGAAGGATTTCTTCAGCCATAACACCCTCTTGTGCGAGTCGTAGAGCGGTCTTACACGATCCCCCGCGTGCCAACAAGAAGGCGCCGCCTCAGTAAGGTGACGAATCCATCAGCACTTCGCGCGGTTTACAAGCATCTGCCGCACTTACAATACCCTCGAGCTCCATCATTTCCACCATACGGGCCGCGCGGTTATAGCCCACACGGAGCTTGCGCTGAATCATCGAGATTGAAGCCTGACTCGACTCGATCACCAAACGAACTGCGTCCTCGTAGTGTTCGTCGCGATCCATATCCTCGATTCTTGGGCCATCATCTTCACCTTCTTCCAGAAGAATCGACTCGTCGTAAATCGGCTCGCCTTGCGTCTTCAAGAAAGCCACGATTTGCTCGATCTCCTTCTCGGACACGTAGGCGCCATGAACGCGCTGCAGTGCACTCGAGCCTGGTGGCACAAACAGCATATCTCCGTTGCCCAAAAGGGCCTCGGCGCCGTTTGAGTCCAAGATCACGCGACTGTCGGTCTTGCTGGTCACGCGCAGCGCGACGCGAGTCGGGAAATTCGCCTTAATCAAACCTGTAATCACATCGGTCGATGGACGTTGTGTCGCAAGAATCAGATGGATTCCAGCGGCACGTGCCTTCTGCGCCAATCGAGCAACTGCCGTTTCGACGTCCTTTGCGGCAGTCATCATCAAGTCGGCAAATTCGTCGATGATGACCACGATATAAGGCAGGCGGACGTGCCGAGGTTTGCCACTATGGTCCAAACCGAGCTGCCGCAGCGCGTCCGAATCGTCCTTGCCATCGATCTGGTCGAATTCGGCTTCACGGGTGATTTTTTCTACCTTCTTATTATAGCCCATGATGTTTCGTACGCTCATTTCAGCGAGCTTCTGATACCTGCGCTCCATCTCTTGCACGGCCCAGTTCAGCGCGACGGTCGCCTGTTTAGGGTCCGTAACAACTGGCAACAACAGATGGGGGATATCTGCGTAAATGCTGAATTCCAACATTTTCGGATCGACCATGATGAAACGAACGTCATCAGGAGTGTGCTTGTAAAGCAGCGACACGATCATCGTGTTGACCGCCACCGACTTGCCAGCGCCAGTGGCGCCCGCAACCAAAAGGTGGGGCATGCGTGCAAGGTCAGCCACAACTGGGCCGCCTTCGGTATCGAACCCAAGGGCAAGCGCAAGTTGCGCCTTATCGTTGCTGACGAAAATGTCGTCGGCGATGACTTCCTTCAAGAAGACCATTTCTCGGGTTGGGTTAGGAACTTCGATTCCGACAACGCCCTTCCCCGGAATAGGAGCCAAAATCCGGACGCTCAACGCGGCGAGCGCCATGGCAAGATCGTCTGCGAGGCTGGCGATTTTTGCGATTTTCACGCCGGCCGCCGGACTGAATTCGAACATGGTAATGACCGGCCCAGGGCAGATTTCCACGACCTGACCATCAACCTTGAAATCCGCGAGCGTCTTTTCAATTTTTGCCGCCATCGCTCGCAGATGCTCACGATCCACAGCAGCTTCGTCGGATCGCTCAAAGTTCAGGAAATGAACTGGTGGCAATTCGTAAGCCCCCTTTCTTTGCGGGCGAAACACGACTGCTCCGTCATGCATCGACTCGCGACGTTCTCTAGCTTTGCGCGCGGCCTCGCTTTCCACGATCTGTGGGCCGAAATCAACTTCGACTGGGCGCACAGCTTTCTTGGGAGCGCGCTTGTCTTGAATCAGGTCCACGATATCCGTGTCGGTGACCTCAAGCTCAACCTCGACTGTGGGCGCTCGCACCGCAATGGGCACGGGTGTCGGAAGTTGAACTTCCGGCGGCGTCGAAGCCAACTCGCCCAGTTCCCACATTGCATCCCGCTCAACCTCTGCGGAGAGCTTCTCCATCACAGATTGGTCAGTTTTTGGTTTTTGTTTGGCCTTGTTGTTCTTGTCTGGTTTCCCGGGTTTATCGTCGTTGGCAGCGGGCTCCAACGCCAAAGCTTCGCCCTTCTTGGCTGTTCGAGCCAAACGAGCGAGGCGATCGGAGAGTTTGCGCTCGACTTCTTCACCTGCCGACTCTTCGAAGTCGTATTTCTCGGGGACGAGCGGCTCCGCTTCGCGCAACGCCACCGAACGTGCAAGCACCTCAACGTGGTCTTCAGTCACTTGGCGCAATTTTTCGCGCTCAACATCGAGGCGTGCGCGAAATTCTCGCTGCACCCGGATTCGATGTCGTATCTGGGCCTGCAAGCGATGGAAAAAAGCAATCACGGCACGTACTAAACCGCCGAGACTCAAGGACGTAAACAGCATCACACTAAGTATGCCGCCCCCAACCGTCACAAGAACCGCGCCCACCGAGCCAACCAATCCTCGAAGGAACTCTGCGCCGAACTCGCCGACCAGACCGCCTGGCACATGTCCAAGCAAGATCAGCTCTTCGAACGCCAGATGGCCCATCATGGCACCGGTCAACACGAACATGACCTGACCAATAATTTGGCCGACCTTCCAATCCACGCGCTTCCCGACAAGGAGCGAGACGCCCAGAAAGAAGATCAATCCATCGAGGAAAAACGAAGCTCCCCCAAGCACGAACAGCAGCGCGCCTGCGATGTGTACTCCAACCGGACCAATCAAATTAGAAGGGGTGGCGCGATCGAGGTCGGCAATATCAAAACTGACCAAAGCCAGAAAAATGGCGACGGCAAGCAGCGAAAGAACCAGACCACCAGCTTCCCTAGGCAGCGCATGACTACGTGGCGCGGACGATACTTTCGCCTTCGTTGATTTTGAGGTGGTCGATTTTGAAGTGGTCGAGATTTTCTTCCGCGACTTTTTTTGAGTTGCGGGCGGGGTACTGGAAGACCCTGTGGTGCTTTCCGCTGCCATGACATGCCCTCCTGGGATGTGTCTGTCTTTCACGTCCGTGTGAAAGTGCCATTCTGAGGCAGGCTCGAACCTAACATGGGCCAGCGCGCCGTCAATTTTAGTGGGAGCATTTGTCCAGTCCGCCTTGGTTGTGCCAAACTTCCGCAAGATGCTTTCACCTATCGTCCCGACAAGCACAAAACGCCCGTGGAACCTCAGCTTCTTGAAGCTGTGGCGTCTATGCCCCGATCGTTGTAAACTTGCTACGATCACTTTCAGGATAAGGTGTGACATAAAACCCACACCAATTGTACCCAGCCATGCAATGTGTTACATTTCAACCAGTTAGCAATCGGACGGGTTTTGGCACAGCAATTGCTTAACTATATGAGCGTAGGGAAGAGGCGATTATGAAACGCCCCCCCACCACAGGTTTAAAGATGAAAAAGCGAAATTTCGAAATCGGGTTGAGGGACCCAAACCAGGAGAAGATCATGAAAAAAACGGCAGTACTTATTTCTTCCGTTGCGCTCGCGATGGTGACCGGATTGTCACTCGCAAACGCCCAGGACGCTCCTGGTTACGAGTGCGACAATTCATTCGGCGACTGCGGAACACCTGAGCAATCAGGCGGTGGCGGCTGCGGTTGTGGTGGGGGTTCTATCCTCATCAACAACACTGACGTGGGCGACACCTACCAGTTCGCGGACGACTACGACAACGACGGCATCGAGGACAACTCAGACAACTGTCTGCGCTTCGTTAACCTCGACCAGGCCGACACTGACGGCGACGGCGTAGGCGACCTTTGCGACATCTGCCGCAACTCGCCAAACCCAGACCAGTTCGACCTTGATGGCGACGGCTTCGGTGACCCGTGTGACGACGACATGGACGAGGACGGGATTGAGAACGCGTTGGACAACTGTGCCAGCGTACCAAACCCTTTCCTCGCGGGCCTCACCATTCAGGGTGATACCGATGGCGACGGTCAGGGCGACGCATGTGACGAAGACATTGACGGTGATGGTGTCGCTAATCTCGACGACCCTTGCCCCATGTCAGCAACCATCACAACACCAACCGCTGACCAGCGCGCGCTTTGTTTCCCTGACCAAGACGGTGATGGCATCGCCGACATTCAGGACAACTGCGTTACGATCTACAACCCTGCTCAAGCCAACATGAACAGCAGCCTCTTCGGAGACGACTGTGACCCTGATATCGATGGCGACTCGATCATGAACGCAGTCGATAACTGCGCCCTCACGATCAACCCTGAGCAGGACGACACTGACCGTGACGGCCTTGGCGGAGCCTGCGACACGCACTTCTGCTACACCGTGTTCGGCGACACAACAAATTGCCTCGACCCAGAGGTTAACCTGACCGCCTACAGCCCAAGCCTGCTTGGACAGACCGGTCAGCCTGTTCTACTTCGCTTGTTCGCTAACCGCGAAAATCAGCCAATGCGCTACAGCTGGCGCGTGGTCGGGCAGCCTGAAGGCGCCGATGTCCGCCTTGAAAATGCTGAAGGTACCGTCACTGTCTCGAGCCCATACGAGTACCGATACCTCGTCAACGAAGCACCCATCCTCTACGGATCGATTGCTGGCGAGTACCAGGTTGAGCTTGCGGTCGAGAGTGTCTGGGAAGACCGAGTTTCGAAGAAAATCAATGAAACTTCGCTCTTCACGGCAACCGTCACCCTTGCAGGCGACAAAGCCGACCTCCCAGCAGCCGCAAATGACGGCGGTTGCGGAGCCACCGTCACCGGTAAAGATGCCGCAGCAAACGGCGCCGTGTGGCTTCTTGCCCTCGGCTTGGTCGGACTGGTATTCCGTCGACGAAACGCTTAATCTAGGGATGCGGGCAGACCGCACCCCGGGAAACCGTTAATACCTGCCCTCCGGGGCAGGTTTTTTTTTGCCGCGGCAACTGAGAGCGACATGAAAGCGACACTTCTAACTACGCTCATCGTGATGACCATCGTCCCCTTGCTTAGCTGCACAGAGACAGGTCTTCAAAGAGTTCCACCAACACCAGATCCACCTCTCGACAACCTGATTCGAGTCAAAGGGGAATTCTGTACGGAGCCCTCTGCCGAAATTACTTTTCCGGTGAAGGTGCTCTACATCGTGGACCAATCTGCGTCGCTGCAGTGCACCGATTCTCAGAACCGCCGTTTTGCCGCCCTAAACTCCTCGATCAACAACCTGTTATCGTCGCAGCCCAACGCTCAGTTCGGCTTTATTGGCTTTTCGTCGTGGGCGCGTGAGCAAGATTTTACCCGCGATCGCGATGCTATCTCTCAATTTGTGGACCCATCGGGCGGCCTTGGACCAGCAACCGACTACCAAGGGGCACTCGCCAACGCCGTGCGCATCGTCGAACGCGATATCTTGAAGGTTGGCGGTCCCGAGCGCGCACGTACGCGTTACATCATCAATTTTGTATCCGATGGAAATCCTGAGCCTCGCTGTAATGCAGGCTGCGAAGACACCATCACCAATTGTTCTGATGGCGACGACAACGACGGAGACGGACGATTCGACGGCGCCGACCCCGATTGTGCCAATATTACCGACAACAGCCTCCATCCCGATAATCTGTACGGCGTGTGCAATACCGACCTTGAGATCCCTGAGGACGTCTACGTCGACTTTAAAGGACGCTGCCCGGAGTATAATCAGCCGCTGCAAATCATGCAGCGCGTCCAAGAGCTTCTCGAACTCAAAGAGACGTATTCGATCGGCGACCTAACCCTGAACAGCGTGTTGCTTTTCTCGCCCCAGGCGATCGTCGAAGGCATCTGCCCAGGCGCCAGCACGGCGTTCGGTTACGACCGGACGCTCGCCACGGCACTGCTTCAGGCCATGGCCAGCGAAGGCAACGGAACGTTCCGGGACGTCAACCTCACCACAGCAGAAGACTTCCTCACCTTCGATATTTCATCGATCAAGGCCGACCTCACCCTTTCGAGCTTTGCCGCCTTCAACCAGCATTCGCGCGTGGTGGGAAAAACCCTGTTGCCGGATACCGACATCGACGGCCTGAGCGACGCAGACGAGGTCAGACTCGGCACAGACCGGTTTTCTAGGGACACCGACGGGGACAATTTCAGCGACTTGTTCGAAGTACGCCTTGCTACCGAGGGCTTCGACCCGACCTCTGACACCCGGCCCGCCATTCGGTGCGCATCAGACCGTGATGGCGACGGCGACGGACTCAACGACTGCGAAGAAGAATTCCTGAAAACCGACCCGATTCAGCCTGACACCGATGGCGACGGCATCTTGGACTGGATCGAGTTGCTTTATCGAACAGATCCTCGGGTCGACGACGCGCTCAGCGACCTCGATTTTGATGGAATAACAAACGCTGAAGAAATCAAGGCCGGAACCGACCCACTTGTGCCTGACGCCGACCGCTATCGTGACGAACGTGTCGTTTATGGCTTGGATGATCTAGGAGTCATGGACGTCGAAAACCCCGACAATGGACGCCTCGAAGAGCGCCATTGCTACAACTTTGATGTTCGAGACATTCCGATGGGCATCACTCCGGTGCCAGGCAAGAACGGGTACAATAGAATCCTGCTCTACAGCTCGGAGAAACCAAGCCGTGTTGCAGGCGTGCCTGGCGAGGTCCGGGTCGCATGTTTTGAGGCGTTCTATGGCGGCGGCACGGTGAAGGACCCACAAAGCGGCTTGATCGACATCACCGCGAAAAATCTGGAGTTCATTCGGGCGTCCATGGAACAGAAAAATCGAGAGCTGAGCCAATGCCCGTTTTTTGGTACGGATCAACTCGTCACCCGAGACATGACCGAGACCTTCATGAACACATGCATGCCGGCCAAAATCGCGGTCGACGGCCGGCTCTATCAACGTGAAGAAATACGAGCGTTGTTACGCAAGAATTTCGACGGCGATAACATCCCGAGGCTGCCGATCTTTGGCTGGCAGTTGTTTACCCCCATTCAGAACTTCGATCCCGAGAGCGACTGCTTTCGACTTTGGGAGTATGAAACTGTTGTCGATTTCTTTGACGAAGCCCTGGTGGCATGCGGCGAATGCGAAGTGCCGGGAGGCATGCCATGAGTCGATTGAAACGCGCCCTCGGCGTACTCATTGCGTTGTGTCTGCTCACTCCGGCCACCTCGTGCACCGACGCGAAACTCGAACGCATTCCAGCACCGCCAAATTACCGGGACGATAAGCTCGAAATCTCGGGAGGTTTTTGCACCCGCGAGCCCGAATCGTTGATTTTCCCGCTCCGTGTGATGTTCATCGTCGACTCGTCGGTGTCGATGGAAGGAAATGATCCTCCAGATCCCGTCACGGGTCTTACCGGGCGTGAGGTGGCCGTTGCCAACACCTGGACGACTTTGCTCGACGAAGGCGCCGAGGGCATCAAGTTTAGCGTGATTCGCTTTTCAGCTCAGGCTCAGCCTCAAACGGGTATCGATTTGGACGGCGACAGCCTGCCAGACACCTATTTTACTGCAGATCGCCAGCTGCTCGACATCGCGACAGCCTCGTTGGGGCAAACCGACCGCACTACGAATTACCTGAACGCACTGGGGGAAGCGTATTACGAAATCCGCACAGAGCTCGCTGCGGCTGATAAGGAATCACTGCCACTATCCAAATACATCGTGGTGTTTTTATCGGATGGAGAGCCCGACACCGACAATAACTCGGAGCGGGAAAACAGTCGGCAAGAGATTCTTGATACTGTTGACCAGATTCGCGACCTGACCAAGAACTTCCGAGTGGGAACCTTTGCGTTCCACACGGCGTTCATTTCATCGGGGCAGCCGGCTGCAGACAACGGCGCCAAGGAACTTCTGAAAGCCATGGCCGACGTCGGTCAAGGAAATTTCCGAAGTTTCCCCAGCGGAGAAGAGCTCAACTTCCTTTTTGTCGATTTTACGGTCCTACGACGTGTTTTCACCTTGAGAAGCTTCGCGATTTTCAATCAAAACGCAGTGATGGACCTGAATCAGATCCCACCGCCCGCCCCGCCCACCTTGGTCGACGCAGGCATGGACGCCGATGCCGATGCGGGAGTCGACGCGGGAATGACCCCGGCCGAAATCCCTCCTGATATGGGATACGCGCTGTCTCCGAACATCCCGGCGTCAATGTATGTCGACACCAACGGCTCGAACGCCCTTGAGTGTGGAGAACCGCTAGCGGACACGGACGGAGACGGCCTGTCGGACATTCAGGAGGTGCTGGCGAGGTCGAATCCATTGGTCAAAGACACCGACGATGATGGGTTAAACGATTACTTGGAGTGGAGCTTTGGTGACGACGGATTGAACTTGTTGGATCCGTCCGACAGCCGATGTTTTGTGCCAAGCCCATGCATCGATCAAAATGCCGACGGTTTCTGCGATTGTATTCTAGACGCCGACGCAGACGGGATATGCGATTGCACGACCAATCCCGAAAACACCTGCCTTGATGCGGCTGGACATGACTGTCTGGACCTCGATATGGACGGTCTTTGTGATTGCCCAGACCGAGATGCCGACGGCCGCTGCGATTACAAGGACAGCGACGGCGATGGCCTACACGATTGCGAGGAAGTCTTTTACGGCACGTCTCAAAACGGCAACGACTCCGACGCGGATGGCCTGCCCGACGCGATCGAAGTGCGGTTCCAGACCAATCCCGCCGAAGACGATAGCTTGGTTGACCTCGACGCCGATAACACCCTCAATGGAATCGAAATCCTAGCAAATACCAACCCCATTTGTGAGGACGCCACGTTTCGGTCTCGAAGCGCCTACCGTTATACGCTGCGCGATCTCGGCCTAAAGGGTGCCAGTAATTGTTACGACTTTAACGTCACAAACATCACATTGGTCCCGACGATCGAGACTCCGGAAGACACGTATCCGGGCAACGGTTGGAACAGACTTTATATTTATGCAGGCGAAGTCGCATTCGATGATCCGAACGCGTTCGCCCTGTACCGAGTCGCGTGCGTCTACGCGAGTTATAACCCCACTGGTAATTACAAAAATCCGCCTTCCGGTCGCATTGCGCTCAAGGAGTCGGACTTTGTTGAGGTAAGTCAATTTGATCCCGAGACACACTGCCGTTTCCCTTGAAGTCCTGGCTCTGGCGCTGATGCTTGGGGGTTGCTCCAGCAAAGACGACACACCCACGGACATTAAACCTGCAACTGCTGAATGCTCACAAGACGACCATTCGGAGCCAGCGCTAGCGACTCCGCTAGCTGTCGGCGTCCCCGGCGAAGGCTATATTTGCCCGACGGGCGACCTCGACTGGTACAGTCTGACCGTGCCCGCAGCCGACAAGCTGGTCACCGTAAATGTGACCATGCCGGTGGCGCTAAGCGCCGTACAACCCACTTACGCGATCTTTCCGAAAGGAGCCGATGGCGAACCTGGGACGGTTGCGGCGCAGGCTCCAACAAACGCCACAGGAACTTCACTGAAGTTCACGCACTGTATCAGCCCTGGTGACTATTTCATGGTCGTGCGTGACCAAGGTGACGACTCCGTCGACACACGAAATGCGTACACCCTCAATCTGTCGACTGGGCCCGACCCCGATGCTGCCGAACCCAATAACGCCACAACCGCGGCCACATCATTGACATCTGGAAGCCAGACCACGGGTTTCATCGCCTGTCGTGGCGACGAAGACTGGTACACATTTGACGTACCGCCTGGGCGAACGCTGAGCCTCCAGCTCTCGTCGGCCGTCACGTCTTATGAGCCCACCCTTCGGCTTTTTGACGCTGAAACTAATCTTCTGGTCGAAGAACAAAATCTGGCCGGCACCACAGACCCGACCACCATTGCGCGCTTCGAAGTGCTGCCTGGGCCCGGGAAATATTACGTATCGATCACAGATGACGATAACGAAGACGCTGACCCACAGATCCCCTACACGCTCAGCGTTGATTTCATCGTTGATGCCGATCCCAACGAGCCCAACAACACACCCGACGAAGCCGTGGTTCTTGGCAATGGGACGGTGGCTTGTGGCGCTGGTTGGAGTCAGATGTTCAGCGAAACGGGATCGATCGGCTCCCCAGGCGACGACGACTGGTACCGCATCGACCTCTCGGGCTGTGGCAAAGGCATCATCGAAGCCACTGTCGAATACGATAATAATGGACTATCCGCGGCGGATCAGTGGGCGTTTAACGCCGAGATTCAGGCGACCGTCACGCTTGTGCGGCCACATGCGCCGAGCCCATGCAACACCGACGGCGACTGCAATACGCTTCAGAAGACCTGCGATGGCCCGCTTGATTGCGCCGGTCTGTTTGATACGTGTCTGAATCAGGGACTTTGTTCGGGCGCGAGCGTTTGTCTGCCCACCGGCACCTGCGGCGCCAATCAGACTCAAAGAAAGTACGAGTGCAACCCACGCCTCAACGAGTGCAAGCCAAGCGCAACGCCTCCCCCAGCTAACGTCGCAAGATTGGCCTCTCCGATCCTTGGCGACAACGTGTTGTTCTTGCGAGTCACCGACTTCCAGTCCGACGGCTCCGCGCCTGAAAAACTCTACCGACTCAACGTACGCGTCCGACAAGATCCCGACACAAACGAGGCCAATAACCTGCCTCTGAACCTTATCTCGCCAACCTATGAGCGAAGCGACCTCTTCCAAGCTGCCAAACCGATCACGATCCATGATTGTGCTGCAGGTGATTGTTGCGCAGGCGCAGACGTCACTGGCTCTATCGGCTACGAAAGCGACGTGGACTATTTCCGCTTCCCACACCCCTGCCCTGGTGCTGACTGTACGCTGCGTATGGTCTGGAACACCCAAGCAGGACCGGTCGATATTGCCATCAACGTTTATCGTGAAGGCGGCTCGTCATGGAACGTTGCGCGGGAACCGGACGAAGCCGCAATGCAAAATGCTGCCAGCGGTACCCTTGGGGGAACCACGGCTAACGACGAATGTTTTTATGCGTATTCTGGTCATAACAACGACTACATCGTCGAAGTTCGTGACCGTTTTGCGCTCTTCAGTGACGACGTGACCGTCCGTCCAGACTCTCGTGACTGGAATCCCGACCAAAATTACGGATTCTGTGTTGAAAAAGTGGCAAACTCTTGCAGTGTGCCCCCTTGTCAGGTTTACCCAAATGGCTGTGGCCAACCTCAGTAAATACCTATTAATCGGTGCACTTGCGATCGCGGCGTGCTCTAGCGATTCAAACGAAGACTCGCCGGATATGGACCTTCCCGATTCCACCAAACCGATTCCGACAACTTCCAAGTGGAGTTCCGGGGTCATCGAAGGTGGCAATATGGGTTTGTCGCCCAAGATAGCGACGGCTCCGGACGGGACCATTGGCGCGGCGTGGATTTCTGTGGTCGGAACCGAGGCCGGCGACTGCGTCGAGCTGGGCGAAGATCCTCCCCCACCGATCGCCGTCACCTGGCAAATCAAGTACGCGACGTTTGATGGCACCGGTTGGGCGATCGAAGAGGTCGCGACGCCCCGTTACGTTGGGCAGCCTCGCGGAGTTGACCTGGCATTTGATGCGTCCTCTACGGCTCTGATCGCTGGCCAAGCCGGCGAGCCCGCTGTGAGGTTTCGATATTGCGGCGTTCACGATGCCGCGGTCTACCGTCGTGAAGCCGCTGGTTCATGGACGATCGACGTTGCCGTCACTGAAAGCGGCGAGGCCGCAGTCGGCGAGCCTGCGAGCGATTTCGGCACAGTGGTTGGAAATTTCCCAGCTTTAGCGGTGGCATCAAATGGCGACCTTGCCCTCGCTTACAAAGATGTACATGGCGGCGGACTTCAAAGCGACGATTTCAGAAAAGCCGACCTTGAAATGGGTTGGCGGCGTGGAACCAGCTGGACGCCATACGCAGTCGACCCCACCACCGGCGGAGGCGACTACAGCGACATGATCTTCGACGCTCAAGATCGCCCTGTGATTGTTCAGTACGTGCCTGTCGAAAACTCAGCCGCCGCCAACGCCTCGGGCGTCTGGGTTCACCGCTCGATCGATGACGGGGCGACGTGGCAACGAGTACAACTCTATAACCAACCCACCAAACAAGGCCCTTCGATCGCCAAAGACCCCAACAGCGGCAAGATTTACGTCGCCTATTACCATGCCCAAAAAGGTTACCCCGTCGTTGCTTCGCTTGAAGACGAGGCCAACTTTGAGTCGGTGGCAGACGGTTGGAAGGTCGAAGACTTGGGAGACAGCCGTTACGACGAAGGTTACGGAACCAGCCTCGCCGTATCTAACAGCGGAATTGTCGGTCTCACTTACTACAGGTGCACCAAGGCCATCGGCGGGCTTGGCGAATGCAATCCAGCTGAAGATGCGCTGATTTTCACATATTTCGACGGATTTGCATGGGAACAAGAGGTTGTCGAAGAAGGCGAGTCTGCCGACTGCGGCAACGCCCCCGCGCTGACCTTCGATTCGAATAACCGGCCGATCATTATCTATCGCTGTGAGGTTCCAAACGGCGCCGGCATCGACACCCAAGTCCATTACTCGCGCAGGAACTCAGCGCCATGAAACGAATCTTGATTTTGATGTGCTTAGCGCCTCTCCTTTTTTCATGCAGCGCCGACGAAGGCGGACTGCAGGGAAGCTTGAAGGATTTTTATGGCCTGTCCTTTGATACCGTTCGAGCCCGCCTTTACCCCACCGAGCTTTCGATTGAGTACGTGCGCGCGGGTGGCCAAGTGCCGGTTCGTCTCACGCTGAAACAGGTTGAGGATCAACCCATCAAAGCCGCGAGTTATGATCTGGTGACACTTGGAAACATCACGGGGCGATCTGGCGACAACGATATTCCACGTTTTGTGACGGGCACCCTCAAACTCACAGAGTTTGAGGCGGTGAATGGATCACGGATTGTTGGTGAGTTTGAAGGTCAATTTGCAACGGGCGACGACAAGGCCTCACTTTCGGGCGACTTCGAGGCAAATCTTGAAGTCGTAGCGCAAATCGTCGGATACGACGTGGACCTGAGCTATCTTGAGGACGCCGGCGACGCTGGCGATGCTTTTTAGGTCTAATCGAGCGTGAGCGTCATGTCGTACGAGGCGCTCATGTCCGAGAAGATTTCCACGAGGTGGTCGCCGCGCGTGGCGACGTCAAGTTTGAACTCGATCACACGATCGTCTCCGGCCAGCTCAAACAAATCGATATTCCGTGGGTGTTCTTCATCGTACGAGCCGCAGTCGGGCGAGTACGCCAAAACTTGAATCTCGGTGCCAGGAAACGCGAGGTCATCGAGCAGGAAACGAATAATCATTTCCTGTTTTTCGAACTCGGTCCTCGCTATCACGCGTTGGCCGCCCGGGAATCGACCCGAAAAGAACTCGTCTCCACCCAGAATACATGCGGCTTGGCGGCCACAAATGGGAATGGACTCGTTACACAGATCTTCAATCCGCCCTTGGGTGAAAACACGCGAATCATCGACGCAGCCCGAGGCGACGAAGAGAACAAAAATCACGGAAATAAGTTTCATGTCGCGAACCATAACAACAAGCCAATCGGGAGTCACTCAGTGTATCCCGGATTCTCCTAGCGCGGAACAAGGGCATGATCTATCATCCGCGCCAAGCCACGTTTCATCACACCGGTCAGCCATGACCACGAATCCCCCCAAGCTGGATACGTGCATATGAGAAAGGCAGTTTTTCTTGTCTCGGCCGCCATCCTGCTTTCAAGCCTGATGGTCCCGTTCACCGCTTTTGCGGAAGAAGATTATTCAGCGATGGTCGTCCAAAATCGACGATTCAGCCCTACGCACGAGTTCGGAGTGGCCATCGGTTGGCTTCCGCTGGACGCGTTTACCAAAGGCGTTCCGGTGTCGGGTTCTTATACCCTTCATTTCAACGGTTCTTGGGCATGGGAAGTCGCTCAATTTAATTACTCTCTGCAGTACGACACCGACTTGTCGAGTGAACTACTTGCATTCGATCTTGCTCCGACACCGTTTGAAGTCGTCAATTATTATTTGACGTCCTCGGCGATTTGGAAGCCTTTGTATTGGAAGGGTTCGTGGCTAAACTCCACGCTCTCTTATGGCGAGCTCTTTCTTGCGTTGGGTGGCGGCTACGGCTGGCTCACGCGTTCGGCTCGCCCGGCGTTGGATGCCGGTGGCGGCTTTCGAGTCTATGGAAACGAGTTGTTCTCGTTCCGACTCGATATCCGCTACCTGATGTTCTTCGGTGACCAGATTCTGGAAAACTGGGACGTAAAAGATGAACTCTGGATCGGCCTTGGCACATCGTTGTCGTTCTAGGCTTTTTGCTGCGCTTTTGGGCCTAGCCCTGATGTCTGGATGCTCTTCGGTGAAAATCGCCGGAGAGCGAGACGCAGTGTTTGCTCAAGCAGTGGAAGCCTCGCTCGAGGGCGACTCAAACCTCGCAGGCGCGGCATCGTGGCGGTATGTCTCAGGCTCAACCGCCGATGACCCCCGCTACGACCGTGCGTTGCGTATTCTCGGCGACAGCGCCGAACGGCTAGGTTTCACCTACGCCGCTTCACTCTGGTATCTTGAGATCGCTCAGGCGCGACGCGACGTTGACGTTGTTGACGATGCGGTGCGTGGCCTTGAGCGCATCATGACGCAGTCGGCGTTCGATGAGTCCACCCTTTTGCGCGGATTTGTGGCGAGCGAAGACCTGAACGGGCTTCCGCCCGAGCAGATGGCCTTCATCTACTATTACCAAGGCCTCAACAGCCTTCGAAATGGCCTGCGTGATTGGGCAAACCTTCAATTCGGACAGATACCGGACGGCAGTCCATATCAGGCCCGCGCGACCTACGTTTTGGCCGTCGACAAGCTGACCAGCTACGATTTGAGCGGCGCCCAGGCAGATCTAGAGACATTGGTCGCTTCGGACGAAGAGAAGCAGAACCTGCCCGAGTCGTTGCGAAACGACATCGAACGAACCCTTGGGCGTATCGCGTTTGAACAAAACCGCTACCGCGACGCGATTAAGAGCTACGAAAAACTCCGAAAGACCGCCATCAACGACCCGTCGTTGCTGCTTGAAATGGCTTGGAGCCATTATTACCTCGGAGAATATGAGCGAGCCCTGGGTTTGCTTATTGCTTTGGATGCGCCTGCCTATCGCCAACTCATCGCTCCGGAGCGATTCCTTCTGGAAGCGTTGTCGTTGCGGCATATCTGCCAATTTGAACCGGCACGCAAAGCAGCTGTCCGCCTTCGTGCGGCCTACGGCGGAGCAATCAAAGATCTGTACGCCGGCGTTCCCATCAAAGAATCGGACGCTCTTCGAGGTGCAGCGCGTCTAAGGACGGGGGGCAAAGGAATCGGCGAATTCCGCGTCTTGATCGAAGCCGAGCGCAACAAGATTGACGAGATCGAAGGTGATATCGGGCCTGAATTCGCGAAACGCTTGCGTGGTATTTATGATGCCGGGATTGCCGAAGCGTCGCGTCGCGAGGACGAAGAACTGCTTCAAGAAATGCAGGCCGTGGCCCGCGAACTTTTGAACTCCGAAGAAGGCGTGCGTTTGATTCTGCATGAACTCGGAGTGGCGCTGCTTCGTGGTCGACGACGACCACCAGGCTCCGAAACACGACTCCGTATCGAAGACACGTTCAGTGAACGCGATATCCTGTATCGATTTGAAGGCGAGTTCTGGACCGACGAACTCGACGACCTTGT
>JBBKVQ010000108.1:0-8019 GCA_037968515.1 Bradymonadaceae bacterium
CGACAAGGACCGAAAAATCTGGGTGATCGACGATTCGAACCCAATCGCTGTCTCCGAAAACATCCATGCCAAGGAGCATGCCGCGACGAAGCAGCGCGAGGGTGTTTTCGCGCGACAACGCTTGGTAAACGCGCCGATTAAATCGCAACGTATGTGGCCCGTTGGGCACAAATTTTAGCAGCTCGTCAGCACTCCAAGACAGAATGCCCGAGCCTTCGGTCGCGTCGGCCGGAAGGGGCATGTCGTCCCAATTGCGCTCGGCGGTGGGCGTATCGTTGACGTCGCGGTCTGGCAAGACAACCGTCGCGTCGAACATGATAATCTCGTCCGTGGCGCGGAACTCTTCGTCGCTCGAACTCGCTGTCCACAACATGGGCAAACGTTGGGTGGATTCACGCCTTGTGTGCTTGAGAAGTGCCCGGGAGACGTTTCGTCTTAAGTCCGTCGGAATGGAGGTATCGCGCAGTAGGGCTTCGACACGCAGGATGTCGTCTTTTGTAGGTGTCGCTCGTTCCAAAGACGACGACAACTTCTGCAATACCGATTCGCGGCTAATTTCGCTCTCGATGAGATGCCAATCCAACGCCATGAAATGCCCTCCGCGTGTAAGAACTTCTCCCACATTTCATCACCTGTTGCAACAGTTTGAACCGAGTGAGGCGCCTGATCCGCCGCTCAAAAACACAAGAAAACGACACAGCGCTCAAAATTGATTTCTCGTTTGATTACAGGCAAATATATCGGCAACGGAGGTCGTTCGTCCTTTGTTTACGGGGTTTTTGCACAAGATCGCCTTTGGCTGACTAGGGCACAACGAATCCTTTATGGTAGGATTAAAACCATGAATTCTCTTATCACTTGCCTCCAAAATTTCCACGACGACGAAGCTGGCGCCAGTGCGACTGAGTACATCGTACTCCTCATTCTGGTGGCCTGTTTTATCATTCTCGTCGTCAAACAGTTCGGCCAAACCATCTCCGAGAAATTCGGCTGGGCAGACGAACGTGTGACCAAATTTGTTGTATTTTAGGACTTCCATGAAATCCAAAGTCTCGTCGTTAGTTCTTGGCCTTGCCCTTCTGACCGGGACGTCCGTTTTTGCCGCAAATGGCGGCGTGTCGGACGCATGCGGTTCGTCGGCCGAATGCAGCACTGGGTTGACCTGCGTGGCACAAAACTGCCTGCAGACCGGCCGAATGACGTTGACGCTTTCATGGCAGGCCGACACTGACCTCGACGTTCGGCTCAAACTTCCCGATGGCACTGTTTTGACGTCGGCACTTGATGGGACGACGGCTGCTCAAGGTGGGCGAATCACCCAAGACGAGTGTTATCGCGAAGAAGACTGCATCGACGGCGCGTCACATAGCCATGTTGAGCACATCGTGTGGCCCTACGATAAAAAACCACCTGAAGGCGCCTACGAAGTTTGGGTCGAAAATCATAACGGTAAGGCCGCAGCCGACTACAAAGTCGACGTAAGAATGCAAGGGGCAACGGAGCGCCTCGAAGGTTCCGTAGCCGGCACCGAAAAAGCCGAGAGCGCCCACGGGACGTTCATCGTCGACAAGATCTTGTGTGACCTCGACACCGACGAAGACGGCCTGTGCGACGCGTGGGAAATCGACGGCATCGATATCGATAACGACGGCGTTGTCGACCTCGACCTCAAGGCCCTTGGCGCCGACCCCAACAAAAAAGACCTCTTTGTCGAGATCGACCGGTGGAAAGGACAGACGGTTTTTGGCCTCGGAAACGTTGTGGCGGCGTTCGCAAAAGCGCCCGTCAAAAACCCAGATGGTACCAGCGGAATCAACCTGCACCTGCTGGTGGACGAAGAAGTCGATGTTGTTGATGGCGTTGTGTTGGATGAAAAAGCCGTACTCGACTACGCAAATTTTGACCACACCAAATACGGCACCAAATCGGTGACCTCGTCGACGACCTCATGCGAAAAAGGTTGGTTTGGTACCAAGGCAGACCGAGCCTCCGAAAATTGCCGAAATATCATGCTGGCAAAGCGCCAAGTCTATCGATACTCGGTGTATGTGTATTCACGGCTGGGCACCACCAGTGGCGGGGTTGCCGAGCATCCAGGAGACGATTTTATCGTTTCTTTGGGCGTGTGGGGAACCCAGAATACTCAGGCCAATCAGGAAGGCACCTTCATGCATGAACTCGGGCACAACCTGAGCCTTGGCCACGGCGGCCATGATAACGTGAATAGGAAGCCCAACTACCTGTCGATCATGAACTACTTCTACACCAACCCTCACGGTTATGCGGGACGTCCTTTGGATTTCTCACGTTGGAGTCTGGCTGATCTGAACGAAGCTTCGCTCGACGAGCGTGTAGGGGTCCAAGGTCCGGTTTCGTGGGCACAGGTGATCTTCCGATACGCGAGCTTGGATGTGGTAACCCGCAAAAACGCCAGCGAACCGATCGATTGGAATCAAGACATGATGATCGGGGACGGACCCGTTGCCGTAGATATCAACGACGAGCCGGACACGCTGTTGGAATCCCACCATGATTGGGACAATTTGCTGTTGGCATTCCAAGGCCATCCGTCCTCGGTCACCGGCTTTGGACCCGACGAACCCGTAAGTGACGACGACGAATTGACCTTAGAAGACGCTCTTGCGTTGGGCGCTGCATCGGATTCTGACACCGATGGCATCAATAATGCCGAGGATAACTGCCCCCTTGATATCAACGAGGACCAAGCAGACCGAGACCAAGACGGTGTCGGCGACGCCTGTGATGACTGCCCAGAAACTGCCGCACCAGGTTTGACGAGCGGATGCCCCGAGGGCTCGACCTCAGACCCGAACACACCAGGAACTGGCACTCCAGATTCGACCGACGATGAAGACATTAACCCGACCTTTGTTGCCCCGGCCGATGATGGTGGGTGTTCGTCGACTAAATCATCACCGATTGAGGCGGTTTGGGGTGTCCTGATTCTGGGCTTCTTGGGTCTCGTGCGACGTCGCAAATAGGGCCAACTAGCCCGGGCCTGTTGTCCCCAGGTGCGATGGGACTTCCGGCATGACCGTGGTCTGGATGACCCAGCAGCCATGCCAAGTTTATGAATTCGCAACTTATTTTTGAAAAGACCGATAACCCTGTAGGTGCAAGTAATCCCGGGAACGACATGGATCGATATTTGCACCGTTTTTGCAATCAGGTGATCACGTTATCGGAGGCATAATGGACCGCATCTACAAAGCGATTCAGAGTTTTCATTCAGACGAGAGCGGCGCGACCGCAACCGAGTACGTCATTCTGTTGGTTTTGGTCGCATGTTTTGTGATTTCAGCCGTGAAATTCTACGGGCAAACCGTGTCGGAAAAGTACGGATGGGCCGATGAGCGCGTTGCCAAATTTGTTACATTTTAAAGGTGCTTTTATGAAATCAAATATCTTTATCTTGGCTCTAGGCCTCACCCTTCTTTCAGGCGCCTCTGCGTTTGCTGCCGGCGGTTCGGTTTCGGACGCATGCACTGGCGCCTCGACATGCGACCGAGGGTTGACCTGTGCGGCCAATAACTGCTTGGAAGGCGGGCGTCTAACGGTCACCCTTTCCTGGCAGGCTGACACCGACCTCGATATCCGTCTTCAACTGCCGGATGGAACGATTATCTCACCGGCCCTCGAACACACGACGACTTCTCAGGGGGGCCGACTGACACGCGATGAATGTTATCGCGAAGAAGAATGCATCGACGGCGCGACCCACAACCACGTCGAACATATCGTTTGGCCTGCAGACAAGAAGGAACCCGAAGGGAAATATCTTGTCTGGGTTGAAAACCATAGCGGCGCGACCGCGGCAAATTTCGGCGTGGATATTCGCAAGTCAGATGGTCAGTCAGAACGTCTGGAAGGTTCGGTGGCGGGCACTGAAAAGGCCGAAAGCGCCAAACTCGAGTTCACGATCGGCAAGACAGTTTGCGAGATCGACACCGACGAAGACGGTCTCTGTGATGCTTGGGAAACCGATGGCATCGACATCGACGAGGATGGAGTCATCGATCTGGATCTGAAAGCCTTGGGAGCTGATCCGATGAAGAAGGATCTCTTCCTAGAGATCGATAACTGGAAAGGACAGACGACCTTTGGCATGGGCGGTGTTATTGCGGCGTTCGCCAATGCTCCCGTCAAAAATCCGGACGGAACGACTGGGATCAAGATGCATATCTTGATCGACGAGGAAGTCACCGAGGTAAACGGGACCGCACTCACTGGTACTGACGAGCTTGAGCCAACGGACTTTGACCTGACAAAATTTGGCACCAAGTCAGTGACCGCTACGACCACATCGTGTGAAAAAGGTTGGTTTGGCACCAAGGCCGATCGCGATTCCGACAACTGCGAAAACATCATTCAGGCCAAACGCCTAGTCTATCGTTACGCCCTTAACATCTGGGCAATGGTCGGAACGGGCAGTTCAGGGCAGGGAGAACTCCCAGGCAACGACTTTATCGTTTCGGTGGGATCTTGGGGGAAACATAATAACCAGAGCATCCAGCAGGGCACGGTCATGCATGAGCTCGGCCACACACTGAATCTGCGTCACGGCGGCAATAATCACGTGCACCGTAAACCCAACTTCCTGTCGGTCATGAGCTATAACTACCAGTTTGCCCTTGGATACGCTGGTCGACCGCTCGACTACTCACGCTATGTCTTGGCGACACTGGACGAAGGTGCGCTGGACGAACGTGTTGGAATTCAAGGCCCAGCCACTTGGGAACAGGTTATTTTCCAGTCGGCTGGAGCAGACATCGTGACCGACACCGACGCAAGTCAAGGCATCGATTGGGACCGCAACACCACTGTGGACGAAGCTGCCAAGGCTCTTGATATCAATGATGATGTTACGCGGTCGGTTTTGCAGTCCTACCATGACTGGGACAACATCCTTCTGGCCTTCCAGAACCTCGGTTCGGCGCAAAGCGGGTTCGGAGACGGCCCTCCCGCCGACGACGAACTCACGCTTGAAGACGCACTTGCGTTGGGCGCTGCCTCGGACTCCGACACGGATGGTGTCAATAATGCTGAAGATAATTGCCCATTGGACATCAACGTTGATCAGGCTGACGGCGATCAAGACGGCGTCGGTGACGCTTGCGACGAGTGCCCCGAAGTTGCCGCCATCGGTTGGACTAATGGTTGTCCCGGAGACCACGCTTCGAACACGCCAAGCGACTCGCCGACCACGCCGACCTCGACCGAATCACCAGATAGCCCGGTAACGACGCCTACCTATGCCGAACCTAAATCAGGTTGTTCTTCGACTGAGGGCAATTCAGATTTCGCGTTTTGGATGGTCTTGGCACTCGGCTTCCTAGGCTTCCGCCGCCGCCGCGCATGACCTTCGCTTGACAAAGCCGACGAGGTTCGAAACCTTGTCGGCCTTCAACGAATCCAATGACGTACATCCATGGGTCAGCCAAGCGTTCGCCTCGATCAACTCGAAACCGAGGCCATTTGCGGTTCAATCTGGCGCGGTCGCTTTAGCGACGAGTACGTCCGCGTCAGGGTTCTTGAGTTGCCTGCCGAGCTGTCAGGCAAGGTCAACGCACTGGAACGGGCCTTGACCGCCAACGCCCAGAATCTTGAGGTCTTTCAAGATCCCCTAGTTTCGCCCTTGCGTGCCATCATTCGAGACAAAAATCGACTGTTGGTTGCCTATCCAGACAGTGATCGTGCCACGATTGATCACGTCGTGCTTTCCTCCGCCTTGATCCGCGAACTCCTGACGCGCTTGCTCGAATTGGTCGCGCAACTCCATGATTCAGATATCTGTTTTGGCGTGATCACACCCAAAGACATTCGAATTGAGTTGTCCGGGGAACGCATCGAGATGGTGGAAGTCGACGGGATCGGACTCGTTGGCGCTTTCATGGATTTGGGGCTGGCCGCTACATTGAATCGTCTTTGGGCCTCTTGGCTGCCACTTGACGTGACCGCCGGAAGCTCGATCTCTGCAGACCTGTATTCGCTTGGATGTTTGCTTTCATCCCTTCTTGCCAGCTCAGAGCCCTCACCCGATGTTGATCTTCTTCAGAATGTCGCCAATCAGGCCGCACGGCATGGTTTTTTGACCGCCAAAGAGATGCAACATGCGGTCTCTCAGGTGGTGACTCGTCCCCGGCTTGTGACTCCCCGGCATTTTGGTCTTTTCACTCCCACCCCAGAGTCATCGCTACCTCCGACATCACCGAACCTAACGTCGCCCGTGCGACATGAGGTTGGCGAACCGACCCAAGAGATCACGGTTGAAGCTGCCGATTTTATCCAGCGAGACATTGAGTTTGGTGAACCCACTCAACAAATTGAGATTTCATCGTATGAAGATCTGTCCTTCGACGACGCAGATGCAGATTGGATCGATGACGATTTTGACGTGCTCGATTTCGAAGAGTCGGTTTTAGAGGTCCAACAGACTCCTCATCAAACCGAAGCGTTTGACGACGAAGTTGATGAACCTCTGCTTGTTCCAAACTTCCCCGCCCAGATTGGGCACTATCGCGTCATCAAGGTTCTTGGCCAAGGCGCGTTTTCGACGGTCTATCAAGCGCGTCATGAAGCCATGGATCGCATGGTAGCGATCAAGTTGCTCACCGCGACCGACGACACCGTACCGGATATCGACCGAATGCGTGCCCGAATGGTCCGAGAAGCCAAACTTGCGGGACGTTTGGGGGCCGGCGTTCACGTTCCCATTCATGACCTCGGATTCCACAAAGGCAGCCCATATATGGTGATGGCGTTCGTGGACGGCGTGAATCTGCACGACTTCTTGCGCGCCCACGGCGCTGTTTCTGAGCGTCAGGCTGCAAGGTTTGTGATTCCGATATTAATCGGCTTAAGTGAAGTCCACATGTTGGGCATCGTGCATCGCGACATTAAGCCGGCAAATCTGATTTTGACGCGGGATCTGCGTGGCAACAACGTGGTTCGCATTCTCGATTTTGGAATTGCCATCGAGTATGAGCGGGCCATGGACGCGACAACCCCGACACGGGTCGGCGAATTTGTGGGGTCGGTTCAATATGCCGCTCCAGAGCAATTTGTGGGCGAGTCTGGTCCCCAGAGCGATATTTATGCGCTTGGCATGACGCTTTACGAGATGGTTCATCGGGCACGACTCTGCCCGGTTCGTGATTTTGACGCTTGCCTGCTCGCTCACACATCGCCAACCCCGTGGGAGGTTTCAGGCGTTTCTGATGGGTTTGGGGATATTCTGCACCGAGCAATCGCCAAGTACCGGGGTGATCGATACGAATCTGCGGCTGCGATGCTTGAGGATATCCAGGCCTGGCTCAAAGATCCGACGATTCGGTTCTTAGCTGTCGAGCCGATTTAGCTGTAAGGCTTTCTGCTGACCTTCAGATATGGGTGTGATATATGACTCCCATTCTTTTCGACCAATCATCGAGGATCTTATGAAATTCCAGCTCGCTCTTATCGCCACAGTCTTCATGTTTACTGCATGCGAACAAAAACCAGCAGACACGGTTGAGCCGACGCCAGTGCCCGTTACAGCTGCGCAAGTCGCGCCTGAGGAAGCCAAACCCGAGCCTGCAGCACCTGCCGAGGCGCCACTTGCGATGGTTGCGGTGACTGCCGAAGGCACCACGTTTGATCCGGCTGTTAAGCCAGAGCAGATTCCAGCGGGCGCGTGGTACTGCGACATGGGTACCGTGGAATTCGCGCGGCTCGAGAAAGGCGACGGCAAATGCCCAACCTGCGGCATGATGCTCAAAGAAAAAACCGCCGATGGCGCAGCGGCGCCGGCCCCTCACGGTCACGACCATGCAGGTCACGATCACTAAGCAAGGCGACGTCCTAGGCCGTTGCGCGCATCTTTGACGCGTTGTATGGTGCCGCCGCCCTAAAACTCAGTGTATTTTTAATTATCCGCGTATAGGTGCTCCCCATGAGTGTCACGGTTTCGGTTCCGACCCTCGGCGAATCTGTCACAGAGGCCATCGTCTCCGAATGGCT
>JBBKVQ010000109.1:0-10107 GCA_037968515.1 Bradymonadaceae bacterium
ATCGTGAACCGTTCGAACTTTTTTTGAGCGTTTATCGTCTTCCATGAAAGCACCGTACGGTACTTTTTGATTTTCAATCGTTGATGCACCAAAAACATCCCGTACGGTGTTAATTAGAACAAGAAACGCCCAACCCATTCCGTCCGGGACCTAAACGACTAATCATCACGAGGAATCGGTCAATATTGACTAGAACCCGGCGCAATCCTTTTGCAGACACCGCTCACCGCTCACCGCTCACCGCTCACTGCAAACCAAAAAAAACCCCGTCGGGTTAGCGACGGGGTTTTGTGCGATGCAGGTCAGCGTAGTGTTGGGCAATCAGCCACACTGGCCAGCGGTGCAGGTTTTACCACTTGGGCAATCACACGAGGTCTGGCAAGCCGTGACTGGCGTTCCTGCTGGGGCTTTGCAGCTTCCCGAGTTCAAGTCACAGACTTCGCCGGAACCACAATCCTGGTTGCATGAGCAAGGAGTCACGCAATCACCAGCTGTGCAGATTTCGTCGCGACCACACTCAGCGTTGGTTCGGCAGTCCACGTCAGCGGCTGGCTCGCAGTATCCAAGAGTGTTGCAGCTGTATCCTGTGGTGCATCCTGCGCCAGTTGTCTTGCTGCAGGTGTTTTCGCAAGCTGCGTCGACACAGATTTGTCCGCCGCCACAGTCAGCCGTTCGGCGACATTCAGCTGGCTCACACAGGCCTGCTCGGCAGTTCTCGCCGCTTCCGCATTGTGCGTTTGAGGTACAAGTCGAGAGGCAGCTTCCGTCGACACACATTCCGCCGTCACATTCATTATTGAACACGCAACCTTCAGCGGCAGCAGCTTCACAGTTTCCGTCGATGCAGATTTCACCTGAGCGGCAATCTGTTCGAGTCGTGCACTCTGGAGCATCGACAGCGACGCATGCGAAGTTACGGCAAGTCTTGCCCGAAGCGCATGGGTTGTTCGAATCACATTGAGCGTCGTTTGGACCCTTGCAGCTGTTGTTGACGCAGCTTTCGCCGACGGAACAGTCAGTGGCACGAACACACTCAAGTTCAGGGCTTGGGTTACAGGTGCGTTTTTCGAACTCGCCCTTAACAGGCAAGCACTGTGCGGGAACGCCGACTTCCGAGCTCACGTTGATGCACTCGAATCCCGATGGGCAGTCGTGGTTGTATTCGCAAGTGCGAGTACAGACTTTTTCGCCAGTCGAGGTCGCTTGGTCGAAGTTGAGCTTGATGCACAAGGCGTCGTCTTCAACACAATCTGCGTTGTTCGAGCAGGTCTGGCACAAGCCAGCAAGTCCGCTGTCCGTGGTGTCGGCAGGCTTGCAGACATCGTTAAGACAAATCTGGCCTTCACCACAATCGAAGTCGTTGAAACACTGCACGGTGGTGGTGATGTCGACGTCGACGTCGACCGTCGTGTCTTCACAGTAGGTGTCGCACGTGGTCTCCCAGTAACACTCGTCCCAACACTCCCACGGGTCGCAATAGGTTTCGCAGACCTGGTAGTCATGACAGTCGTCGTAACAACCACCTTCGTGGTTATCCGAAACAATCAAACAACCCGAGAGGCTGAAGGCGGCGAATGCTAGCGCCAGTGCTGTCATGATCGTCGGCTTCATATTGAGCTCCTGAATTTTCTTTGCGGTGAGTGATAACATTTTGAATACCATTAGTTCGTTGTCGATGTAGGTCAGACGCGAGTGAATCGGACTTATTCAGATCTTTTTTCGCAAACTTACGACCTTTCGGTCCGCAAAACATCTGAAGGTTCACGGCTCCGATCGCCATCAAATCACCACGACCCATGCCGCGGCTGACCGCCCCCACACCTCGGGTTCGTACATTTCCTCGGCGCGCGCTGACGGTGCCAAGAACTCACCGGGCATGGTGGCCCGTGCAAAAACGACATGTTCGTGAACGCCTGGCCATAACGAAGCAGCAAAAGCCTCGGCTCGATCGTCTCGAAGCACCTGGTGGTCAAACCAACGTCTCCACCAGAAATCAAAGAAGAACCGGGGACCACGTGGACCATCGACTGCCCAGATATCATGCCCATGGCCTCGAGAAGATTCGTCCGGCAACTGTTCCGTGGTCACAAACTCGGGGTTGAGCAGCTCAAACCCAGCCGGAATCGGAGACACCAGCGCGACATGGTGTCGCGGCTTTCTGGCAACCACGGTCGTCCGGACTCTGAGTCGGGCGCCGGCACGAACTCGCCAAACACCATCGTCTGCCTGAGATACATCGTCAGGATCGTCGACCGCCTCGAAAACCCGGTCGACAAAAAAACCTCGGTCTTCCGCGTCAACACACGGTTCTTTCGGCGCCCACCTTAAAGTAGCCCGCCAATAAAGGCGGCCAACGCCTTGTGCCAAGACACCCAACGAAACCGGGTCGTTTTGACCCAACCAATCCATTGGGAGCTTCTGTTGAATGATATCGGTCTGGCGTCCTTCGAAATGATGTTCGGTGACCAGAAATTCGTTGGCAAACACTTCGGCGTCTAGGCTCGGAGTGTCTTTTTCGAAGGCGTGGAAATAACGCATCAGTCCCAGCAAAACAAAAGCGTTTTCCTGAGTCGTCGTGTTTCCTCGCCAGCGATGCGCCAGAAGCCCCTGCACAATTTTCGAGGTAGGAAGTGTCTTTATATTCGGGTTTTGCAGCTGGTATTCAATCAACGCATCCAGCGCAATGGCATTGGAGCGGCGGCTCGAACACAGCAACACATGTTTATCTTCCTCGGCGATCGTTTCGACGAACTGAGCCTTGCCGCCATCGTATGACAAGCGGTTCTGCAGTTCTTCAAAGACCAAAGGAGCCTCAGCATGGTCGGCCCTCGAGAAAATACTGAGCAACCAGCCCAGCGCGTCGACTGTCAGGGCGTCGCCGTCCTTCTTATGGATGGATTTTGCGCGTTTAGTCTCATCAAAACCGGCACGGCTTCGAACCCAGGCGGCATGCAGAATCAAATTGCGCTTGGCCCGTTTCGAGTAACCCCACAGCAGCAAATGTCTTTCAATCGCGTCCAGATAATCTAGGCCTGACGCCAACACTGATTCATCCACATCGAGACCCGCCTTTTTGGCCTCCAAAAGTGCGTGCACCACGTGAATGGTCACCACGGGGTAGGTCCGACCGCTGAACCAAAAACCCCAACCTCCATTATGTTGCTGCAATTTCGCGAGTTCCCGCAAATCATCAGCCGCGGCGACAAACATCTCGGCGGCCGATGGAACTTCGTCCCCTTTGAAGGCCGGCAGGAAATCCCGCAAAAGCGATACCGTCATCACCCGCGACGCGAGCTGTTCTGCGCAGCGGTACGGATAACGAACCACGTCGACCAATAGGTCTGTCAGACCGGATAAGAGCGTAGTCGAAAGCCGTACATCCAACCCGCCAAACTCGGTAAATACGTCTGCTGGCAAGACGATACCCTGCTGCACACCGCTGGCTTCGAGTTCCCCAGTCACACCCACAGACTCAGTGCTTGCGGGAGTCAGGACCTCGAATCCATCTTGGGCCGCGTCCGAGTCGTCTTCGGTTCGACCGACCACCTGAAACTCAGCCCTTCCTGGCTGGATCGATGATACGGAAAAACGGATCTCCCGACGCTCGTTGGGTCCGAGCTCGGCCCGATACCCGCCCTGAGGCACCTCAAGGTTTGTCGCACGAAACCCAAGCCACACGGTCGTCGGATGAGCCAGCGCGTTTTGGACCACGACGGGAAATTCAGCTTTATCTCCCACATTTAAAAAGCGCGGTTTTGTGGGACGAATCATCAAGGGCTGTCGTGCGATCAGGGCTGCGTCGGCAGTACCGAAATATCCGGCGCCCCAGGCGACATTCACCATCAAGCGGTACCGCGTCAGGTTATCGGGAACTTTCACCGGGGCCTGGACCACGCCGTTTTGGTCAGCTTCTAAAACTTCAAAAAATGCTGCCAACGCCGAAAAATCACTTCGAATATAGACCGGATTCCCTGTCGGCGGACCCGCGAGCCCGCCGCGTTTACTCATCGCACGACTTCGGGTTGCTCCGGGTGCCTGTGGGCTTGGCGGGGCCATGCCCCCGCCAAACGACGATGCTTCCGGCGGCATGGCGTAGGCCATCGAGTCCATTTCTGGATTGGCGGACAGGTCGATTAGGTCGTCGGGCACTGCTGCACTGGGGATCGTTGTGCGCAATTCATACTCTTGAATATTGACCCAGATGCGCGAATAGAGCTGCAAGGGGTCCGGCGTAGAGTATCCGGCTAGGGCGAGCACACTTTCATCAACCGCCCACAGGGTAACTTTTGCGCCGCTGGCGGGGCTGCCATCCGGCAATCGTACCTGCACCGACACGTTCGTTTCGCCGCCCGGTTTTACCTCCGGCGTATCAGCCACGACGACCGTATTCAGGCGCCATGCCGCACGATCGACCTTCAACTCCAAACTTCCACCCGAGGCCGCGGCGACGCCTTGACGCGCCCCGACCATCTTAACATTCAGGGTGCAATCAGGGATCATCCCCGCGACAATATCGAACTCAAGGGTGTGGGTTCCTTCGAACTCAAACGTGAAGGTTTTGCGGATCGATCCGGCGTACTGAAGTGACGCGATACCGCTGCCCGATTCAAACGGTGGCACCAAAAGAATCGCGGCCCGTTCGCCGACCAGCCACTCGTCTTTTTCCGCGACTACTTCGAGTTCTTCGACGCCAACACGAGTATCGGTTCTAATGTCACCTGCCACCCAAACCGCGCGAACAGTCTTGGCTGGGCGAGTTTTAGAGTCGCTACACTGCAAAGCCACTGCAAAGGAGCCCCCACTTGGTGGCTTAATCGAGAAGCGGACGGCTTTGGCCGCCGACAAAATAGTCTTCGAATTTATGGTCGTTACGACCCCATCAGCATCAGGAGCCTCCAGCCGGACCTCGACCTGCCTTCCGACGACGGGCTGACCGGCAGCATCAACGACAATGAGCTCACCGCTGACCTCTTGGTCCTTTCCAAAAAATGCTTTATCTAATTTAACCCCTATAAAATCGGCAGAGGGATGCACCCACACGTTCGAACGGCCGGCAAAGGCCTGCCTTTGAACATCAAAAACCAGCGCTTCTGCGGTGACGCGGACGGATTCATCAGGCTCAAGGCCTGCAACACACACCCCAAGTGTATGCGCGCCATCCGCATCCGTCCGAACTTCTCGCGTCTGGGTCGCAAGCTCATTTGCAGTCGGTTGACTTCGAAAAAACCATGGCCGCCAACGCGAGCGCCCAAATTCGAAACCGGGCCAGCCAGGCGGCAAAAAGCCATCGCCGCTTTCGGCTTTAACTGTCCATTTTAGTTCGCTGGCAGCAAGCGCTTCCCCTGTGTAATACGCGGCTTTCGCGGCCACTTTGAATTCGTCTCCATCAATAAAACATCGATCCACTACCGAAGTTATGATCTCGAACTCAGGCCGTCGAAACTCTTGGACTTGAACAGCCAGCGAGGCCGACCCTTGCGGATGTTCGATCGAAATCTGCAGGTTCCCGGGCACGGTTTCAGTCGAAATCGGCAATTCAAACCCAAATCCACCCTCGGCGCCCAAGATGACCGTAGCCTTCCAAACCTCGTTCCAGTGCGCGTCATGAGCCTTAACCTCCATCCGAGAAACCGGCGGAAAACGAAGATCTCCGTCTTTACCTACCGTTCGCATCCAACCTTTGATGTGGGCCGTCTCGCCCGGTTTATAGAGCCCACGATCGCTGAAAACATGAAAGCGGGCGGGCTCGGCATGTCGGGAGGTCAAATAGATAGAGGGTTCGGCGATGCAACAATCTTGTCCCTTTTCGACAAGAATAGCGGCACTAGACGGCACCAGCCCAAACCAAGCCATTCCCTTCTGGTCACTGCGCGTCATGATGGCGCCAGAGCTTATATTTGCGTCAGCCACGGGCTTGCCGTCGGCGAGCGTCGAAACCAGAAGATGGGCTGTGGAATCGTCCACGATCGACGTGACCCCCAGCCCGGTGTGCTGCATCCAATGAACAAGCGATGGAATCTGGTTGCGCATCACCGCGTTTTTCACGCTTTCGATCGCGCCAAGTTTGGGTTTAACGACGACAATCAAATGCTGAGATTTCTGAAAATAACCGGCGACTTCTAGAGTCGTTTCAGTCCATTTTTCCGGTGTAGAAATATCGATCGTCGTTTCGACTAAAAGCTCGCCAGGCGGCTTGGCTCCGCGCCACATGACCTCGTAAAGTTCATTTTTAAATTGTTCAAATAATGCGGGTTCAACGGTGTAAACACTCATCGATAAACGCTTATATTCGACGGACTGAACCGTGAGAGCCGCGCTATCTCCCATTGGGATCGTGACCAAAGACCCGCCCGCCGAACGGAGCTCTGGGTCGGCACTGCCAGTCGAAAAATTAACGGTGCGTTTCCCGGTCAACGACTGCCCGTGGATATCCTTGGTATTTTCGGGAAGCGTCAATACATACGACGTGTTCGGGTCTCTGCGACCGGAAATGCTCAGATTACTTCCCCAGCCTGAGACCTGAATTGGAAACGACGGCTCCACCGAAATTTCGGAACCTTTAAACGACTCAAAATCGACCGATTCAGAAAACTCGATATTCCAGGAATACCCGGGTGGCTCGCCAGACCCGGAAGTCTTGGCGATTTTAAAGGCCCCAGCGGTGTCAAATTCCATTTTAATGGCTTCGACCAAGGGCAGAGGTCCTGCGCCGCATGCCGCGCCTTTTGGGATCTCCAACTTAATCGTTCGCCCGGCCGGCAGCGGCTCGATAGGTCGCAGGCATACCCAGGTGCCATCGCGCCAATCGCCAGTGCGGGCGTCTACTTCGTCGGACAACTCGAAAGAAACCGTGCTTTTGATGGATGCCAGCAATTGAATGGGCGAGATGATCTGATCAAAACGAATCAAAATCATCGGTTTTGTGCCTGGTGTTTTTGTCCCCGATGGGCCCTCCAGAACTTTTAAGCGCGGTGTAGAAAACGCAAACGATTTAGGGTTCTCTAGGACTTTGCCATCGAATGAAGTTAGCTCAGGGATCGTCACTGAATAAGTCGTAGACCCAGCAAGCAATTGGTCCTCAGGCTCAAACGCCAGCGAATATGTGTCGACCCAGCGCCAACGTCCCACCGCGGGCGGGCTCAGGCTGACTCCCATCGCATCCAGATCCTGCCCAAGTCTCACAACCGGTCTTGAAAACACGACCAAAACCTGATGCACGGGCACAGTATCGCCCGAAGGAGAAACATGATCCACGGTCAGCATTTCAGGCGAGGCCTGGAAGCTCTGGACTGACTCAAGCGGGTTAAACACTGGTTCGGACGTGGTCTGGATCAGTGCTTTGGGCAAGGTCGCAGGCCGAATATGAAACTCGGCCACCTCCGCGACCTTGAGTTCCTCCATGCCGTCAAACAAGGCCTCCACCTCGGCAGGGTTTAGCGCTTCACCTTCGATGACCTCGGTTTGCACCAAATCAGGTGCCTCAGGCGACGCATCACTCAGCCGAATCGATATCCCTTTCGTTTCCAAGAGTCCTCCAGTATCGAATGCTCTGCTGGGCAGGATAGCAGCGCGGCAATGGAACGCGAGCAGCTTAGCGGAACGCAGTTTTCACGGCTTAGTTGCTGCTGAAAACACGGTCTGAGTCGCTGCTTCGGCTGCACCAAACTTGAGCCCAAGGGTCGGAAACACTAAGCCGCAGGCGGCAAGATCAGGAGTAGACATGCAGACCGACGAGTTGTTGTCGACGTCTGGGGCCATGTCGACGCCGGCAAAAAGGGCGGCCACGTCCACCACAACGTTGTCCGTCGCGATATCGAAGTCGTTCAAGGTGATGACCGGGATATTCGGGCTCGAACAACTTTCGATGGCATCGTCAGCTCCCATCACGCAACCCGTGCTGCCCAAATGAACGCGGAACCCTGCGTCATTAGCCTTGCCATCGACTCGTAAGAATTTGTATCCGCCCTGCCAGCCCCAAAACATCGACACCAGGTTCATCGGAGCGGGCGCGGTTGCCGCATCTAAGTGGTTTTGTTCGAACGGCACCCCAAGCTTGAAACGAAGACCTGTATACTCACCCTTGGCGACCTCGCCCTTGACGCTAAAGTTCAAGTCAGCGTTGCCGTTTGCGCAAGCATTGGTGCCGTCTTCAAAGTCGAGCAACGTCACGAAGTCGTCTTGCCACTTTCCGTCGTTTTTAAGGGTTATAGGCACGGCGGTACCGTCGGCTTTTAAGAGTTCAACTCCTGAAACAAAGAGTTTGAAATCAGACACTTGCGAAGGTATCGCGGTCGTCCCGAGGTCGTAGGTGTCAGCACATGAAAACTCGGCGCTCCCAACTTTACCGGCGAAATCAATCGTTACCGCTTGTGTTGTTGTTTCGGCAGCAGTGTCGTCTGTGTCATCGCCACACGCCGAAACTCCAAGCCCAATCAAAATTGCTGGCCAAAAAAATGTTCGCATCCACGACTCCCTAATCAATGCCGAAGCACCCTTACAGAATCTCGCTCAAAAGGACACGCGGCAAGATGGCAAAGCTGAGATTTCAGACTCCTTCAGTTGAGTCTTCATCGCGCTTTGGGTAAACCAGAGGCTAAGTTTGGCAAAGAGGATTAAGATGAGATTCCTGAACATGTTTTTGGTGGCTACAGCCCTCTTGGCGATTGGCTGTGGTGACGACGGCAAGAAGAAAACCTTAGGGGCTCAACAGTGCGCAGAAGCCTGTGCCGAAGGATTTTCTTGCGTCGGCACGACCTGTGTCGAACAGACCACTGACTGCAAAGCGAACGAAGAATTCAACCCGCGACTGAACGTTTGCCTTGTGCCTTCGTGCGATAACGGCATCAAAGACAGCGCTGAAGACGATATCGACTGCGGCGGTCCTTGCGACGTCTGCGATGTCCTGCCCACTTGTGAAGACGGCCGCGAAAACGGCGATGAAACTGGCGTTGATTGCGGAGGAAGCTGCGACGCGTGCGGCACAGCAGCCACTTGCACTGACGATATCCAGAACGGAAACGAAACTGGTGTCGACTGCGGCGGAACATGTTCGCCCTGTGTCGCTCCGGAAACCTGCGGCGACGACAAGGTCGATGACGGAGAAGACTGCGATGCCAATGGCTCGGTCCAGCTCTCGTGCGTCTATGGGCAGATGTCGTGTGAAGTCTGCAACGCTCAGTGCAAATTGGTACCTGGTCAGGTCGCCGGCTATTGTGGTGACGGGCAGACCCAGACAAATGGCGGCGAAACCTGCGATCATAACGGCTCACCAATGATCGCCTGCGCCTACGGCGAGGCATCATGCCAGGTCTGCAACACTCAGTGTAAACTTGTGGCAGGAACCAGTGGTGGCACTTGTGGTGACGGCGTCAAACAGTCCGTCGAAGCTTGCGATCACAACGGCTCACCCGCCACTGCTTGCCTGTATGGCCAGATGTCCTGCCAAGTATGCAACTCGCAATGCAACCTAACCGCGGGAACGACCACTTATTGTGGTGATGGTCTGCGGCAGGCAAGCGAAGCCTGCGATGGTTCAAACTTGAACAACGCGACATGTTCCAGCCTTGGTGCGGGCACGGGAACCCTTAGCTGCTCAGCCACATGCACCTACAATACCGCAGCCTGCGCGGTCGCAACCGGTGCGGTCGTAGAACTCGCCACAGGATATGCTCACACCTGCGCGCGGCTTTCGAATGGCACAGTGAAGTGCTGGGGACGCAACGACGACGGCCGACTCGGAAATAATACTTTCACCGACAGCGCCTACCCAGTGCTGGTCAGCGGCCTGACCGACGCTGTTCAGATCAGCGCGGGCGGGTACCATACCTGTGCCCGGCGCGCGACCGGGGCCGTGATGTGTTGGGGCGGGAATTTCGATGGGCAGTTAGGAACTGTGTCGGGCCTCGACAGTCCGGTTCCAGTCACCATTAATGGTGTCTCAAACGCAACACATATCGCCGCGGGAACCAGTTTCACCTGCGCTTCGGTTAGCGGCGGCAGCGCTTATTGCTGGGGTGACAACGCTTACGGGCAGTTGGCCGACGGTTCAAATCTTGATTCCAATACTCCGACTCTGACGACGTTTTTCAATGCAACTCAAATGAGCGC
>JBBKVQ010000110.1:0-2672 GCA_037968515.1 Bradymonadaceae bacterium
GACCTGCCATACATGGCAGATGGACGTCCGGTAGACATGGTGTTGAACCCACTTGGTGTTCCAAGCCGAATGAACGTTGGGCAGATTCTCGAGACTCACCTTGGTTGGGCAGCGCTCAACCTGGGTCGACGAATCGGAGAAATGCTCGAAGAAGCCGGCAAACCCGAGAATCTTCGCCGTCTCATCATGGAAAGCTTCCACAACGACGACCACCAAGAATTGGTGAACTCGTTGGACGAAGACGGATTGCGTGAGTTTGCGAAGACCTGTGCCGGCGGCGTCCACATGGCGACTCCGGTGTTCAACGGTGCTCCTGAAACAGTGATCCGCGAAATGCTCGTTAAGTCGGGTGTCTCGGTGACCGGCCAGAGCATCGTGTTTGACGGAAAAACAGGCGAAGCGTTCGAGAACGACGTCACCGTTGGTGTCATGTACGTCCTCAAATTGCACCATCTTGTCGACGACAAGATCCACGCACGTTCCATCGGGCCTTACAGCCTCGTGACGCAGCAACCTCTGGGCGGAAAGGCTCAGTTCGGTGGTCAGCGTCTCGGAGAGATGGAAGTCTGGGCAATCGAGGCCTACGGGGCAGCCTACACACTGCAAGAGTTCTTGACCGTGAAGTCCGATGACGTCCAAGGCCGTACGCGTATCTATGAGTCGATTGTGAAGGGTGACTTCACACTTGATCCAGGTATGCCAGAGAGCTTCAACGTGCTTATCAAGGAGCTTCACGCTCTTTGCCTGAACGTTGAGCTGCTGGAAAACGTAGCCTAAAGCGTCTGTCGTGTACTGAATTAGCGATTTAAGGATCGGCCAAGCCGATCAAGCCACAGGCGCCGACGGGCGCCCATGGAGGTTACGTTGAGCAAGGACATCTTCAGCATTCTCGAGAAGCAGAAAGACCCACTGAATTTTACGGCTATGCGCGTTGGAATCGCGAGCCCCGAAAAAATTCGTGAGTGGAGTCATGGCGAAGTCAAAAAACCTGAGACAATCAACTATCGTACGTTCAAACCAGAACGCGATGGTCTGTTTTGCGCGAAGATTTTCGGACCCGTTAAGGACTTCGAATGCATCTGCGGAAAATATAAGCGCATGAAACATCGCGGTGTTGTGTGTGAGAAATGTGGCGTTGAGGTCATCCAGTCGAAAGTTCGACGGGAGCGCCTCGGTCATATCAACCTCGCCACTCCAGTCGCGCATATTTGGTTCCTTAAGAGCCTTCCATCGCGAATCGGCAACATGCTCGACATCACTCTGAAGGACCTTGAAAAGGTACTTTATTGTGTGGCGTACATTGTGACCGAACCAGGACTTACGCCCCTTAAGAAGGCTGAAGTTCTGAGCGAGCAGAAGTACCTTGAGTACATCGACGAGTACGGCGAAACCTTCAGTGCCAAAATGGGCGCTGACGCGATCAAAGAACTGCTCATCGACCTTGATATCGAAGGCATCACGGAGTTTCTCCGCGCCGAGATGAAAGAAGCGACCAGCGAAGCTAAGAAAAAACGAATTTCGAAACGCCTCAAGATCCTTGAAGCTGTTCGTGACTCGAACAACGAAGCAGAGTGGTTGATTCTGGACGTGATTCCTGTGCTTCCTCCGGACCTTCGTCCGTTGGTGCCACTGGATGGTGGTCGATTTGCGACTTCAGATCTCAACGATCTCTATCGTCGCGTCATCAACCGCAACAATCGTCTCAAGAAGCTTCTTGAACTTCACGCTCCTGAAATCATCATTCGAAATGAAAAGCGAATGTTGCAGGAAGCTGTGGATGCGTTGTTCGACAACGGTCGTCGCGGAAAGACCATTCAAGGGCCGAATCGTCGTCCGTTGAAGTCACTTTCTGACATGATCAAAGGCAAGCAAGGCCGATTCCGTCAGAATCTTCTCGGTAAACGAGTCGATTATTCGGGTCGTTCGGTCATCGTTGCTGGTCCTGAGCTGAAACTCCACCAGTGCGGTCTTCCTAAGAAGATGGCTCTCGAGCTCTTTAAGCCCTTCATCTACAACAAGCTTGAAGAGCGTGGCCATGTCACGACGATCAAGTCTGCGAAGAAGATGGTCGAGAAAGAGAAGCCAGAAGTGTGGGATATCCTTGACGAAGTCATCAAGGAGCACCCGGTGTTGCTTAACCGCGCACCAACGCTTCATCGTCTTGGTATTCAGGCGTTCGAGCCTATCCTCATTGAGGGTAAGGCCATTCAGGTTCACCCGCTCGTCTGTTCGGCCTACAACGCCGACTTCGACGGTGACCAGATGGCTGTGCACGTTCCGCTTTCGCTCGAAGCACAGATGGAAACGCGTGTTCTGCTCTTGAGCACGAACAACATTCTGTCACCTGCTCACGGCGGACCTGTCATCAGCCCATCTCAGGACATCGTCTTGGGTTGTTACTACATGACTCGCGAGCGTCCTTTCGCTGCGGGTTGTTACGTTGCTGATGAAAACGGGCTTCCGATTCAAGGTTGCTACTCGGGGACTGAAGAAGTTCGTATCGCTTATGATGCGGAACGACTTCACCTCCAGGCCAAAATCAAGGTTCGAATTGACGGGGAACTCGTCGATACGACCTGCGGTCGCATCCTGTTCCGAGAAGTGGTTCCTAGCGAACTTCCTTTCGAACTTTGCAACCGCGTGATGGACAAAAAATCGCTTGGTAAGTTGAT
>JBBKVQ010000111.1:0-16766 GCA_037968515.1 Bradymonadaceae bacterium
AACGCGAACTCGATTCCGACCCAGCCGGCCGCGATGCCGGGCGCAGGAAGCACGACCTGAGCGTTGGCCATGACTTCGGCAAACCACGGGGCTTCTTCCTGAACGAAAAGCGCCGTTCCCTTGCCATGAAAACCGCCATCCAAAATCATGAAATCGTCTAGTTTATAACGCCAGCCCAGACCGACTTGGGCCGCAGCCCATCCGCCGGAATCGTTCAAAGTGGGTCCGCCAGCAAAGTGCATTGATGCCAACAGCTTTTCGGTCAGTCCGATGCGTACGCCCAGGGCTGCGCTTTGCCAGACCAGCTCGTCGGTGTAGCTCGGTTGTTTGGGTAGCAAGGTGGTGGCAAGGCTCAATTCAGCGATTCCACCCAGCGAATATCGGGTCTGCAGCCCTAGCAACACGACGTCAGTGAATTTTAATCGAGGCCCATCAACAAGCTGGCGAAGGTCGCCATCGGCGGTCAGAAATGTGAAGCCCGCTCCGACCGATCCATGACCGCCGGGGGCAATCATCCAATCCTCGGTTTTGGCGCGGTAGTCCCCATCGCCCATCGACATTTCAACAGCGCTAGTGGGTGCTTGATCCACCTGCGCGAATGCGGGCCAAGCCAAGAGTAAGAGTGCAGTCGTTGTCAGAAAACGAAACATGAGAACCTCGATCGGTGCCGTAAAGGAGTGACTATAACGGCCAACGCCTTTTTTGGATTCAAGATTTGTCGGGTTCGTTGGGCAGATTTGTCGTAGAACTTGAGGCTCCAAAGGAACTTATGTGCACGGCTGCTGTCGATGGGGTGCACCCTAATCTGAGGTTTTCATGAAGAGTCTGGTGATTTTCATCATTGGTGCGGTGCTTCTGCCCGCGCAGGCGCTCGCGTTCTGCGGCTTTTATGTCGGTGGTGGGGCGGACCTCTACAACGACGCAACGCAGGTTGTGATGATGCGCTCGGGCAATCACACAGCTTTGAGCATGCAGAACTCCTATCAGGGGCCGCTCGAGGACTTCGCGATGGTGGTTCCCGTGCCGCAGGTGCTGGCCAAAGAGAATGTCAAAACGCTTGAAAAGGCCGTCTTCGACAAGATCGACCGGCTGAGTGCCCCGCGCCTTGTGGAATATTGGGAGCAAGACCCATGCAGTCCAGTCGATGACTACGGTATGTTCGGAGCTATGGGCCTAGGGCTGCGTGGATCTGGTCGTGGTGGCGCTGGCTTTGGCAGAGGGGCGGGTGCAGTGATTGTGAAAGCGAGGTTTTCGGTCGCCGAATACGACATCGTGGTGCTCGAAACCAATGAGGCTGCGGCCTTAGATAATTGGCTCAAAACCAATAAATACAAAATCCCCGACGGCGCTGAGCCATATTTTAAGCCGTACATCGAATCCGGTATGTACTTTTTTGTCGCCAAGGTGGACGTCGAAAAGGTCAAGTTTGTCGACGGTCGTGCGGTGTTAAGTCCGTTGCGATTCGACTACAAATCCGACGAGTTTTCGCTGCCTGTGAGGCTTGGGATGATCAACTCTCGCGGCGCGCAAGACTTGCTGGTGTACATCCTTGCCGAGGAGCAGCGGTACGAGGTCGCGAACCTTCCAAATGTCACGATCCCAACCAATATCGAT
The DNA here is from genome assembly GCA_037968515.1 of Bradymonadaceae bacterium. Classification (GTDB taxonomy): domain Bacteria; phylum Myxococcota_A; class Bradymonadia; order Bradymonadales; family Bradymonadaceae; genus JBFFMO01. The sequence continues at coordinate 1,615 of JBBKVQ010000111.1, forward strand.
GTGGCGGACCAAGTCCAAGATAATTTTGGCAACTTTTACGAGGCTCTTTTCAGCCGCACACTTGAGGAAAACCCGAAGGCTGTCGTTACCGAATACGCTTGGCAGGCCACCAGCTGTGACCCTTGCCCGACAGGCGCGGTGGGGGGGGCGACTTTGGATATGGCGGACATGAAAACCTTGGGGGCCGACGCGCTGAATATGGACAACCAAAGGGCCTTGAGCCGTTGGACTTTGACTCGGCTACACGCGCGTTACTCGCCGGATTCAGTGGGCGTCGACCTGATTTTCAAGAAAGCAGACCCGATTGTCGGAGGCCGTGAACCTGCGTTTCAGCCCTCGAATGTGATCTCGGCGCCTACGTCACCAACTGGAATCGAAAAAGGGGCGACGCCGTCGACGTTTAACCAATTCCAAGGCCGTTATGCGATGCGGCACGGATGGGAGGGGAAAATCGAGTGCGAAACTCCCGAACGCGGCCGTTGGGGCGGTCCACCGGATGCTTCGGCGATGACAAAAATTCGTGATGTGTTGGTGTTGGAACTTCGCCGCAAAGCCCTAGAGGCTGCCGGAGAGAACCCTGATGACGCGAATCTTGATGCGCCGCTCACAGACGAAGAATCGAAATCTGTGGCGTTTCATCTTCGACGAGAATTTGGAACCTCAGTGGCCCCGGCGAGCGCAAACTCGGGAACCGCGTTCGCGCCCAGCGCGAATACGCGGGGTGGTGCGGTTGAAAAGCCGACCCAGAGCCTCGAATCCCTGATTCGCGAGCCGGTGCTGGGGCTGACGCCGGACCTTGCCAAGGTCGAGGTCAAACCAAAAGCCGAACCCACTGAAGCCGAACCGGTTGAGCCCCTAAAAGTGGCCGAAAAAACCAAGTCAGGCTGTTCGGCGGCCGGCGGTGGAGGCTCTTGGGTGGGCCTACTTCTTGTCGGTTTCGTTGTCTGGCGGCGTCGCGTTCGCAATTCGATTTAGTTTTGAGGGGCGACTCAGCCGCTTGAACGCGTGTTCGGCGGAGCTTGCGGCCGACCTGTCGTCGTAAGGCCAACTGGCTAGAAGCTCCACAGGCCGCCGTGCTCGTGTGTACTTGGCCCCCTTGGGGCTTTCGTTGTGTTCGGTCAGGCGTCGCTCTACGTCGGTCGCAATTCCGGTGTAGAGGGTGTCGTCGGCGCATCGAACCACGTACAGAAACCACTCGCTCAATTGCAGAACCCTTCGATGGGCGGGGTGACGTACATGAAGCTGAAACACATCTCGTCGGCCGATCCAAGGCCCGCGGTAACGTTGAAGTTCTTGTAATTATCCCAGGTACAGCCCGTTGTGATTTGGTCACCAACTTTCAGTTCCATTGGGGTGTCGTAGATGAGTTGGGCCTCAAAGGCCCAGCCTGTGAGGGCGACGATGCTCTCGATAGCATTGGTGCCGGACCGCTGAATATGTTGGTCAAATGCCGAGCCGATCTCGTGCATATGCGGCCAAGTTGCAAAAAGCGATACGTCTGAATTTACCGAACAACTTGCGTCAGAAGACCGCGTGCCGCCCGCTGGAATGCTCGAGAAAAAGACGCCCGGCCCAATTTCGGCGAGCGCATATTCTGGGCCGCCTGGGGCGTCGTGGTAGACACGAATACCGCTCGAATCGCGGACTCCTGCTGCGCCAGCGCCATTATTATAATGGATCTGCAGCACAAACGCGTCGCCGGCATCCATCGGGATTCCGCCCGCTGGAAACTGCAAAGGTGCCTGGCCCGGGCCCCAGACGTATGCGAACGAGTCACCTGGCGGGAAACCGGCGCACGAGAAGTTGGTTTCGGCCGGGTTCGAGTGGTCCAGTTTAATCAGGAAATGGTGAACTACCCGAGCGTCGTCAATGATCGGCTCGATTCGACGAATGATCCGTTTTTCGTTGATGGGCGCACGCACGACAAAACACTCGTAGCGATCGAGTTCGTTTGGTCCCAACGCAAATTCGGTGGGCGTCACGTCAAAGAAGGGCAGGTTCGGCGCCTGTGCCGGCGCGGTCAGCGCAGGTCGATTGGCGTTCAGGCCAATCGAATGGTCAGGGTGTACGTTGCCGCAAGAAGCCCATTCGACAAGTGTGTCGAGCCCTTGGTGGGATAGCTGAGGAGCGTTGGCCGGTGGCATGGTCTTGTTTGCTAGGCGAGTGACCATTTTGTCGACGATTCGCTCGCCCTCGGGGCCGGCAATCATCGCGTCATAGTCCAGCAGCGGCATCGGCGCGCCAAAGGTTGGTGTCGCACCGTGGCAGGACTGACAACCTTCCTCGATGAAGGGTAGGGCGTTTGGGAAGGCAGCGAGCGAAGGCACACAACCCGGCTGATTCGTCGAGTTATTCGTAGAGTTGTTCGTCGCGTTGTTGGTCGCGTTATTCGTCGAGTTATTCGTCGAGGTGTTCGTCGAATTGTTGGTCGCGTTGTTCGTCGCGTTATTCGTCGACGTGTTGGTCGAGTTATTCGTCGCGATGTTTGTCGAGTTATTGGTCGAATTGTTGGCTTTGTTTGGCGTGGAATCGTCGCCGCAAGCCGCCAGTCCTAAGAGCATCAATATCATTAATTTATGCATGGAATCCTTGTGTCATTTCCAACACATTAGCGGACTGGGGCGGTCGGTCAAACAACGGTAAGCAGTGAGCAGTGAGCGGTGAGCAGTTGGGGTCGCAAGTCGCAAATCGCAATGCGGGCAGGACGGTCGCAAATCGCAATGCGGACAGGACGGTCGCAACTGCCAGCTGCTTACTGTTTGACGATCTCCACAGTGTCCGAAAGTTTCAGCGCACGGACGCCAGCCTCGATTTTTGAAAGGTCGCCGACCACGATCCAGACAAACTCGGCCGGCTTGATGATGGTCTTAGCTGACGCGCTTACATCAGCCTGATTCAACGCGTTCATCTTGGTCACGTAGGTGCTGAAGTAGTCGTCGGGCAGCTGAAACTTCACGATATCATCGACGCTCGATAACACGCGGCCAGTGGTTTCATTTTGGCCCGGAAGCTTGCGCGTGGTGTTCAATTTCACCCGCTGAAGTTCCTCGGGTGTGATGGGTTTATCGCCCAAATACTGGCTGATTTCTTTTTGGATTTCGATAATCGACTCGGATGTTTTGTCCGATTGAACCGCGGCAAACACTGCGTACGCTTGCTGATTGCGCGTTTCGAACAACACGCTGCGGGCGCCATAGGACCAATGTTTGTCTTCGCGCAGGTTCATGTTGATTCGCGACATAAACGAACCACCGATCACACGATTCATCGCTTCAGCGGTGATGGGGTCGTGTTGGGCTCGAGTTCCGAAGATATTTCCGGCCACGATCATCGTCTGTTCCGCGCCAGGCTTATCGATGAACAAGACACGTGACTTCGTGGGAGCCACCGTCGCCACGACCATGGGGGCTGCCGCCGTGGTTGTCGTCCAGGTCCCAAACGCTTTTTCAATGGCGGGCAGCAGCTCTTCCATCGAGGTGTCGCCAACGACGATCAACGTCGATGCGACAGGCACCGCGTGGCCTTGGTGGTAAGCGATAATATCATCGCGCGTGATGCTCTTGACGCTTTCTGCGGTGCCCGAGCCCGTAAGTGGGGCGCCGTAAGGATGTGAAGCGCCAAAAAGTGCCGGCCCCAAAAGGCGTTGGGCCATCGTCATCGGGCTAGACTTCTCTTGTTCGATGCTCGCCAGCAGCTGCGCACGTCGCCGTTCGACTTCTTCGGCGGCAAATGCTGGTGTGGTTACAACTTCGGCCAAAAGCCCCATGCCCGCACTCAGGTTGGTCGAAAGCACAGACATGTTGACGCCCGCGTCGTCCAAAGAGGCCGAGCTCGAAAGGCTTGCTCCCAAACGGTCCAACTCGGCTGCGAGCTCGAGGCTGGAAAGGTTTGTGGTCCCTTCGTCCATGAGGTCCATAGCTAGTTTTGCCGTGCCTGGTTTTCCACCAAGGTCGGACGCAAACCCCGCCGGTATAACCCAGCGCAGCTGAACCAGCGGCACATCATGGCGCGCGGCCAAGACGACCTTCATTCCGTTTTTCAGGGTGGCTCGTTGCAGCTCGGGCAAGGCCAGCCCTGGGACCTCGCCAACTTCAGGAAGCTTGGTTCGGTCAGCGCCAGTTTTTGCGACAGTGGTTGTGGCTTCAGGCCGGACACGCAGAACAAACACGCCCGCGCCAAACCATTCGTTAGCCGTGGCTTTGACCTCGTCCTTTGTGGCCGTGGCGAAAGCCTGGTACAGCCGCTGATAGGCGCCGGCATCCCCAAGGAAGACCTCGTTTCGAGCAAGTAGATCGGACTTTCCGCCAAACCCACCCACGCGTTCAAGGCGTGAGACTCGGTCGGCAAAATAGGACATTCTTGCGCGGACCAACTCATCATCTGTGGGTCCATTCGCTAGGAATTTGGCGAACTCGTCGGCAATCGCAGCCTCGACGTCAGCCAGAGGCACGCCTTGCCGAGCATCAGCCACGACCAAGATCTGTGAGCCGATTTCGTTTTCGTCCACATAGACGTAGACGGCTGTCGCGAGTTGCTCGTCGTAGACCAGACGTTTGTAAAGTCTTGAGTTCTTGCCTGAGCCCAAGATCATCGATGCCAAGCGCAGCCTTTCCAGCGCTTCATCGCCGTAAGCCGGCACATTGTAGACGTAGTTCACGCGCTCTTGTGGAACGCGGTCGAACGTTTCGAGCTCGCGCCGTTCGGTCATCTTGGCGACAAAAGTGCCCTTGCGTTGGACGGCGTCGCCGGCCGGGATGTCCCCAAAATACTTCAGGACCTTGGCGTACGCCTCGTCTGGGGTGATATCACCCGCGATGGAAAGCACAGCATTGGACGCGCCGTAGTAACCCTTGAACCAGCCTTTCACGTCGTCAAGGGACGCCGCGTTCAGGTCCTCCATACTGCCGATGGTCGACCAAGAATAGGGGTGGCCGGCAGGATAAGTGTTGCTGGGGATAAGTTCCCAAACCTTGCCGTAAGGCTGGTTTTGGCCCTGTCGCTTTTCGTTTTGAACCACGCCGCGTTGTTCATCGAGGCGCTCTTGAGAAATCGCGCCTACAAAATGGCCCATACGGTCGGATTCCATCCACAAAGCGAGGTCTAATGCGGACGTCGGCACGGTCTGGAAATAGTTCGTTCGGTCGGAATTTGTCGTCCCATTCAGGTCCGTCGCTCCGGCGCTCTCGAGCGGTTCGAAAAACTCGCCTTTGAGGTTTTCGGACCCTTGGAACATTAAGTGTTCAAAGAGGTGGGCAAACCCGGTTTTTCCTGGGACTTCGTCTTTGGATCCCACGTGGTACCAGACGTTCACGGCAACCACAGGTGTCTTGCGGTCCTCATGCACCAAAAGAGTTAGCCCGTTTGGCAGCACAAATTTGGTGAAGGGGATATCGATGTTGGGCAGTTTTGCGGCTTCTGTTTCTGTCGTGTTGGCTTCGACATGAACGGCTTCGTTTACGGCCGGCGCCGCGCCACAAGCGCTGATAAGCAGCGCGCTTCCAAGGATAAATTGTTTCATTTGGATTCCTTATGACCAAATTTGGCCAGTACTTGAGGCAGGCGAGGACGTTGGTCTCCCTGAACGATGATTCCGCCCTCTTCGAGGGTGACGCCAACGCCCAAGCCCTTCTTCAGGGCCGCCATCAGTTCGTTGGTATGGGCCTCGGAAAGCCCGTCCAGGCCCCCAAGCACGGTCACGGTTTTTCCGCCGCGGCCCTTTTTTTCGATATTCGTGTGAACACGTGTTTTAGCGAGGCTGAGACCGCCCGCAGGCGCGTCAGCGACCACCGCTTCAGGCACAGGCGCGGGCAGGTCTTCGCGCGCCGCAAGTGCCGCAAAAGGGTTGCTTGAGAACCCTTTGTTGTCGTCGTTCAACGGAATTTTTTTGGATTTTTTTGCCATGATGACTCTCCGGCGCGAACAAAGCGGCGCAAAAGCACGCTTAACGCAAAACTACGGCGAGCGTAAGTCTTGGCGAACTCAAGGCAGGTGGGTCGGAGTCGGTCGCAGAATCGCATGTGGGTCGAAGACCCGCGCAGCGTCGGTCAGATGATGAGACGGACGCCGCCGAGCTTGGCGATTTCATGGGGGAATCGGTCGCCCGGGGTGCCGATGAACATGTAATTCTTGGGCACGTTCAGACGTTTCGAGATTTCGTCGATGAACTCGGGCGAGAACTTACCTTTCACCGCAATGAAGTCGATCCTCAGTTGTGGGTACATGTGGTCGATTTCGTTCAGGTGGTGCGCCAATTCGGGCGGGATCTCCGATTCATCTTCATAGATATGAAGCACCTTCAAATGAGTCGACTGCTCGTTCTCCAACACGTAGAGCGCGGCACGATTCAACGTGGCGATATTATCACCCTTGGTGAAATAGATGATGTCCTGATCGTTGATGGTGCTGATCACACCTTCGATGCTTGTGGCGATCCAAGTGTTGATATCTTCGACCTTATCGACCGCCGCCTGCGACGCGAACATCACGCCACGCATAAGCGGGACGCGCAGGAACATCACGGCAACCAAAAGGCCGATTGCCACGAAGTAGGTCCCAAAGACCTCAAGATTTGGCACAGACAAGTTGCCGACCAAGCCGATGAGAACCGCCACGAAGCCAATCACGACGGCCGGCCAGCTTGCAATAACATCGCGTGGCAGACGCCCTCGTTTGACCTTGAGCATTCCGTTTCCGAATGCAAAAAGAAGCATCACTGCAAGGAACGACAAGGCGTACACGCCAGCCAAAACACCCACATGTCCGCCGGTGATCACGTAAATCGAACAAGACAACACCAGGAACGCCAAAATGATCCAGTGGTTGGTCTTGCGCCAAGTGTTTTCAGCGAGCAGGAATTGCGGCAAACAACGGTCAAGCGTCATGCGGCGCATCAACCCGGTCACGCCCACAAACGACGTCAAGACTGCGCCGGATAACACCAACACGGCATTGATGCTCACCAAGCCAGAAAGCCACGGACCCAAGGTTTCGCCGCCGGCCCGCAATGCCATGATCGACAACATGCTGTTCTGGTACGTCTCGAAGTCCTCGAGTTTTACGATGCCCATCGACAAAAAGCTGATCGCCGGATTGAAGAACGCGACGGCGATCCACATGTTGCGAAGCGTCTTCGGGAACACGCCATCCGCTTGTTCTTCGATGAAGTTGGCGGAGCTCTCAAACCCAGAAATACCTAACATGGCTGCCGCAAAACCAAGGAAGAGCGCCCGCGGGATCTCGCTCAACGGCGGAAAGATCATGTTCGTGTTCCAGACTGAAGGGTCGTTGAACACGTAAACGACCCCGACGACGACAAGGATCGTGAGCGTAATGATATGGATGGTGAAGATGCCCATCGCGATTCCCGCGGATTCACTGATGCCGATCAAGTTCAAGACCGCGAATACGCTGAGCAAGCCAATCGTAGCCCAAAAAATGGGTAGCCAGTGCACGATTTCATGCAGGTAGTGCATGGCTTCGCCTGCGCTGATCACTGCCGTCGCGACGTATGAAAGGATCGTCAACACGGCCGCTACCGCTGCCGCTTTTTTGTTCGAAGAGTTCAAAAGCAGGGTGTAGGTGCCGCCATTCAGCGGCAAAGCCGAACCGACTTCCGCGTAGATTTTACGGAAGAGGTAGAGCACGGCAGCCACGACAAGCAGCGCGAACGGGGCCACCGGGCCTGCTGCCATGCCTGCGAGGGCCGAGACGTAGAGACATGATGACGTAATATCGTTGCCGCAAATCGCGGTTGCGGCGAACTGCCCAAGCTTCTTGTGGCTTGGCGGCGCCGGAGCGTTTGGGTCGACCTGGATATCTTCGATTTTTTCCGAACTGCCCCAACCGGCAAATGACCACCCTCCCGGAGGACCTTGGTCGGCCAAGGATTGAGTGCCTGCTTGTTCAGTCATAGATTTATCTCATCAACATTCGGGGAATGGAGCGGCGCCTTTCTGCCTCTGCGAACTCGTCTTGTCGAGGTATATTTTTTTAGTGATGTAAGAAAGAGGGGGAAAATTATGCAAAAAATGGGGATGGCACGGAAGCGTCCAACCAAATTGCAGGGCGCGAGCAAGAAACGCTTGAGCCCGGCAAAAAGCCGGGCTCAAGTGTGTGATGTTGTGAAAACATCGCAGAAAGCAGATCTAAAAACGTGCGATATCCATCCATTCATTATTTCGACCGGGGACATTCATTCATCCATCCATTTCCCGATCACTGCACTCGACCTGCACGCCACGGAGCATCTGCGACTTGGCAGTTGGAAGCGACTGAAAGAACCTGAAACATTCTGAAGGTCGCGGCCTTGGCGACTTGCGAAAGGCGCGCGTGTGCGGGAGGATTGCTTATATGACACGAACTTCCGGTAACCTCCCGAACCCGCTCACCCCCTTCGTGGGACGAGTCGATGACCTCGCTACGATCCGCAGGCTCTTTGAGTCGGGGCATCGTCTTGTCACGATTCTTGGCCCAGGTGGAGCAGGTAAAACACGGATTGTGACCGAGTTTGGGAATCGTTTTGCGGGGTCTTTTGATTCGGTCTGGTTCTTGGACTTGACCCCGTTCGAGACCGCCGACGATGCGCTTTCAAGTTCGCTTGCGCTTTGGGGCATCACCACGACCGGGTCTCCTGCGACCGCAATCGCTCGTCATCTCGACTCTTTGGGGCGGGTGCTCTTGATCGTCGATAATTTGGAGCACATCCTCGAGGAATTTGCGCCTCAACTGGTCGAGTTTCTTCGGGTGAATAAGACCACAACTCTGCTCGCGACGTCTCGGGAACCCCTGCATGTGGTGGGTGAACACCAACATCGGTTGGGCTCATTATCGGTCGAAGAAGCTGTCAGTTTGTTCGAAACTCGCGCTCGAGCACAGGCCCCAAGTTTTTCGCTGGATAGCGCATCGCGAAAGGCGATCGCCGAGGTCGTCGAGCGTGTCGATTTTTTGCCGCTGGCGATTGAGCTCGCCGCCTCGCGCGCCCGAATGATGTCGCCGTTAGCCCTGGCTGAGCGGTTGACCAGCAGAATGTCCGCGCTCAAAAGCAAAGACCGTGATCGACCTGAAAGACACCGCACGATTTCGGCCACGATCGAGTGGTCGTGGGAGCTGCTCGACGATAATTTGAAGCGCGCTTTGACTGACCTTTCGGTGATACGCGGCCCCTTCGACGTCGAGGTGGCAGCAGCCATCTTCGCTGACCCTGATGCCGAGGAAATGGTCGAAGGTTTGCTCGACCAGTGCCTGTTGGAGCGCGTCGTCGATAATCGTTTTCGGATGTTCGAAACTGTGCGCGGCTTTGCCACGGAACGTCTTGAAGAAAGCTCCCATGCACGCGTTGTCTGGCGCCGACACGCACGATATTTTGTGCAGCGAGTCGAGTCGACAAAACCACGAGAACTGGGGTCGATGCGTTTTGTGGTGCCTAATCTTTTGGCTGCCGCCGAGCGCGATATTGACTTGGATCTGCGCGCTAGCTGCTGGATTTCTGCGGGGCGAGTGTGCCGTGAAACTGGCGGTGTCGCGCCGTTGATTCCACACTTGATTCAAATTCCAGAACTGATCAATGACCCTGGGCGCATTGCCGAATCATTGTATTTGGTGGCGCTCGGTTACGCAGAAACGCTCAAACTTCAAGAAGCCACGGATTTTGCAGGGCGTGCCGCCGAGATGGCCGAGCAGAATGGTCATGCAGATATCGCAGCTTTAGCTCATTCGGCGCATGGGGCCTACCTTTCGCGTGCCAGTCGGCCCAGTGAAGCCTTGCCGATTCTGGAGCACGCGTACGCGTTGGCAGCAGGTTCCCAAAAAGCTGACGTTCGCCTGCAAGTTCGGGCGCAATTGGCGACAACATTATTTCAAATGGGGCAGGCCTCGCGCGGCGAAGCGTTGCTCGCCGAAAATATCGATGAGGCCAATCATCTTGGCGATCGGCGAACGGCAGCTCGTGGTTTGGCACAACTCGCCTTGCACTCGATGACATCCGGGGCTTTGGATCGCGCTGAAGTCATGCTCTTGGACGCTGAAAACTTGCTCGAAACTCAAGCGGACCCGGTTTGGTTGGCGACGGTGCAAGTCGGGCGGGGAGACCTGCAACGGCGCAAAGGTCATCTTGCCGAGGCTCGGTCACACTACGAACGTGCCGTGCGCACTGCGCAGGCATCTGCGTCGGTCGACCTGCAGGTTCGTGCGCTATCAGGTTTGGCCATGACCCTTGGGGCGGCTTCCGATCGTGGGCATTTGATCACGGCCTTAGAGCGTGTCGGCGAGGACAGTGATTCGGTTGAAGCGAACCTGTTGCGGTCCAGGATGGCGTTTTTCGACATCGCCTTTGATAATCCTCCGCTTTCGCGCCATGCCGCACGTGCCGTGTTTCAGTCCGAATCGGTGACTGCAAGCTGGCGAGCGGTGTTGGGCGGGATTTATGCACTTGGCTACGCGATGACCTTTGACGGTCCGGCCTTTGACGATGTCGTGGCGCAATCAAGAGCATTGCTCGCACCGAGTGTGTTTGCCGATAGCTTCTTGGACACGGTGAGTCTGCTGGGCGAAGCGATGATGGAGCGAACAAAACTGTCCCCGTCGGCTTGGCAAGAGATGCACGAGGAAATTCAGGCGCTGGCAGCCATGCCTGACCCATCGCTTGGGCCGTGGCCGCAGTGGGAAGCCGCCAATATACTGACCTTGCTGCTTGAGCGCCGTGTCAAACCAGACAGTCACACGTTGGTCTTGCGGTTGAGTGAAGATGCGCGAACGTTTTACCCGCCGGGTGTGGACGAGGCGGTCGACTTTACCAGACGTGGTGCGCTTCGACTGATTTTGTTGGGACTTGCGACCCAACGCACAGAACATCCAGGTGCGGGAATTTCTTTGGACGAGGTTGTTGCGCTTGGCTGGCCAGGTGAGCGCGTGACGCCTGAGGCTGCCGCATCACGCGTTTACACCGCGATCCGGACTCTGCGCGGATTCGGCCTCGACGAGTACCTATTGACGTCCGACGAAGGTTACCTGCTGTCGACCGACGTCGAGGTCGAATTCATCTGATTCTCGCTTCGCTCGAAGTTTTCGGTTTTCGGTTTTCGGTTTTCGGATGGGTCCGCAGGCCCTATGGCCTGCATTGCGCTTGGTCCGCAGGCCCTATGGCCTGCATTGCGCTTGGTCCGCAGGCCTTACGGCACAAGCTTCGCGACGATCTCCTCTGAGACCTCCCAAAGTCGCTTGGCTAGCGCCATATCCGTCCCCAGCTTTGACGACTTCGCCACGTTACAGTCCGCCATATACTCGCCGTTGACCTTAGCAAGCGAAGGGTGGGTCGCGGCCCAAGTTTGAGTCGCCGCGCCTTCTGGAATCGACTTCAGCACCAAGGGCTCGAATATGGAAGACAGGGTGCTGACCACCGACGACATGTTCCGAGACAAATTAGTATTGATGACGCCCGGGTGGACCGCGTTCGCTGTTTGTCCGGGCTTCAGCCGAGTCGCAAGTTCACGAGCAAAAAGTAAGTTAGCGAGCTTCGATTGCCCGTAAAACTTTGCGCCGCCGTAGCCATTCGAGCCGTCCAGGTTGTCAAAGTTGACGCCCCCGCTGACTGGGAATTTATGCGCATCACTCGAAAGCATCACGACTCTGCCTTCGGGCGCGAGTCGGTCGAGTAACCCAGTCACGAGGATGAAGTGACCGATATGATTGGTCATGAACTGAAGCTCGTAGCCATGGCTTAGGTTGAGCTTGGGTAAAGCCATGATGCCGGCATTGCAGATGATGCCGTCAAACGTTTCGTCTTGAAGTGACGCGACTGCAGCGGCTACCGATGCCGGCTCACTTAACTCGCAGGCGACCGCTCGAAAGTCCTTCGTGAACGGCGATACAGCGTCTTCGGCCTTCTTCACAGTTCTGGCGGCAGCGACCAGCCGCGCCCCGCGAAGGGCAAGGACTCGAGCGGTTTCCAGACCGATGCCCGAGTTGCATCCTGTGACCAAGTAGGTCTTGCCACTGAGGTCCAAGCCTGCGGTAACATCTTCTGCGCTTGAGCCATAGCCGTAGCCGCTCGGCCCCGCGCCTTTCAATTTTGATAATAATGACATGTTTAAGATCTCCTGAAATTTACGGACGTTGGATGCATCATATGTGCGTTGGTCACGAACTAATCACGGAAATTCCTATGGCGCATCAAGGGCAACAAAACCATCCCAATCATCCTGACCGTTTGCTGGCCTCAAAGTGGTCACGCATCGGCGAGGGACTGCATCGGCACTTCTGGATTTCACATATGGATCGGGAAGGTAGCGTGTATATGACCTCGGTCCTCGACGAATCGTTTGTGGAGGTTTTTCATTGGCGAGAACTGCGCGATCGCGAGCGATGGAGCCCGGGGTGGTCGGTGGGCTGTGAGGGGTGAGCGGTGAGCGGTGAGTGGTTTGTTGCCAGCACAGTAGGCAGCACGTGCTCGTTATTGCTACACTTAGGGCTAACGACAATGTGACAAGGTGAGGGGAGAAAGTGCGATATCGCGGAGATGAATTACGTGATTAAACCACGTAAGATAGATTGGAAGGCCTTTGTTCTATTCGTGCTTTTCATTGCTGCCGGTGTGGTCAGCACAATTCTCTTGTGTGCCTATCAAGAACGGCTGCCGGTGTATGACAACATGGTCTCTTCTGAGCCAGATTTTGAAATGGCTCGAAGACCTGATTCCTACAGCATTCGGTCAATCGGTTCATGCGTTGGATTGATTGAAGTCCTAGATGCGAACGGGACGGTTGTTGGCAATGTTGACCCTTCACATCCAGATAATGTGGGTGAGCGCTGTTATGGGCAGGTTAGGTTGAAGAAAGGTCTTCATCGGTTTCGGGTTGTGGACCGATCACCAGATGTGCGTGTTGTCATCTGGGTGTTAACCGCACCGCTCATCCCACTTAAGTGGGGGCTGATTAGTGGTTTGGTGACGCTAATAATCTTTGGACTTCTAATCATCTCAATCAGGCGTTCTCAGCACTAGGGGATGATCTTGCAACACCGAGGGATTTTGTTTTTGGGGGTAATCTTGACCCTTTTCGGATTAGTCGGTCCAAGGGTCGTCGCATCAATCGATCATCCCATGCCAAACCGGCAATCAGGAGCAGCTGAATTTCGTAACCCTATCGAACAAGTAGTATATCTCGTCGTGGGTGGAAGCGACTGTGGTGACATTTCATATCTCAGGCCAGCAATCAGTCAGCTGAGGTATTGTGAACGGCAAGGGCGATCCGTGTGTGTTTGCGAAGTGAATCTTCCAGCGGGACATTATTCGCTCCAATTGCCGCCTGAAATCGAGATTAAAGTGCTTGGTCACTTAGACGGTGATGGCCTTCGACAACTCATGGGGCAAATCTTAATTGGTGTCGGTGTGTTTTTCTGTATGGCGGGTTTGATGTTTGGGTTCAGGCGTTGCTTTTGGGCCGGAATCGATGCGAACTGAGTTGTCGCGAGGACGCTGCTCACGGCTCACGGCTCACCACTCACTGGCACGCGTCGCGACCAGAACGCGGCCAGGCTTCCGCCCGAAATCAGGTGCCAGACTCCCCACCACGCCGCGACCACCGCCATCGGGCCGTAACCGTCGAAGAAGCTGAAAATCAGCACGAGCCCGAGCCCTGAGTTTTGAATGCCGGTCTCAAGTGCGATGGTGCGTCGTTCTGGCTCCTCCAACCGTGCCGCCCAGGCAATTCCGTAGCCTGTTAGCAGCGCTAAACCATTATGGACCGCTACAAGCAGCGCGACCTGTCCGACGTAAGCGCCGAAGGCCTCGCGGTTGACGATCAAAGCGATGACGATGAAGGCCATCAACACGATTCCAGCCAGAATCTGAGCCGGCTTCTGGATTTTATCCGCGATTTTCTTTTGAAAACGCCGCAGCGCAGCACCTGCCGCGACCGGCAAGGCGATAAGAATCAGTGTCGTCTTCAGCATTTCCAGCCAGTCGACGGCCACGCCAATCTGGTCGGACGCGTCGGGCAAAAACTTGGCGGCGCCGGCAAAAATCAGGGGTGTCATGAACGCCGCACCGACTGTGGCGATGGTCGTTAGGCCCACCGATAACGCGGTGTTTGCTCGTGCAAGCTGGCAAAAATAGTTGGACATATTGCCGCCTGGGCAGGCGGCGACCAGCAACATCCCCAACGCAATGCCAGGGTGGGGTCTGAACGCGAAAATCAAGCCCAGAGTCAGAATCGGCAACATGATCCATTGCGAAGCCAAGCCTGCGAGCAGCGCCCGTGGCGTTCGTTTAAGTCGCTGCAACTCCTCGGTTTGGATGCCGAGCGCGACGGCAAACATCACAAACGCGAGGGCTACGTTCAGGACTTGAAGACCTGCGGCGCTGAATTGGACGTGCGCTTCGTCAATCGGTGGTGTCATGGGGATATCTTCGCCTGTGCACGAAGATTTTGCCACTCAGGTTTCAGGTGTCGGGTTTCAGGTCCTCAGGTTTCAGGCAGGCAGGTGCGCCGGCATCCTGCTCACTGCTCACTGCTCACTGCTCACCGCTCACTGCTCACTTAGGCGCGGAAGCGCTTGTTTGCGCGACGCTGCGTAGATGAGCGAGGTCTCAAGATGTGCGACCTCCGGTCGAGTCGTGAACCCGTCCATGGCAAGGTTCCGTAGGTGTTCGGTGTCTCGGACCACCACATGCACCAGGAAATCCTGCCTGCCCGCCAAATGATATGCTGCGACCACCTCTGGGAGCGATAAAACATGGGCGTAGAAGTCTTCGACATCGGCCCTAGAATGCTGCTTCAGCTGGATGGCGACCATGGCTTGCAGCGTTATTCCAAGCGCATCTGCGGCCACTTCGGCGTGAAACCCAAGAATCACGCCCGATTCACGAAGGCGACGAATTCGTTCAAAACAAGACGAGGGAGCCAACCCAACCACGGCGGCGATCTCTTTGTTGGTCAACCGACCATCTTTCTGAACAAGGTCCAAAATTTCGAAGTCTATTCGGTCGAGGCTGCTATTCATGGTCAAAGTCCGTTAACGATTCGTTGGATACTGTATCTTAAAGAATATATTCTTATAGAGGATGGAAAACAACGAATAAGCATCGGAGGCTATATGTCGGGACTTGCCACACATCTGATTCATTCGGGAAGAGAACAACTCAACGATCTTGGAGTGCA
>JBBKVQ010000112.1:0-14553 GCA_037968515.1 Bradymonadaceae bacterium
AATCTGGAAGCTCGACATCATCAAATTGGAGCATGATTAACCTGACCTGTCTCTTGCGAGTAAAAGTCGTCCAGTTAGGGTGGACTGACGTCGCGGACCATACCACCGCAGTGGCGCACCTTCAAGGTGTGCCGCGGGGTTCCGGCAAATCAGAACATATCGGCGAACCATTGTTTCATACGAGTAGCGACCCTGTCGTAGATGCCTTCTTCGCGCCCGGAGAACAGGTTAGGCCCTTGATTCTTAGCGGCAAAGAGCACCAGGCCCACACCCGTCGCGAACTTGGGATTGCGAACCACGTCGACCAATCCGCCTACTCCTTTGGGCAAGCCACGTCGAACGGGCATCCCGAGGACTTCTTCTGCAAGCTCAGGCATATGTTCAAGAATTGTGGTGCCACCAGTGATCACAACGCCGCTCGCGATCAGGTCTTCGTAACCGCTATTCTTAATCTCTCTGCTCACAAACGCGAAGATCTCTTCACAGCGCGGTTCAATGATTTCGCTCAGAATCTGGCGACTCAGAACACGTGGCGGCCGACCGCCAACACTTGGAACTTCGATGGTCTCGTCGGGCGATACGCGACTTGTCATGGCACAGCCGTATCGTTGCTTAATTCGCTCGGCCTCGGCCATCGGAGTGCGAAGTCCAACAGCGATATCGTTGGTGAGGTGGTTTCCACCCACGGACAAAACTGCAGTGTGAACCAGAGAACCACCACTAAAGATGGCGATGTCAGTGGTGCCACCGCCCACATCGACCACCGCTACACCAAGCTCTTTCTCGTCTTCGCTCAAAACCGACTCGGAACTGGCGAGTTGTTCCAGAACGATATCCGCGACGCTCAAACCGCAGGCGTTCGCGCATTTCACGATGTTCTGAGCGCTCGTGACCGAGCCGGTGACGATGTGTACTTTGGCTTCAAGACGAACTCCCGCCATACCCAGTGGTTCACGAATCCCATCTTGTTCATCGATGATGTATTCTTGAGGAATCACATGGATGACTTCACGGTCCATCGGGATGGCGACCGCACGGGCGGCATCGACAACACGCGCCAGGTCTGCAGGGCGGACCTCTTTATCCTTCACCGCGACGATACCGTGCGAGTTGAATCCTTTGATATGACCGCCAGCGATGCCGGCGTGAACCGTGTTCACCTCGCATCCAGCCATCAGCTCAGCCTCTTCTACGGCCTTCTTGATGGAGTTGATGGTCGCATCGATGTTGATCACCACGCCCTTCCGCAATCCAGTCGATGGATGGCTTCCGATTCCAATGATGTCGACCCCGTGCTCGGTCAATTCACCGATAATACAGGCGATCTTAGTCGTCCCGATATCGAGTCCGACCAGAATTTCGTTTTGTTTAGCCATAGTACTCACCTTCCGTGGTTGCTTTCATCTTTCCGTCGGCAAAGCAGCTGCATCCATGCCCGCTACTTTTCTTCGCCCGACGGTTACTCGGCTTAAGTTCTCTTCTTCATCGACCAAAATGTAATCGACCTCTTCTCCGTCCTGGAGAATGGCGTCAAGTACAGATTTCAAGCGCGTCATGCGCTCGTCCCATCTTCCGTAACCCAGACGAATCTCCGCACCCATTTCACGGGTGACGAACGAAACGCCCATGACTTTATCCAAGTGAATTTCACTGAGCGGATAAAGCTTTGCAAGGCCTGCTTTTTCGTACGACTCAAGCGCTATCAACGCTTGGTGAAACCGCTCCTTGCCTTCCTTGGTTGTAAGCTCCTCCCTCGTTAAGCCACTCAGGAGAGGCAGTCCAAACATAGAGTCAGTGTCATCGGCGGCATCAAGTGCTTTGAATGGCACGCCTTCAGAACTGACCAGAATATATCCAGCGTCAACGAGCATCGCAGCGGGCTGGTGCTCTTGAACGCTGATCAAAATAAAATCAGGTAAGCGTCGTTCGATTTTGGCTTCCCGAATCCAAGGCTGCGCTTTGGCATTGGCTTCCACAGCCTGGGGATCCACATCAAAGATGTTCATGCCCGCTTGCAAGCCCACAGCGCTCAGGAATGGGTCACGTTCGGTTCGTTCAAGGCCTGCCAATTCAACGTTTTTAAGAGCGAAATAATCGCTCGACACCGCAAAAGTGTAGGCGCCCAAAATCGCAGCAGGAATTCCCAATCCTGCGACAACCAAGCCCACCATCGGCACCGCGCGCGCTGCGACAAAGCGAAACCCATTCCCAAGCACTTCGATGTGCTCTTTGAATGTGCGGCGTCGCCTATTTCTGCGGTTACGTGCCATGAACGAAAAACTCTAGAGATGTGCCGAGGAGAGCAAAATTTCTGTAAACGTATCGAAATCAAAACCCAATTGAACTGCCATTTTCGGAATCAGACTGGTGGCTGTCATCCCCGGAATCGTGTTGATCTCGAGCACACGCAAGGCATCAGGCTCACCCATTACATCAACCCGCGCCACGCCTTGGCAGCCCACAGCTCGGTAGGTTTCAGCGCCAATTGTGGCAAGTCGGGCGAGCAGTTCCGGGTCGGTGACATCGAGGTATTGGGTCGTGTTCGAATTGTACTTCGCCGTAAAGTCATAGAACTTCGCGGCAGGTTGGATTTGAATCGCACCCATGAACTCGCCGTCAAAGATACCCACCGAGTACTCGGGACCCAGAATTTTTTCTTCGATCAAGATTCCCGACGACGGGTCTGCTTTGGCCAGATCGTGGCAAGCGTCGATCGCTTCGACAAAAGACTCGCGATCCTCGCACAGGTAAACGCCGACGCTGCTACCAGCGTTGTTCAGCTTCACCACATTTGGCAAGGGAACAGCTTCAAGATAGGCGTCGACTTCTTCGAGATGGATGCGATCGTAGGGAATGGAGATGCCGGCAGCGACAGGCACGTGATGGTCGCGCAGAAGCGATTTTGTGCGCATCTTATCCATGGCAATCGCCGAGGCCATCACACCGCTCCCGGTGTAAGGGATTCCTGCGATCGTCAACCAGCCCTGGAACACACCGTTCTCGCCGTTACCACCATGTAACCCCAGGATTACGGCCGCCGGCGAGTCTTGTTCAAGCTTCGATAGATCGGCGGGCACGTCGTAACGGGTAGCGTCGTAGCCGAGGCGTTGAAGCGCGTCAGCAAATGCCGTCCCAGTGCGCAGACTGATCTCGCGCTCGCTCGAATCCCCGCCAAGCACTACACCGACTTTTTGCCCGCGAAATCGGGCGCGATCAAAATTCAACATGATGCAGCCTCAATGTCTTTTTCGAGCTGTGCGAGCCGGCTCCAGCCATCAAAGCCCACAAAGGAGACTTCGGGCCGGAGTTCAATTTGATGAGCCTTTCGAACACGCACCCGAGCCATCGCCATCAAGGTCAAAAAGTCGGTTGCGGTAGCGTTGTTCTCGTTGATGAAGAAATTGGCGTGCAGCTCGCTGACCCGAGCACCGCCCACAGCCACGCCTTTCAGACCCACCGATTCAATAAGCCGACCCGCGTAATCGCCGGGAGGATTAGCGAACGTGCTGCCGACGCTGGCGAGCCGATAAGGTTGAGTCTGATTCCGGCGGTCCTTATCGCTTCGAACTCGGAGCGCTGCGGCTTCGACGTCGCCCTGCTCAACGCGAAGTCGCGCTGATGCCACCACAACACCTGTGTCTAGGCTTGTGTGTCGGTAGCTCATTTGCAGTTCTTCGCGAGACATCGTGCGCACCATCCGTGGTTGCGAGGGGTCGACAATTTCCACGTCGACCAAAATTTCCGAGAGCCATTTCTCTTGAGTGCCAGCGTTCATCACCACTGCTCCGCCGACGGTTCCAGGAATTAGGGCCAGAAATTCCATTCCGACCCATCCCGCCTTGAACATCGCGCGAACCAAATGAGCGTTGATGGCGCCGCCTCCGACACTCAACACTCCGTCATCGACTCGCCATTGTGCGAGTTCACCGGCCAATCGCAACACAAGCCCGTCGATTCCATCATCGGAATACAACGTGTTGCTGCCGAGCCCCACCACCGTGTGGTTGATGCCCAGCTTGCGAGCGGCCGAAAGTAGCGCCATCAATTCTGATTGGGTGGTCGGTTCTGCCCAAAGCAGCGCCGGCCCACCAATGCGAAGTGATGAATGCTTCGACAACGGTTCTTCGCAACAAATCCTCTCCCCCATCCGGTCCACAAATTGTGAAACGAAGTTTGAGATTTGTTCCGATTTTTCTAGTGTTTGAAACACCCTTCTCTCAGGTGAAATTAGGATACAAAATCCACGCAGGACCGCAACTGTGGCGGCCCAACCATACTTCTACGCCCAGACCACTCAGATAGCGCGCCGTCACGGGACCACAGAGGGACGCCTAAAGCAACGCTTCAACAAAAGCCAAGAAACCTCATGTCGAATCTCAGATAAATCAGCCTCTTTTTTTTGCTTCGTTTCCAAACGCAATCCTTAAAGAGTTACTTTATCCAATCGAGCAATTCCGTTGCTACGATTATGGCTGCGTCAGGATGACCCAGCAATCGCGCCTGCGAGGACAGTTGCCCCAGCGAGGTCGGATTCCTAATCAAGCCCTCAAGAAGACGAGCCATTCTGGCGGACGATATCTCGTCATCGGGAATCATCATGCCACCGCCTTTCTCGACAATCTCGAGAGCATTTGCCACTTGATGCCCGTCAGCGGTTGGAAGTGGAACGTAGATGGCCGGAATGCCAAGCGCGGTAACCTCTGCAATCGTGCTCATTCCGGCACGACAAATCAGCAAATCACACCAGCCATAGGCCTCTGCCATATCATCGATAAATTCGGTGAGTTCGTATTTGCCCGCATATCCAGAGTAGGACTGCTGCGCGGCTTCCATGCGCCCGCGACCGGTCTGATGTCGAACGCTCACTTGGTCGCGAAGCTGCTCGGGCAGCTGCAAAAGGGCTTTTGGCAGGCCCATATTCAAGTTCCGTGAGCCACCGCTTCCGCCAATCACCAGAACGTTTAAACGGCCGACTGGGGGTTCATAATGGACCGAAGCCACACGATCCCGAATAGCCTTTCGAATCGGATTTCCAACGACTCGACAATCGACATTTCCAAAGTATCCGGAGGTGCTTTCGAACGACAGGTAGGCGCGATCCACAAATTTGCCAAGCCATCGGTTGGTGAGGCCTGGCACCGCGTTTTGCTCAAGCAGCGCCGTCTTTTTGCCGGTCATCGCAGCCAGTGCGGTCATCGGACCCGCCGCGTATCCACCTACGGCGACCACGACATCGGGCCTCAGTTCGCTGATGAACTGAAGTGCTTTAACGCCCGACCAGGGCAGACTCGAGGCGCCTTTTAGCGCGCCGACAACCCCTCCCGAACGAAGGGGTTGTATGGGAAGCAGTTTGAGGTCGAAACCAAGTTCGGGAATCACACGTGCTTCAATGCCCCGTTGAGCGCCTACAAAAGTTACTTTTAGATTCGGATCCAAGTCCAGGGCGGCTTCGACCACGGCAACGCCGGGAAACAGATGTCCCCCGGTTCCACCGCCTGCGATGACAAGATGCTTTTGCGACATGAAAAATCTCTGGAATGATTACTTGCGAGCTCGGACCAACTTCTTACGTTTTTTCTCCCAACGTGATTCCTGCCGATCCCGCTCACGGTTTGCGCGCTCTTCTTCCCAGATGTCGGGAGCATTCTTCGAGATATTCAGAAGAATCCCGATCGAAAAGAGCACCATAATCATCGAGCTTCCACCGAAGCTAACAAACGGGAGAGTCAGGCCCTTAGTAGGCAGAAGCCCCGTCACGACGCAAAGATTCACGGCCCCTTGAAGACCAAGAAGCATGGTCAGACCGAACGCCAATAGTTGGCCAAAAGAGTCGTCACACTGGAATGAAATACGCACGCCGCGCCAAAGAATTCCTGCAAAGAGCGACACCAGCAGAATCATCCCAACCAGGCCGAGTTCCTCCGCGACGATGGTGCCGATGAAGTCATTCCAAAGCTCAGGAACGTAGCCAAGCTTCCCGACGCCATTCCCAAGGCCGCGGCCAGTGACACCGCCCGTTCCTATCGCGATCAACGACTCGCTGATCTGATATCCGACGTCTTGACGGTGGCTCCAAGGGTCCATGAAAGCCAAAATTCGCTTCGTGCGCATTTCGCTCGACGTGATCGCAAAAAAGCCCCCAACCACGCCCAACACCGCAAATCCGGAGAGGTAGGCGAGTCGTGCCCCACTGACAAAAAGCATGATCCCCATCATGGTGATGAGCATGATGGATGAGCCGAAATCCGGCTGTTTCATGAGAAGCCCGACTGTCACGCCAACCACCGCAAGGTGTGGCACGAACCCGACACTAAACTTCCGAATTTTTTCGCCTTTTTTACTCAGCGAGTACGCAAGATAGGTAATCACCGCGATCTTCGCGACCTCGGCCGGCTGAAAGCTCATGCCGGCGATAGAAAACCAACGACGTGCATTGTTTTGAATGACGCCGATGCCCGGAACCAGCACGATCACGAGCATGATAAATGTGACCCCTAGGATCGGATAGATCAGCCGCTTGTACCAACGGTAGTCGACTCTCAAGCCCACAAAAAGTAGGACGAGGCCAACGGCCACTTTAGTCAGCTGACTCTTTACCAGATAGAGGTGGTCCCCAAGCTTTTGAGCTGCCATCACGGCACTTGCCGAGTACAGCATGACGAGGCCAAACCCAACCAACGCCACCACAATCGCGAGGAGCGTCAGGTCCCATTCGTACTCACGAAGGCGTGAAATGCGAAGGCGTGTTTGGGTGGTAATTGCGGTCAAGACGTCGATCGTCATGTTTGGCCCTCCATGGCCAATCCTACGTTCGTTTTGCGTCGTCCTAACGCACAGTTCAGCGCAACTTAAGAGAAGCCAACGCCAACAAACAAAGCAGGAATGATATTATCCAGAAGCGTACGATGATCTTGGGTTCAGGCCAACCCTTCATCTCGAAATGGTGATGAATTGGGGCCATCTTAAAGACACGCTTGCCCGTCAATTTATAGCTTGTTGTCTGCGTGATGACACTGACTGCTTCGAGCAAAAACAAACCAAATATGATGGCAGAAAGCAGCTCGTGTTTGGTCACAACGGCAAGCGTCCCCAATGCGCCACCCAACGACAGACTGCCGACGTCTCCCATGAATATCTGAGCGGGAAACGTGTTGTACCAGAGGAAGCCAATGCCGGCGCCGATTATAGCCGCGCAGAAAATCGAAAGTTCTTGGACGCCCGGCACGCGCGGAATCATCAAGTACCCCGCAACGTCGAAATAGTTCGACACCACCTGACCATCAATCACCGCGTCATATTGAAGCACGGTCGCGCTACCCCACGATAAAACCATGAAGGTGGCTGCGGCCATCGCGACGGGGCCAATCGCCAAGCCATCCAAACCGTCGGTGAGATTCACCGCATTACCCGTCCCGACAATCACAAAGGCGCCAAACGGAATATAGGCCCATAACGGGATATGCATCGAGAACTTGGCCGTGCTGACGAATGGCAAATATACGTCCGTCGTGAACGATAATCCTTCCATGACGCCTTGCGCGAAGGCCTGATCCCAGTAAATCGCGAGCAGCATCACGCCGCTTATCGAAAACTCGAGCAGCAGGCGTATCTTGCCGGATAGGCCCTTGGTATTCTTGAACTTGAGCTTCATGAAGTCGTCGATGAACCCGATGACGCCAAATGACACCGTAATAAACAGAATCGCCCACACATAGCGGTTTGAAAGATCCGACCAAAGCACCGTGGCTAAAACCACGGCGAAGAGCATCAAGACCCCGCCCATTGTAGGCGTGCCGGCTTTGCTGAAATGGCTCTCGGGTCCGTCGCTTCGGATCACCTGACCGATTTGCTGAATCTGCAAACGCCGAATGAACCACGGATACAAAAAGAGTGTCGAGGCTAGCGCAGTGACCGCTGCCGCAATGATCCGAAACGAGACGTAGCGAAAGACGTTAAAGCCCCCAACAGTGTCCTTCAGATAGAAAAATAGCTCGAAAAGCATCGCACAACTCCTTCAGATTTCCGGGCAGACTCTATCGATCAAGCGTTCCAAACGCACACCGCGACTCGCCTTAATAAACACAAACGCCGGCCCGAGGCCCTTTATAATATCCGAGGCAGTTTCGACATCCGGCGCCGCAAATGTGTCGGCGCTAGCCCCTGCATCGTCTGCTGCCGCTAACATGGCCTGCGCATACGTGCCAACGAATACAAGCGCATCAACGCCGCCTCGCATCGCCACTGAGCGTGCCAATTCAGAGTGCAGTTTTTCGCTTCCAGCGCCTAACTCTAACATTTCACCGAAGACGGCAATTCGCGGGCTGGGCCCTGTCATCTCTAGAAAAGCGTCATGGGATGCACGTGCACTGGTCGGGTTTGCGTTGTACGCGTCATCGACAAACTCCCAACCGGAGCGCGAAACGCGTTTCAACCGACCGCCAGGCAGCGCAAGTGAGGCCAGCTCACGATTGACCTGCCCATCGTTCAACACGATTTGCATTCCTTTTTCGACAGCCAACCAAGCCAAACCGAGATTTAGCGCATTATGCGGCCCGGCCAAATTCAAGCGAACCCGATGTGCGGACTCGTCGTCTCTTAGCTCTATATCTTGCCCATTTGCATCGGGTTGGGCCTTCACGGCCAAATCCGAACCACGGGCGAACCCCGATGAATAGACGGTTCCTTGAAAATTCTTCAGCAAAAGCCGCTGCCGTTCGTCGAATGGAACAACTGCGACCGTCTTGGCTGACGAAGATTCGAAGATTTCTGACTTCACGCGCCGGACACCGTCAAGGTCTCCCAAGTTCTCGACATGGGCATATCCGATGGAGGTCACCATTCGAACCTCACAGGGGGCGATTCGAATCAAATCATGAATATCCCCAAACTGGTTGCATCCCATTTCGACGACGAGCACTTCGACGTGATCTGGGGCAGCGCAGATCGTGAGGGGAACCCCAATGTGGTTATTCAGGTTACCTGGAGTCGCATGCACGGTTTTCCCGGTCGACGTGATGAGCGCTGCGACCAGTTCTTTGGTCGTGGTCTTTCCGTTCGAACCCGTAATCGCGACGGCTTGAACACCACTTTTAATGAGTTCCAAGAACAGGCGATGGGCGATCATTTGCAGCGCGACAAGTGTGTCGTCGACGCGAATCAACGGAAGTGTCGAATCCACATCGTCGCTAACCAAAAGAGCGGCGGCACCCGACGCCTTGGCTGATTCGACAAAGCGATGCCCATCGAACGACGGGCCTTTCAACGCGACAAAGAGTTGGGCTACCCCAACGGTCCGCGAATCCGTCGAGACGCCAGAAATCGTTGCATTCGAGGTGGCGACCCCGCCACACCACTCGGCCAGTGTATCAAGGTTGAATCGTTCGATTCGCTTCATCCTGGCTCCTTCACTTCTTGGGCCACCTGCATGTCACTGAACGGCAGGCGCACACGCCCTACTTCTTGGTAGGTTTCGTGGCCTTTGCCGGCGATCAAAACCACATCGTCCGCAGTCGCGTTTTGCACCGCCAAATGAATGGCTTCGCGTCGATCGACACGCCTAATCACACCAAATTCGGCCGGAAAATCCAAGGAAATGGGCAGGGTCAATCCACGAGCCATGTCGTCGAGTATCAAATCGGGGTCTTCTGTCCTGGGGTTATCTGACGTCAACACCACGATATCAGCGGCCTCGGCGGCTTTAGCCATCAATGGACGTTTTGCTCGATCTCGGTCTCCGCCGCAGCCGCAAACGACAATCAATCGCCCCTGCGTGAGTGGACGCAGGGTTTCCAAAACACTTTCGAGAGCATCGGGCGTGTGTGCGTAGTCGACAAAAGTCGGAGGCGTGTCGAGCGCGCGTTCGAGGCGGCCCGGTGGGCCGACGGCTTGTTTTATGCCCTCGACCACAAGCGACGCGGAAACTCCAAGGCCCAAGGTTGTTGCCATGACCGCCAACAGGTTTTCGACGTTAAACGCTCCGAGCAGCGGGGTGTGTATATCCAGATTGATCACCTGCTCGAACACATGTCCCGAAGCCCTGAAAGAGGTCCCTGACACCTTGGATTGAAGGTCGGTCGCACACAGATCCGCCCCTGGGTTCAAACCATAAGTAACAACTCGCGCCCCGCTCTTCTGGGCGAGGTCAGCCAAAAACCTGCCTTCGCCGTCATCCAAGTTGATGACCGCGATGGTCTGTTTTCCATGACCAACGCTCGATGCGACGTGACGTCCAAACAGGGTGGCCTTAGCGTCTCGATACGCCGCCATCGTGCCGTGAAAGTCCAAATGGTCTTGGGTGAAATTGGTAAATATCACAGCATCAAAAAAAGTCTCTTCAACTCGGTGTGAAGCGAGCCCATGGCTGGATACCTCCATCACCAGATCCGAAACTTCATCGGCCACCATTTGGGCCATTAACCGCTGAAGGGTTGCGCTTTCGGGGGTTGTGTTGGCCGCCGGTTCCTCGTGACCAGGCCATCGATACGACACAGTTCCGACCACTCCTACTTCGCGATCGGCGTACGCAAGGACCTGCTCCAGCAGAAAAGACGTCGTGGTCTTTCCGTTCGTGCCTGTGACCCCGATGGTCCTCATCTTGAGTGACGGCCAATCGTAGACGGTGGCCGCGATTTTAGGCAAAAGTGCGCGTGTATCATCACATACAATACAATTACCCACGGCCTGTCCCCGTTGGCAAATCACTGCAGCAGCGCCTCTTTCACGGGCTGAATCTAGAAACCGATGTCCATCGGCATCGGCCCCCACCAATGCGACAAAAAGCAGACCGGGTCGAACTTCGCGGCTATCAAAAGCCACACCCGTGACTTCAACTTCTGAGTCGAACTCGCCCACCACCCCAAGCTCGGGAATCTTTGCCAGTAAATTGCCTAGTCTCATGGTCTTACTGCATGGTCCCTGTCGACGGCTCCTCGGCCATCAACGCTTGCTGAGAAGCCGGCGACAACACCAGCACGAGGTCAACATCTTCAGTCAGCGGAGACCCAGCGGGCGGATCCTGAGAGACAACCCGGCCCCAGCCTTCCACTTTGGGGAGCTGGCCGAACTCGCGGGCTCGATCGATGGACTCTTTCAAAGTCATGCCTTTGAAATCTGGCACGGCATCGGGGTCGTCGATCGCGATATGCGGCAAAACAACCGTTTCCATCTCGAGCGTCTGTGGCTTATTTAGCTTCGCAAGTTCTTTAAGCGATTGCTCATCGTCAAACTGGAAACGCTTTTCCCGCGGAAGTGGGCGAACGCCTCGAAGTGCAAGGGCCTCGCTCATGATTCGTTTGAACGCTGGCGCTGCAACCACACCGCCGTAATGGCTCTTACGGGGTTCGTCTACCATCACCAGCACAACGAATTCGGGGTCTTCGGCCGGAGCGAAACCAATGAAACTTGCCAGCCACATATGGGCGTCGTATCGGCGAGTCTCGGGATTTACTTTCTGCGCCGTGCCGGTTTTACCTGCCACGGTGTAGTGCTCCAACGACGCCTGTTTTGCTGTCCCATCGTCCCGGGTCACCAGGCTCATCGCCCAGGTCGTCTGCCGGGCTACTTCTGGCGATAATACCCGACGAATCAAAGTCGGTTGAGTCTCTTCAATGACCCGTCCGTCCTTATCCACGGTGGATTTGAGGATGCGTGGCTGCATCAACATGCCACCGTTGGCGACCGTGGCGATGGCGTTTGTCATTTGCAACGGTGTGGCGGTTAACCCTTGGCCAAACGCGATGTTGGCAAAGCTGACTTCCGCCCAACGATCTGGCGGCCACACAAGACCGGGTTGTTCTCCACGCACCGACAGCCCCGATGTCCGACCAAACCCAAAAGCGCGGATATACTGGTAGAGTTTGTCTCGCCCAATGGTTTGGGCAATCTTGTACGCGCCAATATTTGACGAAACTTGGACGATTTGCGCCGCTGAAATCACGCCCGAAGCATGGCTGTCACCGATGGAATACCTTCCAATCTGAATTCGCCCCCCCTCGGTGTCGAACATCGTGTTCAACGTGATGGATTTTTCCTGAAGCGCCGCGGCTAGGACCAGTGGTTTAAACGTCGATCCGGGCTCAAACGTGTCGGTTACGGACTTGAGTCGCCAAGCGTCAGCCGTGAAGTCTTTAAACCGGTTCGGGTCGAATGCCGGCGTGCTGGCCATCGCGAGGATCTCTCCTGTTTTGGGATCCAGCACAATCGCGTAGCCGCCCTTTGCATCGTATTCCTTAACCTGTTTTGAGATCGCTTCCTCAGCAACACGTTGGAGCCGTTCGTCGATCGTCAGGATGACCGTTTTACCCTCGAATTTCTTGAATTCGGGCGTGGCCTCGGTAAGGAGCGTGTTGCCGTGGGCGTCTTTGAAGCCTTGAATCGTGTATTCGCCGCCTGCCATGCGTGCGTCAAACGTTCGTTCGGCCCCTTCAAGCCCGTTGCTGTCGATCCCGACAAAGCCCAGCAGCTGCCCGGCGCGTTCCTTCAGGGGGTAAAAACGTTTCGATTCGCCAGTGACGCCGACGCCCTCCAAATCCAAAAGTTTTATCGCATCGGCCTCTTGAGGAGTCCCTTGCCGTTTGAGCCAGACAAACCCCGCCTTAGATGATGCTTTCGATTTGATCGTGGCGACTTCTATCCCCAGGACTGGAGCCAGTGCCTGAGCCAGCGCTTCCGTGTTCTTAATCAAACGCGGACGCAGAAAGAAACTCGGGGCGTCAACGCTCACGGCGAGCTCCACCCCGTTTCGATCCAGAATCCCGCCCCTGCGTGCTTGAACTGTAATATCGCGCGCCTGTTGGCCCACAGCGCGTTCATGCATCTTTGCGGCCTGCACAACCTGCAAATGATACACGCGAACGATCACGGCGATGAAAAGCAGTGACACCATCCCGGCGACCACGCCCATGCGGACGCGGATCCAAAACTGTCTTCGATCACCTGACTCGTTCACGTCGTTATCTCATCGTTCGAGAGCGGCGTGCCGTTCCTGGTCCGTGGAGTCTGACGGATTGAGCGCTTGGAGCATCACCGGTTGAATTTGATCCGGTTGCGTCGGTTGAAGACCGAACCTCGCGCGCGCCACTTCCGTCATGCGCTCCGTTCTTCCTTGAACGGCGACTTCGATACTCAATTTACGGTTTTGTTCGACCAAATCCCGATGTTCTTTTGTCACGCGGGCGATCTCGTAGCCCATGTGTGTGATTCGATATCGATTCCACACATGGAACATCAAGACTGAGCAAATAACGGTAACAACCGCGCCTACGCCAACGATTTTCCCAAGATCTTTGAATGTGTCGAACACTTTCTCTTTCATTACACTATCCTCTCGCGATTTGCAGGCCAAAATTCATAGAACTCGCACAGCGCGCAACTTTGCGCTGCGTGCACGAGGGTTAATACTTAGTTCGTCTTCTTTCGCCATGACCGGTTTTCGAGTCAGGATTTCAACCCTCGGCTCAGGCCGTTCGACAGGAAGTCCCCGTGGGATCTCTTCGGTCATTCCGGTCAGGTCTCTAAATCCGTTTTTCACGATGCGGTCTTCGAGCGAATGAAAGCTTATAAACACGGCTCGACCGCCGGTTCGCACCACGTCGGGTACGGAAGCCACAGCGGCTTCAAGTGCAGACAGTTCGTCGTTCACAGCAATCCGCAACGCCTGAAAAACGAGCGTCGCGGGATGCATCTTGGTTTTGCGTCCGCTGCCAGCTCCGTGCCCCACCACACGCTCCACCATGTCGGCGAGTTCGCGGGTGTTGGTAAGCTTGCCCTCGGCAAAGTCGGCCAAAATCGCACGGGCCAGACGCCCTGCCGATTTGACCTCGCCGTATTGCCCCAAAACTCGAGCCAGCTCGGGCATCTCAACCTGCCCCAGGTATTCAGAGAGCAGCGGCCCGTCGCCCATGCGCATATCCAGCGGCCCGGCCTCACGGAAGCTGAACCCTCGCGCGGCAACATCAAGCTGATGCGAGCTCACCCCTGCATCCACAAGCCACCCGTCGACGTTTTGGACATGTTTGGCGACATTGGCGTAGTTATCGTTGATGACCGTCAATCGGTCTCCAAAACCACTGAGACGCTTTGATGCCTCGGCACACGCTTCGGGGTCTCGGTCAAACGCGACGACTCGGCCGTCGGGCGCCGACGCCTCTAGAATCGCCTGAGTGTGTCCACCGCCGCCGAGCGTCCCGTCGACATAAAGACCACCTGGACTCGCACCGAGGTACTCCAGGACTTCCCTGACGAGCACTGGCACGTGGTAGGTGGACCCGTATTTTGAAAGAACCTCCGTCACATCGTTCTCCGTTGGACGGGAGGTGGGTCAAAAGAAGGGAAAGTGCCCATCCATGGGCATTCGCGATTAAGCGAACCTTCGTCCTGAAGGACCCGTTCCGACCCGTCCATGGGTCTTGGCCTTGCGGCCATGGCTCATCCTGAGCCGTCAGTCGTTTAGAGCCCCAAATCCGCCATGGCCTCGGCCAGACCTTTGGGGTCCTGAAGAGCATCATCTATCGCGGCGTTCCATCGGTTGGCTGACCACAATTCCATCGTGTCCAG
>JBBKVQ010000113.1:0-6393 GCA_037968515.1 Bradymonadaceae bacterium
GCGCACTAACGCAATCCCACAACCGGTCCGAAGTTCATGAGCGACTCAACGCTTAGCCGCACAACGTTAAATGCTGGCGATTTGCTTGAGGGGAAGTACCGCATCAAGTCCAAGCTCGCAGAAGGCGGCATGGGAGCGGTGTATCACGCCGTCCAAGAGCCGCTGGGTCGTGATGTCGCGGTCAAGGTTCTGAAGTCGGTCGATGAGACCGCCGAAGAACGCGATAATCGTTACAAACGATTCTTCCGCGAAGCTGCGATTTGCTCGCGCTTGAATCACCCCAATACTGTGATGATCTTTGATTACGGAAAGCTCGCTGAGGGCGATGGTTTCTTTCTGGTCATGGAATTTCTTCGCGGGGAGTCGCTGCGCGAACTGCTCAATCGTCATGGGGTGTTGACCACATCGATGGCGCTGCACATTGCGATTCAAATCGCAGGGTCGCTGGCAGACGCGCATTCCGGCAGCGTGGTTCACCGTGATTTGAAGCCCCCGAATATCATGTTGGTTGACCGTGGTGGGGACCCTTATTACGTCAAAGTGGTCGATTTTGGGCTCGTCAAAGAATTGAATAAGGGCGACGAAACCGGCGAGTTGACGGCGGAAAACACACTCATCGGCTCGCCGATGTACATGGCCCCCGAGCGTTTTCTCTACCATTCGGCGGACTCGCCGGCGGTCGATATCTACGCTCTTGGCATCATGCTTTACGAAATGTTGGTTGGGCGGCCGCCCTTCATTCGGGACTCCGATTCGACGGTTCACCGTGTGATGATGGCTCATATTCAGGAAGACCCGCCTCCGATGCGGAAGTTTAAGCCTGATTTGAAGTTGCCTGATGGGCTTGAATCCTTGGTGATGCGTTGTCTGGTCAAGGACCCGGCACAACGAATGGACTCGATGGACATGTTGGTTCGGCTGCTTCGGTCGTGCTCGCAAGGTATGCCAGTCGAAATCCCACCGCTTCGCAGTGACGCTGCCCATCTGACGCCCGAGAGCACAAGCGATCATCTGATCGTGCAGGACACGCAGAATACGGTTCGACTGGATACCGGCGAACATTCCCGGCCCGTACCGACACCCGTAATGCCCGCCTCCATTAGCGACGATGCGTTGAACGCTCGGACAGCTTTTGAGCTGAGCCCATTCGGATCGACGGTCGGTGCTTCAACCCCGCTCTTGCCGGCGGCGATCCCAAGTTTAACGGCCGAAGAAAAATCTCCAAACCGAGTCGTCTTTTTCTCGATCTTTGCTGTGCTCGTTCTGATCACTGGGCTCGTGGCATTCAATGTGATGAAATCCCCTGCCACGACGGCTCTGGTGGTGGAAACCACGCCCCCAGGAGCCCAAGTTGTGCTCAACGGTGCCAAGATCGGTGTCACCCCGCTGAGGCTCGACCTGGAGCTTTCTGATCAAGCGTCGCTTCGGATCGAAAAAGAGGGTTTCGAAACTTTTGAACGCGGGCTGTCTCCGTCGGCTGAGCCGATCGTCATCGCATTGCCGCTGACGAAGTTGGTGGTGCCAGTCGAGGTACCGAAATCGACGATATCAGTGTCACAGCGCTCGAAGTTCAACGCCGCAAATTGCCTTGGCGAGTTGGACAAACGTTGTCCCGACGCTCTTGAGGTCGGCGGTGCGTTGATCTGCCTCGTAAACCGCTTCGACAGCTTGGAGCCCCCATGTCAGAACGGCTTGCGTGCGCTTGAGGCCGACGGCTGGGGTGGACTCGTGAGCGACGATGGGGCGTTGAAGGTGCCCTCGCTTCCTGCGGATAAGGTAGAAACGGTAGATACGGTAGAGAAGGTCAAGACGAAGACCAAGACCAAGAAATCTGCAGAGTCCACAGGCACGACCCCGACCATCAAATTTGGTCGATGATCTAATTATTTTGGAGTTTGAATGAGAAGCACACGACTGCAACGTTCGATGGCGTTGGCGCTCGTCCTGTGTCTGCATGGGCTTCCTGCGTTTTCGCAGGAGGGAGCCTCTGCCGATGAGGCCGATGTCGAGTTTCGACTTGGAAACGAGGCATTCATCAAGGGCGACTACGACCGAGCGCTCTCTCATTATTTTGCCTCCAACCGACTCGTTCCGAATCGTAACGTGCTCTATAACGCGGCTCGGGCTTATGAAGCGTCCGGGCGCCTCGTTGAGGCATATCGCTACTATCAAGGGTACCTGCCCAACGCGACTGGTGATGAAGTCGCCGAGGTGACCAAGGCCATCAAGCGTATTCGTAAAGGCATTGCAGTCATCAGCGTGACCTCTACGCCTCCGGGTGCGGCGGTGTTTCTTGATCGCCAAGACCTCGGTTCCTACGGCGTCACACCGGTCGACGTTCCCGTGAAACCCGGCGAATACACCGTGCTGGTGGATCACCCCGGATACGAAGCGTCAGCCGGTGATATCCGAAAAGTGAGCGCTGGGGATTCGAGTGCTGTCGAAGTGAAGTTAGCTCGTCGAGAAGGCTCGCTTGCGCTGCGCGGAAAAGCCGGGAAAATTTCATTTCGCATCGGCGAAGAAGCCCCCCGCGAGATCGAAATTCCAGCAACGATCAAGGTCGCCGTCGGGGCGCAGATTCTGGAGTTCTCGGCGCCGGGATTTGCCACGCAACGTGTCGAACTTGAGGTCCAAGAAAATCAAACACTTGAGACTGAAGTTCGGCTTGAGCGCCAACGAGGCTCGATTATTATTCAGTCGTCCGAAGCGAACTCGACAGTGCTTCTGGACGGCGAGGTGGTCGGATTCACGCCAGCTGTGATCGCTGCCACGGTGGGTGAGCACGAGCTCACCGTTCGGTCGCAGGGGTTCGAGGGATTCACCCAAAAGATCACGGTCGAATCGGATGGTCGGCTTGAAATCAATGCGGAATTGGATCCGATTTCGGAAGTTGCCTCGGCGTCGCGTGTTGCTGAACGCGTGAAAGACGCACCCGCTTCAGTTTCGTTGGTTTCCGCCCGCGAAATCGAGGCGTTTGCCTACACCGGAACTGCCGACGCGCTGGCGGGATTGCCCGGCCTTTATTATTCGAATGACAAGGTCTACGACACCATTGGGATGCGTGGGTACGGACCACAGGGAACTTACGGAAACCGAGTTGTAGTCCAGATCGACGGACACACCATGAACGACTCGTGGGTCGACGCCTCGTACCACCAGTTCGAACTACTTTCAGATATTTACGCGTTCGACCGGCTGGAGTTGGTCAAGGGGCCGAACTCAGTGCTCTACGGTTCGGGCGCGTTTCAAGGCGTGATCGGCTTGGTTTCGCCAGAACTCGACGACCCGTACGTCAGGTCGCGAGTAGGCGTGGGCGGAGTTTCGACAGGTGGCGCGCGTGCTTATGCACACGTGAGAGAACCTTTCGAAGATGGAGGCGTGAGTGTCTCTGCTGGCGTAACCGGCTCACCAGGCGTGGATGTTTTTTCTGAGTCCCGAGTCGGTTCGGCCGAGGCCCCTGACGGCTTCGCCCGAGACCTTGGCGGGTTCGAGACCTATACCGTGCGCGGCAGCGCCCAGTGGGGAGATCTGAAGCTGCTCACGCATTTCAACACGCGTGATCAACAATCGCCCCTTGGCGCGTTTTCGACTATTTTTGGCGACGATCGTACCCGCGAAGAGGACAGCCGCGGGTTCGCTGATTTGCGCCATCGGGTCGGTTTGACAGACGCCGTGGAGCTCGAGACCCGAGCGACCCTAGATTATTATGGATATCAGGGAGATTTTGCCTACGAGGCCACCGACGGTGGCTTACTCAAGGACCGGTTCACGGGTGTCTGGGTGGGAGGCGAGGTCCGTTTAAGCCTTCGTCCATTCGAAGGCGCGTTGTGGACCGTGAGCGCTGACCTCGCACGCCATCTGAAACACGATCTGACGAGCGACGATGAAGTTTCGGGTCGATTACTCGACATCAAGACTCCGTTCTGGAAGACCTCTGCTGCCTTCACCATGAGGCAGAATTTCAACAAAACCGTGAGTCTTTGGGCCGGTGCCCGCTACGACTTGTGGCTCTTCGATAGTCTGGGGGAAGGCAATACGTCAGGTTCAAGACAGATTTCCAATGTGAATCCACGTGTCGCCCTCATCGTGCATCCGTGGGAGACCGGCACCCTGAAGACTATATTTGGTCGAGGTTTCCGCGCACCGTCGGTCTACGAACTGACCTATCGATCGGTGACACAGATTGCTGCGCCGGACCTTGAACCTGAGACCATCTATTCGGGTGAAATCGAGTTTACAGAGGAACTCCCAGAGGGGTTTTCTGCTTCGACCAACATCTATCTGAATCGCATTGGAAACCGCATCGAGCGCATCGGAAGCGAGACTGAAGCAGACCCACTCAAGTTCATTAATATTGACGGAGAGCTGTGGACGGCCGGGACCGAGTTCGAGATTCGCCGCTCGTTCCTGCGGGGATGGATGGCCAGCGCCCAGTATTCATTACAGACCACCCGTGAAGGCCAGATTGGGGACGTGTTTTCGTCGCGTGGTCAGATCGAAAACTCGCCTACTCATTTGGCGGCCTTGAAACTGGCTGTGCCCGCTGTCGAACGCTACCTGGTCGTGGCCAATCGCGTGCGATTGGAAGTCGGCCGATTGGATCGCAATGGTGACGATATGGATCCGGGAGTGCTCTGGGATATCGTTTTTTCTGGGGCGTTCAAGTCGGTCCCGGTTCATTACGCGATGCGGGTTCAGAACGCGCTGGATTGGCGCTACGCCCATCCGGGCGATGACGACGTCCAAGATGTGACGATCCCACAGGCGGGTCGCACATTTATCTTGGATTTAGCTGCTGAGTTTTAGGCGGCGGGTCGGGCAGCGTAGGCTTCATCGAACGAGTCTTCTAGGCCGCGGTGGGTGCCTCGAAGGCCATCGACCACCAGTTTTGCCCAATCAAAATACTCTTGCCGCCTCTCCAGCGACCACCCGGCAGGTGCGGAGCTCGCCATATCGCGCACGTTGGCGATCTTGTCGGCTAGCTTGACGAGCTTCGCTTCAAAGCTCAGATGTGCGGCATGGTCGATCTGAGCCTGCTTCCTAGCTTGTTTTTCCAGCAGCTTATCGTCTGTCACCTCATCCACAATTGACGCCACTTTTTCACCGAAAGCCTCGACGAGTTCTTCGTAAGTTGTTTCGGTGTCTTCGATCGTGTCGTGCAGCAGGGCAGCGGCGAGCACGTTGTTATCTTGAACGTCGGCTTCTTGAACCAGAATGCGCACAAGCTGGATCGGATGGTTAATGTACGGCGAGGCTCCTGCGTCTTTTCTTCGTTGGTCGCGATGTTTGTGGGCCGCAAACTCAAGCGCCACGATAAAGTCTTGAAATTCTGAAGGAATCATTTTCGCCTTTTCCGAATAAGGCCCTCTTGGGCGGTGGTGGCCACAAGGGTACCATCCTGAGTAAAGAATCGTCCTCTAGCCAATGCGCGACCACCGCTGGCTGAGGGGCTTTCAACGACGTGAAGCAGCCACTCGTCCATTCGAAATGGGCGATGAAACCACATCGCGTGGTCCAGACTGGCGACCTGCATTCCGGGGGTTAGCCAGGTGACGCCATGAGGATTCATCCCCGTGGCCAAAAAGTTGAAGTCCGAAGCGTACGCCATCAAGTACCGGTGCATCGACGGGTCCTCAGGCAACTTGCCGTTGGCGCGGTACCACGCTGCACTTTGTGGAGGTCGGATGTCGGGTCGAAGGTGGTTGATGGGCTGAACTGGGCGGATTTCGATTGGGGAATCTGCCGTGAATCGTTCCCGCAGCGGCGAGGGGATCTGATCGGCGAATTTTCGTGCCAGTTCTACTTGCGATGCCAAGCCGTCAGGCCCAGGCAGGTCGGGCATTTTATCCGAGTGATCAAATCCAGCTTCCTCGGCTTGGAAGGACGCCGACATACTAAAGATCGCCTGGCCGTTTTGAATCGCTTTGACTCGACGCGTTGTGAATGAGCCCCCATCGCGGATTCTGTCGACGTCATAGACGATTGGTTTGTCGACCTTGCCCGTCAGAAGAAAATACCCATGAAAAGAATGCACAGCGCGATCGTCCGGGACGGTTTGGGCCGCCGCTGAAAGCGCTTGTCCAAGAACCTGCCCCCCAAAGACCTGTCCCCAGCCTAAGTCTTGGGATTGCCCGCGAAAAAGATTTTCTTCGATCCGCTCAAGAGCGAGCAGTGAGACAAGTTGATTGAGGACTTCCATTTCGGCTCCGTAAAAAATGACGCTGCATTGATGAGCCAAACGAGGTCTGGATTCACAACGGCGAGCACACGTCGCCGCCGCAGACGTCAATAACTTCGCCGCCTGATTCAAAGAAGTGAATCATCTGCTCATTATGATTATCCGCTCTGCGTGGCAAGCTGTGCGGGTCAAAGCAGCACGACCCTGAGCAACAA
>JBBKVQ010000114.1:0-15390 GCA_037968515.1 Bradymonadaceae bacterium
GACCGCATCTCAGGCGCGGCTGGAGCCACGCGGACCGAATCGCAGGGCGCGGCTGGAGCCACGCGAACCGAATCGCAGGGCGCGGCTGGAGCCACGCGGACCGAATCACAGAAGCGCGCCAATCACCCTTGCCGCAACGCCCTGCGGCGCAGATAATGGCCATACTCGCATTAGCAGGAAAACATGAATTCTCTTGATGGCTCCCCGTGGCATCTGACTCGCGCCATCATCGGTGGGGAATCGGCGATCGACGTACCGCAGTTACTTCTGACCACCGAATCCGAAGCCGAGAAGTTTCTGGATTGTTATGGGTTCAACTGGGAACTCCCGTCTCATCGGGTGGAACTGGAAGGTTATCGCCAACATGCCGTGACCTTTTTGCAGGACACCTTGTTAGACGGCCTGCCGATCGATATTCCGGGCGATATACGTCACGCTCAGGATATCAGGCAGCTCCTCTTATGGGCTTCCAAACCCAGCGACTCCCACCAACGTTGGGCCTGCGCGCTGCTGCGGGTCATGCACACGGTTGCCCACGCGCATTCGTATTTCAACGATCGCTATTCGGTGCCTATTCGCCAACAAGTGCTCTCTCGGTTCGAACCGCACTTGTCGATGCAGGAAGATGGGCTTTACCTGGGCGACCAAACGGGTATTCCTCTGGAAGACTTCGAGGTCAAACCAACCAAGCCGTTGGGCTCGGTGGTAATGAAGCTTTTGCATAAGGCCGAAAATGTTGCCGCAGATATTTTTGACCGAATTGGCGTTCGGCTGATTACGCGTGAGCGTTTTGACGCGTTGATGGTCGTAAAATACCTGCGAGCGGAAAATGTGGTGATGTTCGCGAACATCAAGCCAAGTCGTTCGCGAAATACGCTGGTGGATCTAGAATGGGCGATGGCCGAGATCGAGCGCACAGACTCGCTGGTGGGCTTGGGGGTGATGACTCCCGAAGAACAAATCCATCGACTCCGTCAGGCTTCCAAGAAAATGGGGTTTCCCGGGCCGGCGGTCGCGTCGTACAACCCTTTCAGCGACGTAGCCTATCACTCGATCCAATTCACCTGCCGACAATTGATCAGAGTTCCAGGCCCTGACGGCGAAGAGATTCGATTTTTCTTCCCCTATGAGGTCCAGATTATGGACCAAGAAAGTTATGCCCAAAGTCGAGAAGGACTTGCCGGGCATGACATGTACAAAGAACGCCAACGCGAGGCGGTTTTAAACCGTGTATTGGGGCCGCTCGAAGGGCTCTGAACCCTCAGTCTTTTACGATCGCATAGTTGAAGTCATTCACGGTGCCGCTTACGACGTAAGTGTAATTGCCGTCGGGCAATGATTCATTCGAGCCGCGGTTTCGAACATATCCCGCGGCAGCGCGGCCCTCGATCTGATTATACGATGTTGGGTTGTCCAGATCGACTGTGACCGACTTGCTGAATTCTTTTGGTGAGATGTTTCCGAGTCGTTGGCTCCTGCGAAAGTCGCTGCCGATGAACACCGCTTCAATTGTAACGTTAGAGCGGTTTTCGACACGAAGTTGG
Source organism: Bradymonadaceae bacterium (assembly GCA_037968515.1). Classification (GTDB taxonomy): domain Bacteria; phylum Myxococcota_A; class Bradymonadia; order Bradymonadales; family Bradymonadaceae; genus JBFFMO01. Next base: position 1,545 of record JBBKVQ010000114.1, read on the forward strand.
GCAGGTCTTGAAATGTGATTAAAGACCAATCCCTTGATCAAAACGACCAATAAAAGTGCCCATCCAATGCCACCCAGAACGAACATAGCTTTTTTTCGAAAAATGACTCCGATGGCAGTTGCGCTCACCGTGAGGCCCCCTAGAAGCGCCAAAGCGGGAATAATCGGCAGCGTTAGGTAGGCTTGTTTCTCGTGGTTGGCACTGAAGAGTTCCGCGATCGAATAGGCTGCGTAGAAGCCCAAAGCTGCTCCCAACGCGGCCCCGAAGGCCAATCCAATGCAGCCCGCTGTTGCGCCAATGATTTTTTGTTCATTTTGCATCGAAACTCCCTTCACGTGATTCGTTCTATTCTTAGTCGGTGCTCATCATCAAAAAGACGGCGAACGGTAATTATCGCCGCGCTAACAGTGCCCACCGCGACCGTCGCTGCGATCATAAACAGAATTAGAATCTGATAACGCGCCGCTATTTCTGGTGACGTGCCGCCCAGAAGCTGCCCAGTCATCATGCCTGGGATGCTCACGATTCCCACGACGGTCATCATGTTCAGCGTAGGCATCATCGCCATCCGGACAGCCTCCGCCACTGCTGGTTGAGAAGCCTCCCACCAAGTCGCGCCCAGGGCGAGCCGTCCTTCGATTCGTGTCCGCCCCTCGTCGAGCTCTTTGAGAGTCGCATCAAGGCCGATCGTGATGCCGTTGAGCACATTTCCAAGCAGCATGCCAAGAAGCGGAATGAAATAACGTGGGGTCCACCACGGATCGACCCCAACCAAAATTGCACTTCCAAACCACGACGTGACCGCAGTTGCCAAGGCGAGCGTCAGGAACATATCCCACGAGGCGTATTTGTAGGCGCGCTTTGAGCGCCTAATCGATTCCCTTGCTGCAACACTTACCATCACGAGGGCGATTCCAAGGACAAACCCCCAGTGTTTGAAGTGGAAAATCGGCACCAGAATATAGCCCAACAAAATCAGCTGGATCACCGCACGGGCAGCCGCGACCAGAATTTTCTTCTCTAGCCCGAGCTTCAACCAAAACGAAACCAACGCGTTAGCGATCACCAACGACGCCGCACCGGCCACGCCCCACGGCGTTATCTGGATGATTTCATTCACGGACCACCCCATAGGGTTCCAAATCGATCACGCGGTCGGCCACGCGTTGGGCTTGAACCCTGTCGTGGGTCACCCAAATTGCTGCGACCCCTGATAAACGGTCTTCGACCAGGTCTCTTGTTACGGCATCAAGCGCCGAAGTGGGTTCGTCCAAAAGCAAAAGGCGCGGGTTCGTAGACAATGCTACGGCCAGCGCTGCGCGTTGGGCCTCCCCGCCGGACAGAGTTGCCCAAGGTTTTTCCCAAACATGTTCGACTTTCCATGACGCTGCGATCTCTCGAGCAGGCGTGTGCGGTCGCCCCACCTGCGAGGCAAAGCTTGCCACCAAAACTTCAAAATCTGCTGGGCTTCCCGGATAAATCGGCGGTGTCTGAGCGCAATACACGGCGTTTCGACGCCAAGCGGCCACCCCAGTTTCAAGCGCCGATTTACCGTCGAGCGTAATGATGCCGTCGAACGGGACAAGGTGAGCCAAACAACGCAACACCTGAGTTTTGCCAAATCCGGAGGGCGCCGCAAGAGCAAGGCTCTCTCCCTCGGCCAAGCTAAAACTGAGCCCCGAAAACAAGGTCCGTTCTGCGATCGTTCTGGATAGGTTTTCGACGTTCAGCATCATGCGCGGGTGATAGCACTGCACGAGGCAAATAGGCCAATCATAATGCAGCTTCCGTCCCTGTAGGGCCGCCGTCAAAACAATTGCTTCCCGGGGCCTCAAGCCCTACTATGCGCCGCTTGACGTGCCCTTGGAGTGCCGATGAAGTTTTCCCGTTTGATACTGCTCATTGCATTGATTTTCGTGTTTGGTGCGTGTGCACAGGATGTGGGCGATATCGACCGCACCCAAGATAACCAAACCAAGAAGTCAGACCTTGAAGGCGACTGGTTTGTGGCGCAGACCGTGGTCGACGTGCCCACCACAAATTGGTGGACTTTTGTCGGCGACACCTCTTCGATGGAACGGATTCGCTGGAAAGTTGAAGAAAACTATCTGGTGGCATTTCGCTCGTACGCCAAAATCGAAGGATCACAGGCCGGCGAGCGCGATGAGGACTACATCGAGAGTCCAATTGCCGCGTATCCGATCTCGAGCCATTTCGACATCCAACGCTCCTACAATCCTTCGACCGGCGAGCAATCCAACGTCATCGACGAAAACTCATCGGATCGACCTTGGTACGAACGGCAATACATGCGGGTGGAATGGTCTACCAACCTGATTACCAACTTCGACTTTTTATCGACCAATCTTGGCTATACGGACTTTCAATATTTCGCGAGCCAAGACCGCGCGGGCGAAGATTCGCTCGTGGAAGCGCGTGAAGCCGACGGTTCACTGAACTATTTTGATTTCACCGCAAATATGATCGTTGAGCCTGATTTTTGGGGCTGTGTTTATTCGTGGTGGGGTTATTCCGCCGAAGACTGCACCAGCGCAAATATCAAGTTGCGTACGGCGTTCATGAAAGCCGCACCCGACCGTGAATACGAACCCATTCAATACGAAGACCGCTTGATGTCCAAATTCGGATACTTCCGAACCGAGCGATACGCCTACGACGAATGGCGCGGCATTCGGCAAACCAATCGCAAGTATTTGGCAAACCGTTTCAATACTTGGGACAAGGTCTGGCAGCGGGACGAAAACGGTGCCATCAAACTCGATGCGGACGGCCGCCAACTTGTGATTCCGGTCAAAGACCGTGACGCAAAACCCATCGTTTATTATGTTGGCCAAGAAATGCCAGACGACCTTTTTGCCGCTTCGCAGGCAACGGCCGACGGTTGGGACCTCGCGTTTCGTTCAGCAGTGGCCGCCTCCAAAGGTGTAAAACCCGAGACCGTCGGTCGCATGTACATCCTGTGCCATAACCCGGTCACAGCTGATGATGCCGACGAATGCGGAGAAGAAGGCCTTGAGGCTCGCACGGGCGATATTCGCTATAATCAGATGTACTGGGTCGACCAGTTTACGCAGGCAGGATTGCTGGGTTATGGACCATCGGGCGCCGACCCCCTGACCGGAGAAATCATCTTCGGAAACGCCTACGTTTACGGTGCCGAGGTCGAGACCTACGCCCAATATGCGGCGGATTTGGTCCGTTTGATCAACGGAGACCTCACCGAAGATGACCTTGCCGATTCGCGATATATTGCCGAAGAACTTCAGGCGCGACTCGCCACGGACGCCGCTCGTCCCAAGACGCGTTTGGCGAACCTTAAAAACATGCGAGCCGACCGCGATGTCATGAAAATGCAGCCGCGTAAGGCCGCAAAAATGCGTGCATTAAAATCCCGCGGCCTCGAAAAACTGAGCTACGACCGCGACGCAAACGTTCGTCATAAAATGCGTGAAGCCGGTTTTGACAGCCTGCTCACCAATTCCGAAATCACCGTCGGAAAATCACGTGGCCAAGCAGGTCCAAACAAGCCCGCACCTAACGACGTCGTGGCTGAACAAATTCGTCCCAGCAACTGGGCCACCGGCAAACAGATGAAGGTCCGCAAACAGCGGATGATGGAAGCTGCTCAAAGAAATCTGTACCTGTCGGCGTTTGCAGACGATGCGATTCTTGGATTTGCGCTCGAAAACAAAGACGAAGACCCGGCTGTGGTTCGAGTCATGATTCGCGAGGCGGTTTACCGCGCGGTCATGGAACACGAAGTCGGCCACACGCTTGGCCTTCGACATAATTTCCAGGGGTCATACGACTCGTTGAACTACCCAGATAACTACTGGGAATTGCGCAAAGAAAATCTGATTAACTCTGGCGATATCGACTCGTTGTACGAAATGACCACGCAGACCGAAGCTCAAAAAGTCGGCAAAATGAATCAGTTCCAGTATTCGTCGATCATGGACTACGGCGGACGATTCAACAGCGATATTCAGGGCATCGGAAAATACGATGTGGCCGCAATCGTGTTCGCTTATTCGTCAGGAACCTACGACGAAAGCAAAGGTGTCGAGCCTGGATTTGTGCATGTCTATTCATCGCCGGGCAACGCGCGTTCATTGCTGCAGCGCTACGAAGACCCTGCGTCGTTGGCGTTCCCAACTTTGCTTGAAGAATACCACTACACCAGCGTCGCACAGACCTTCACGAACCTTGAAGACATGCATAAACGCGAGTGGCGGAAATACAACGATGTGAAGGCAGCACGAGAAGTCGGCGGCCCCACAGCTCCGGTAGAAGTCCACTACATGTTCTGTTCAGACGAGTGGGTTGGCGCCTTGATGTCATGCGATGTTTGGGACAGCGGCGCAGATCCTTTCGAAATCGTCAAAAACACCGTCAATATGTACCGTGAGTATTACCCACTGCACCATTTACGACGTGACCGCCCATTTTTCTGGTCAGAAGACGTCCTGTATTCAATGTACTCTCGCTACTTCACGCCGTTGACCCAGATTTACCAGAACTGGGTGTTTTCGTACTTCTATGGAACCGACGACGCCCGCATGGATAACTACTATCTGTTCGCCGCGACGACCGCGTTCAACCAGCTCGCAGAAGTCATGGTGACACCGCAAGTTGGCGGATACGACAAGGATGCCGGTGGAACTTGGCGGCTCATGGACTACACACCTGGTCCTCAATACGACCTGAGCATCGGCCGCGGAGAAGGGAAAAACCTTTATACCGAATACGAATACGACAGTGGTTATTACTACTTCGATCGAGTCAGCGAAGTTGGCCATTTCTGGGACTTTTTGGCGGCTTCATTCGCGCTGACTGACTTCGAAACAACTCGACTTGGTGTCGACGATTCGGCCGATGAACTCACTTATTCGATCCCTTGGTTCATGTTTTTTGAGTACGAGCTGACTGACCTGTTTAACGCCATCTACACTCAAGATACCCGCTATTTTGGCCCGCGAAACGTCGATGGAAAAGTTGTGGTTCCGCGACTTTCGCCACTTGTGGCAGACGATGGCAACGGAGGTGACCTGTATTTCGACCCTGAAACAGGCGAGGAAATCCCGGGCGATTTGCCAGGCGAACCGATTGATTTGGATTCTTCTTTCACTCAACAGCTTTATGTCGGCATGTACGGCATGGCGTTTTTCACCTCGAATTATTCGTTGAACTTCCCCGACCAGATGAAGGTTTTCCGCACCGGTGCAGGAGAACAAATTTCGGCCGGGCCGGGCTACGAAGTGCTGACGTTTACCGACCCGACGACGGGAATTGAATACGGCGCTTTGAATCCAACGGGCGAAGACCCCTTTGCAGGTGGCGCGATGCTGGTATCGTTGGGCGCACAATATGCGAGCGAATACGAAAACGCGGTCGACGAAGACGTTCAGACCGACGCGTATTATAATATGGTCGACGTGATCGACCTGATTAACCTGTCTCGTTCGATGTACACTTACTTTGGCACAAGTTTCTAAATGGGCGTTGCGCGCGAAAAAATCGACCAGTGGTTCATCGACTCGTTTGACCCGGAATTATGGGATGCCATCATCACCATGGATGCTGGCCAAAACGAGCATGGCTACGACCCGTTCGGATTCCATCCCGAGTACCTGAAGTACCTTGGGCCAACGGCGCAGTGGCTCTACAACCAGTATTTTCGTGTGGAGACCCACGATATTCAGAATGTGCCTGACCAAGGTCGGGTGATTTTAATCGCCAACCACTCCGGGCAAATCGCGATCGATGGCATGATTCTGGGGTCCTCGTTGCTCTTCGACCATAAACCTCCGCGCATCGTGCGGAGCATGGTCGAACATTGGATTCCTACGCTTCCGTTTGTTTCAACGTTCTTTGCGCGCGCCGGACAGGTCGTCGGGACACGCGAGAACGCGCGCCTTTTGCTTGACCGTGGTGGCTGTTTGGCGGCGTTCCCCGAGGGTGTCCGAGGAATCTCAAAGACCTTCGATCGTGCGTACCAACTGACCGACTTCGGGCTCGGTTTCATGCGGCTCGCGCTCGAAACCAACACGCCGATCGTGCCGGTGGGAATTGTGGGCGGCGAAGAGCAGATGCCGAGCGTGTACAACTTCGAAAAGGCCGCTGAGTTGCTGGGTATTCCAGCGTTTCCGCTCACGCCAGCGATGCTCTTATTGGGACCTCTTGGCGCGCTGCCGATGCCCGTGAAATACCGTCTGTATTTTGGCGAACCCATGCATTTTGAGGGCAAGTTCGACGACGAAGACAAGGTGATTCGGGCCAAAGTTGACGTGGTCAAAGACTCGATCAACAGCCTTATTTCTCGCGGACTCGAAGAACGTGAAGGGGTCTTCTTTTGAATCGAAGACGCCAACGTAAAGAGCGGATCGTCATTACCGGGATTGCCGGACGCCTAGGGCGCGCACTTGCGCGGCAGTTGCACCGCACGCATGAAGTCATTGGGATCGATCGGCGATTCACGCCAAATATGCCCAAAGATATCTCGGTGGAGCGCGCAGATATTCGACGACGGCGGTTTGAAGACGTGTTTCGGCGTGAACAAATTGATGCCGTGGTGCACCTGAATATTATGCATAATCCGCGGCAAGACTCGTCGCTGCATCACGATTTCAATCTGGTCGGAACCAAGAAAGTCTTCGAGCTTTGCGCCGAACATAAAGTCCCCAAGGTGGTGGTTTTATCCAGCGCCAATGTCTACGGGCCTGACCCCAAAAATCCTCAGTTTTTGACCGAAGATGCGCCGCTGCTGGCTGGGACAAATTTCGGGGCGATTCGCGATTTGATCGCTCTAGACATGCTCTGCAACACCTTCTTTTGGCGCCATCCCGAGATCGAAACTGTGATCCTGCGTCCAGTGCATATCGTGGGACAGGTGGACAACGCACCATCGCGATATTTCCGGCTGGAGCGCCCCATGACGTTGATGGGGTTCGATCCGATGGTTCAGCTGATCCATGTCGAAGACGTCGTGGCCGCGATCATTCGCGCACTGACTCCCGGGATTCGTGGTGTATTCAATGTTGCGGGACCGTCGCCGGTTCCCCTTTCGCTGGTATTGGACAAGCTGGGGCGTCATCCACGTCACGTTCCTGAGCCGATTTTACGGGCAATGTTGAAGGTCGGTTGGTCGTTAAAAATTGCAGACTGGCCGTGGCCCGAACTCGACCATATCAAATACGTGTGCATGGTGGATGATGCCGCGGCCCGCAATCAATTGGGCTTCAAGCCACAACTCTCGGTCGACGACATCGTCTACGATTTGCTGCATCGCCGATTGTAGACCCGTCGTGGGCGTGCTCTACCTTCATTGCCCGATTCAGCAGGATTCCCATGAAACTCGAAGATCTGAAAATCATCGTCACCGGCGCCGCCAGTGGACTCGGACTGTGTTTTGCCACTGAGCTCGCTGCAGCGGGCGCCAAAGTCATGGCGTGTGACGTCAACATCGAAGCCCTCAAGGAGCTCGACGAAAACTCGGCTGATAACCTTAAGACTTTCGTCGCGAACGTCGCGGACGAAGCGTCGGTCATCGCGTTGGTCGAAGCCACTGCGAAGGCTTTTGGAGGGGTGAACGGCCTGATCAATAACGCCGGAATTTTTCGGGATGCCTTGCTGGTCAGCAAAGACAAAGACAGCGGCGAAATCCGGAAGATGTCGTTGAAGCACTGGCAGCAAGTGATCGATGTCGACCTGACCGGGCCTTTCCTATGCACTCGCGAAGTCGCAGCGCATATGGTCGAAAACGGACTGCCCGGCGTTATCGTGAACATCAGCTCGGTTTCCAGACACGGAAATCGTGGACAATCCAACTATTCGGCGGCTAAAGCCGGATTGATTGCCGACACAAAACTCTGGGGCGAAGAGCTCGCCCGCCATGGCATTCGGGTCGGAGCTATCGCGCCGGGATTTATAGAGACGCCGATCCTCGAAGCGATGCGGCCAGAGGTGCTCGATAAGCTACTTAAAGCCGTGCCACTGCGCCGAGCCGGTAAACCCATCGAGATGTGGCAAGCCGTGCGCTTCATCCTAGAATGCGATTATTTCACCAGTCGCTGCATCGATGTCGACGGTGGCATCACACTTTAAGCCGTTTTCGACGTGAAAAAATTCGGACGACAATTCTGGATGGGGACCGGCGCGACACTCTTGGCGGTGGTCATCGCGCTGTTGATTCCGCGTGAAACGAGCAAGAAGCTCGAAAGTTTCATGGGCGTTAAAGACACGTCTGCACCCTTTGTCGATCGCACCGAAAACCTCGACCGGGCCCTGCAGACGGGCGTCGATATCGCGGTGTCCGCCAAAGAACTAGACGAAATGATGGTCCACTTGGCCGTTCGCAGGCTGGCGGCTTCCGGACGCCTTGCCGCGGACGAAATCCCCAAAATCCAAGCGATTTGGGCGGACTATTCTGGGCAAGAGTTCGCTGAAAAAACGGCGGATGGCAAAAATGCGGTGCGGCAGGCCAGAAGTCAGGCTATCGCTGCTGCGCTGCCACGTTATGAGGTCCAGACGGTCGTAGAGGTGCTCCAACAACTGCAGGACCAAGCGGACGTAATTCAGCCACGGTACGCCGCAACGGAAGCCGACTGTGTGGGATGTCATTTGCAGGTCGACGGTCGAGTTTTGGACCAACCAATCGACACCATCGGTATTTGGCCACACTTGCCGGCCGATGTGTTTGGATCGAGCTTCCCAGTGCTGACCGAGGCCGCCGAGGTGGCAGCCCTGTTCCCCGAGGCCACCTGCATGTCATGCCACGTGCCCCACGGAGAGCCAGAGTTCCTGACGACCATCGCCGAGCGTCAAGAGTCGATGGGGGTCTGGGTTCACGCCTACCGCATTGAAGACCTGATTTATGTGCAGGTGAAAGTTCAGAATAAGACCGCGGCCCATTACGCACCGGCTGGATTCTTGGACCATGGATATGCAGTCGTGGTGGACGCCTACGCGTCTGCCGAACCCCAAGGGGAGCGCTTGAAATACTGGTGGGGCACGCGCCTGCCGGGTTCGCTTCAGACCGACCCTGAACAAGGCGGCTATCTGATGGCTCGACACATGGTCGACCAGGCCGGCAAGCCCACCGGCAATCCCACCGAGGCCGTTGATATTGTAGACGACACGCGGCTCGAACCCAGTCGTTTTGTCGACCTCACCTTCTTGTTCCAGATTCCCCGCGACCGCTACACGCCCTACTCAGTCGTGACTCGACTGGTCTATTTGCCGAAACAAAACACGTTGGAAGGTGCGCAAGACGTCGAGGTCCGCATTCGTTCCAGCGAAGACGTGAAGGCGCCGTGACCAAAAGAGCCCATTGGCCCAATCAGCGCTGAAGTGTCACGATAATCATCAGTTGTTTCGCAAACTCGCCAGCTTCGGGAGCCTCAACCTGATAATCCAAGTCCCCGGGCAACACGGCACGATTAAGCGCGGCCCAGCCCTCGAGCCAGTCAGGTTCCGTGGCGGTCAGGTCCGCAGAGCTTGCGTCCCAAGAACAAATCGGAAGGTTCGGAGTGCAATACGCCGGAAGACATCCGGTCAAAATCACACGCGCACGATCGCCACGCAAAACGTCAAGCGACGACGCCCAAGCGTCTTGGCAAGCCGTATCGCGCCACATGTGGCGACAAGCCATCACGATACTTTCCGTGGATTTTTCGCCCATAGCCGCTAGGCACGACGAGATTCGCTCTTTTGCAGGCTTTTCAGCCGCTGGCGGCGGTTCGGGACGGACCGTTTCTTTGGGTGCGGAACACGCAGAAACCCCCAGCAAAACCAGTCCGAATAGAGCCCTCACTTGCCGCGAGGCAAAATGATGAGCGTGCATGGCATCTCGGACAGGCAACGCTGCGCAGTGCTGCCCAGCACCTGTTGCATCAGCTCAGATTCACCCGAATGGCCCACGATCAACAAACCTGCAGATCGGCTTTTGACAGCCTCTGCGAGGGCAACGGCCGGAAGATCGCCACTGACCTCGGCGGTCAAGTCGGGACCCGCGGTTGGAGTCATTTTGTTCATCAAATCCTGCATCGCAGCAGACGACCAAAGTTTTGCCGACGCCTGCATCGCATCGACTGGCACGTCAGCGCCATCGAATACCAAGATTTGAGGCGATGGATTGGCGTGAACGATATGAAGCGGAGAACCCAATGCGTCCGCAAATTTAGCTGCGACCTCGACCGCATGGTTGCCATTGGGGCTGAAATCCGTTCCCACTACAACTGGGTGAGTGGGCTCGAGTGTCTCGTGCTCCGGATGGACGATCACAAGCGGGCAAGGGGGCATTGAGGCTACCCGCGACACGGTCGAGCCCAAAAAGAACTTCTGAACGGGGCCTTTGCCCGACCGTGCCATGACAAGCAAAGATTTATCGCCTTCGGCACCGATAATCTGCGCCAACTGTGATGCTGGACTTCCCGTTCGAATATCCACGTGGTCCGGCAGCTCCCCCGTGGCATCTTTGTACCACGAACGGATATTCTCTTTGGCTTTCTCGACACGCTGATGATCCTCGAAGGTGTCCATGGCATTGGAAAACCAGTTCGAGACAGAGACTTCGACCACATAAGCCACGGTGACCTCTGAGCCAAAGCTCGCCTTGGCGTTCTGAGCCCAACGTGCGGCCGATGCAGAAACTTCGGAGAGATCAGTGGCGACGTAGATGTCTTGGATTTTCATGGCGGTCCCTGGCTGTCAGACGGTGAAAAGACTGGTCGATTTATGCAAGAAGTTCAACCGACCTGCAAGCCCGACGTGTTCGACTCAGAGGATAGCCTCTCGCCGTGGATCCGTGTTATCTCGCGCTCGCAAGCTCGGCCATGGCCTGGGCACCACTCCGCCGGAAGTAGCGTTATGGACATCGTTGTCGGCCAGAAATTCGTCCGTCATAACAACCCCGAACTTGGGGTGGGCATTGTATCCGCGATCGAAGGTCGGTTCATCGACGTTCTGTTTCCAGACTCGGGAACCAAACTTCGCCTGACCAAAGAAGCCCCGGGTTTGCGCCTGATCGAGCTTGGGGTCGGAGACGAGGTCGAATACCGCGGTCAAAAGACCAAAATCACGCACCTGCTGGGCACGGTCGCCACACTCGCCGACGGGGCTGTGGCTGAGGTCGATGATTTGTGGCCGATCTTCACGCCGCCTTCGCTGATTGACCGCCTTATTGCCGGTGAGACTGACCGCATCGAAGATGTCGTGAATCGACTCGATGGATATCGCCTGCTTCACTACCGGCGCCAAGGCGCGGTCCCAAGCCTCATGGGCGGACGGGTCGAGATTTTTCCGCATCAGCTCGACACCGCTTCGCGCGCGATTCAATCCGAATACGTCCGCTGGTTGATTGCCGACGAGGTTGGCCTTGGGAAGACCGTCGTGGCCTGCATGATTGCGTCTGGCCTAATCCGCATGGGACGAATCGACAGCGCCATCATCTTGGCCCCAGAAACCCTGACGATTCAGTGGCTGGGCGAGCTGTACCGAAAATTTCATCAGGTTTTTGTGCACGTGGACGAAGACCGATTAGCGGCCGTGGCAACGGACTTTGGTCCCGAGGTGAATCCGTTTGATGTGCATCCGTTTTCGATTCTGTCGCTCGAGCTGCTGGCCAAACATCCAGACTTGGAAAAATCCCTGCGGGAAGCGGCCCCGGAACTGGTGGTGGTCGATGAGGCTCACCGCTCGGTGGATGCGAGCTTGGAAAACGTGGTTTTTCCGCTGCTAAAAGAAGCCCCCCATGCGCTGATGCTTACGGCCACGCCGTTTCAACACGACGAGTCTGGATTTCTGCGCTTGGCCGAGGCTCTGCATTTGCCGCACAAAAAGACCGAAACCGGATATTCGTTTAGCCGCGTAAGCGCGGTGACACGTGGCGATATGGACACTTTGGGCACCCGCGTGCCGGTTCCGATCGAACTTGAAGCCGGTGACCTCGACGAAAACGATGAACGGGTAATATGGCTTTTTGAAGCTGCCCGCGGATGGAAACTGCGCGGCGAAAAAGCGCTGGTTTTTGTGAACGACGCCAAACGCGCCAAAAAGCTTCACGCCGAGCTTGAGCGCGCGTTGCAGACCCGAGCGTTCATGTTTCACGAAGAGATGCGCACATCTTCGCGCGATATCGAGTTGGCTCAATTTCGAATCTCTGCAAACCCGGTGTTGGTGTCTTCTGGCGCAGGTTCCGAAGGGCGAAACTTCCAGTTTTGTAAACATATTGTTCATATCGATCTTCCAGACGACGCGATGGTGCTTGAGCAACGCATCGGTCGGCTCGACCGCATCGGCCGTACCGGCGAAATCCCCATCACCTATTTCCGAACGGGCGATCCTCAGGTCGAAGTCTACGAAGAACTGGGTATTTTTGAGCGCGCCACCATGGGTGCTCGGCACCGCGACGGCTGGGACTTTCCGGATTCCCACAAACAAGAAGACACGCCGGCCATACTTGCCCAAATCCCAGACGACTTGGATTCTTTGACCGAAAAATTCTGCCTGAAAGCTGCTGACCGAATTGGGCTGCAAGTCGTCGAAAAAGAAGGGACCTCGGTCTATTTTGTTCAGTACGGCAGCGGTGTAAAAGTCGACGCAATACCGGGCATCCACGAAGACGACCGGTTCTTGGGCACGTTTAATCGCACCGAAGGTGTCGCCAACGATGTCGTCGACTTCTTTGCAAACGGCCACACCTTGGTCGAAGGGCTGCTGGCCGAGCTCGAAGACAGCCCACGCGGACGAGTCACGGCCGTGCGGCTAAACGCCAAACAACGCCGACGATTGGCTGGGATTTATTTGATTGTGATCGAAGGCCACGGCGTCCCCAAAACCAGGTTATTGCCGCTCTTGGACGCCAGCAAATTAGCTGTGCCGCTGCTGCAACGCGAGGGGGCCCGGGTAATGAAATTGCTCGGCGAGGCCGACCCGATTTCTTCGAGTCAGACGGCGTCGCTGATGGAGCGGTTTAAAAGCCACAAAAGAATCGTGTCTTTAAACCCCACCGAGCTGGTGTTTGCTGCGTTGATTGTGGCGATGGACGCGTAACGCAATCCCTATTCTACCACATCAATAATTATGGAATTGCTATTCTCATCAGACGGGAAACCGTCAAATTCCGATCCATCAACCCGACTTTGAGGACTATAGGGGTCAAAATTGAATGCCAGTACGAATTCAACTCTGCCGGGTTTAGTAAACTTTATAGGCAACCGATGACGCAGAATAGAAGTGTAGTTGGTTGTCGTCTCTGGTGGCGGCGGAACAACACCAAATGTCTTGTGAACGCTGCCATCTGTTGAAAATAGGACCACTTGGCCGCCAACCTTAAATGGGGTGCCTGGTGCACCGATGGTCAGCAAAAAGTCGATACTTTGCCCAACTTTCGCGGTAAACACCGGCATATTTCTTGGCATGGTTCTGTCGATGTATCGAAAATCGGTGAGGTCTAAATTTAACCGCATTGTGGTCTCGGGAAAAAAACCCAATCGGGCCTCGAAATCAGTTTTTTCACCTAATTGTGCCGGAATCATACAAGGACGAGTATGAGGAGTAGTCACCCCGTTATAATGGGTGATTTTTCGGAAGTTAGCCTCATCGCGACTCGGGTTAGTCGGATGTTGTCCCCAGATAAATAGCTCCAATTCACGCACGGAAGGCGCCGGACTCGAAGGAAACTGGAGTTCAAGAATCTCCGCCTTTTCAGAATCGATCTGATGAATTTTAGCAAACTCGCTCTCTCCGGTAATCTCCCGGAAAAGCCTGGTTTCCACAGGTTGATGATCAACATAACCAGCCACATAAAGTGGCGTATTCACTTGGT